>JAABRU010000038.1 GCA_011390755.1 Desulfobacteraceae bacterium | reverse complement strand
CACAGATTCACTTTTTGCTGTAAATTCAGGATATGGCAAAAAACTGAGTTTGAAAACCGTTTTTCTGATTTTTTCTGTTTATCAGTAATATAGCCTGATTTTGGCGAAACGTATGAATAATTCAGGTTATAGTTTTTCAGATAATTAATTGCATAAAATGGTGTTTTTATCTATCTGAAATTATGCTGAATACCATTTTGAAAAACTGCAATTATTTTTCTGAAAATCTATAGCAGATATACTGGTCAGATAAAACCCTGAAACGCAATATGAGCCTGATAAAAATAATACACAGCGCATTGCTTATTCCGTTTATTTTTCTTTTTCCCGGTATTGGCACAGCCTCGGATCCGACTGTATCGCCTCCGCTTTCCCATCCTTTTTATCCCGGCGAGAAACTGACATTTTCCCTCCGCTGGGGAATTATCCACGCGGGAGAAGCCACACTGGAGGTACTTCCCATGGAAACAGGGAATGGAAAAGTCATGTACCATTTTGTCATGACAGCCGAAACCAATGCCTTTATTGACACCTTTTATAAAGTACGGGACCGTATTGATGCTTTCGCGGATAGCGGCATGAACCGTTCCTGTCTGTATAAAAAAAAGCAGAGAGAAGGAAAAAGCAAACGGGATATTACCGTTGTTTTTGACTGGGAGAAAAAAGAGGCCGTATATACAAACAGAGGGGAAAGCAAACCCCCGGTATCTCTTATGCCGGGTGCCTTCGATCCCCTGTCCGCCTTTTATTTTGCAAGACTGACGGATTTCAGTAAGCAGAAAATTCTCATGCGTCCTGTCTGTGACGGAAAAAGAATTGTGATGGGAGAGGTGCGTGTCAAAAAACGGGAAACCGTGAAAATCGGCGAAAAATCATATGACACCTTTCTGCTGGAACCGAATCTGAAAGATGTAAAAGGGGTTTTTGAAAAAAGCAAAGATGCCAGTATTCAGTTATGGATTACGGCAGATGAAAGGCGGATACCGGTGAAAATTGCCAGCAAAGTCGTTGTCGGCAGTTTTGTGGGAGAACTGCTTTCCTGTACATACGGCAGAGCTCCGGAAAAGCCGGAAAAATCCGCTCCCTCTGAAGAAGAAATGCCGAAAAGGAAGAATGCAGATGAATCAGGAAACCGTCAGGGTGCTGTGGAACAGCATTGAGTGTTCGGGATATTTCAGAATGGGACTTTCCGCTTCCGATGCCTATGCCCGGGCAAAAGCGGGACAGTTTGTCATGATCCGGTTTTGTGAGGGACTGAGCCCCTTTCTCCGCCGCCCATTTTCCATCCACCGTCTGATTCACAAAGGCGGAAGCATTCAGGGATTTGAAATTCTCTATAAAGTTGTGGGGGAAGGCACAGAAAAACTTTCCCTTTGCAGAAAAGGGGAGCGTCTGGATGCCCTGGGCCCCCTGGGAAATCATTTCCGTCTGCCCGGCAAAAGCTGCCGCATTTTTATTGCCGCCGGGGGCATCGGGGTGGCCCCCATGTATTTTCTGACGGAATCACTGCTGCATCAGGGCAGGGGACTGCATGAATGTACGGTATTTATCGGGGGCAGATCAAAAGACGATCTGCTCTGCTTAAATGATTTTTTCAGCGCCGGGGTTGAAACCGTTCATATTTCCACGGATGACGGAAGCGCCGGAAGCTGTGAACTGGTGACCGGACCTTTGCAGCGTTATATTGAAAAAAACAGACCGGACAGGATCTATGCCTGCGGCCCGCTCCCCATGCTCAAAGCTGTTGCGGATATGGCCATCCCCTATCAGATTCCCTGCCAGGTTTCCGTTGAAACCGTGATGGCCTGCGGCATGGGGGCATGTCTGGGATGTGCGGTGCAGGACAAAAATGATGAGACCCGCTATCTTCATGCCTGCAAAGACGGCCCGGTTTTTGATGTGCGGAAAATTGATTTATGAAAAGCGCCAGTGATGTTTTTCATTGACTTGCGGATGTTCCTATGCTACACGACGGAACTTCAGAACAGATTTTTTTCTGTTCTGCCGGTTTATAATACATGAAAAAAAGAGATATAAAACAGATTAAAGAACTGGCTTATTACAGCAGTATCGGACTTTCCGTTGCCCTTTCCATTTTCATCGGTCTGGGTATCGGGATATTTTTGGACAGCAGATATGACAGCAATCCCTGGTGTACCCTGATTTTTCTGGGGCTGGGAATTGCCGCCGGATACCGGAATATCGGTCTTGCAATTAAAAAAAGCAGAAAATATTAAGGAGCCCGAAGGCGTTTTGAATATTCAGCAGCGCATTCTTACTTTTGTGACAAGAACAAACTGGATTCTTTTAGTATGTGTCAGTACAGTCGGATTTCTCCTGACTTCTGCTGAATTCACACTGGGGATTGTTTCCGGCGGACTGATTGTCACCGTCAATTTTCATCTTCTGCACAGGACCCTGAAAAACGCGCTGCATCCTTCCCGGCTGACTTCCCATAATGTTATCCTTGCCAAATATTATATTCGTTTTCTTATCAGCGGTCTGATCATTTTTGTGCTGATTTATAAGCACATAGTGAATCCTATAGGGCTGTTTGTCGGCCTGTCGGTTGTGGTTGCAAGTATTATGCTTGCTACTTTGTTGGAAATCAAAAATCTTTTCTTTAAGGAGGCGGTGTAAGGTGGAACATCCCTATATGTTTTTCGTCAAGTTGTTCGAGCTGCTAGGACTGGGGCATTTTGCCCATGCATACCCGCATGTCGTATATTCATGGGTAGTCATGCTGATGCTCATCGGTTTCGGGTTCCTGGCATCCAAAGGTATCGGTCTGGTTCCGTCAAAAGCACAGAACCTGTTTGAAATTATTCTGGGAGGCATTGAAGATTTTATGGTGGAGATTACAGGGGAAGAGGGACGCTGGCTCTTTCCTCTTGTGGCAACCATTTTTATTTATATCTTCATCAGCAACCTCGTCGGACTGGTTCCCGGATTTTTTCCGCCGACTGCCAGTCTGAATACAACTCTTTCCTGCGCGCTGGTCGTTGTTATTTTTACCCATATTATCGGTGTCAAATATCACGGTGCCGCTTATATCAAACATTTTATGGGGCCTGTGTGGTGGATGGTTCCCATCATTTTCCCCATTGAACTCATCGGACATCTGGCCAGAATTCTTTCCCTCTCCTTCCGTCTTTTCGGAAATATGATGGGACATGAGCTGGTTCTGGGCATTCTCTTTGCCCTGGCCGGTGCCTTTTTTGCACCGCTGCCGATTATGGCCCTGGGTATCTTTGTTGCACTGGTGCAGGCATTTGTATTTTTCCTGCTCTCCGTCATGTACTTTACCGGTGCAATGGAACATGCGCATTAATGATTCATTACGGATTTTTGCTTCGCTATTAATGGGATAATGGAAGAAGCTGAATATCATTACATTTAACTTATTTAAAGGAGGAAAAGTAAAGAAATGGAACAATTTGCATTAGAGTTTTTTATCGCCTGTGTAACTGCCGCGGGTTTCGGAATTGCTATCGCTGCTTTCGGTTGCGGTATCGGCCAGGGTCTTGGTCTGAAAGCTGCTGTGGAAGGTATTGCAAGAAACCCCGAATCTTCCGGTAAAGTAACTGTTACCCTGCTCATCGGTCTGGCGATGATTGAATCTCTGTGTATTTATGCACTGGTTATCGCACTGATCCTTATCTACGCACATCCGCAGGCTGCAGCAATTGCCGGACTGTTTGCAAAAGGTCATTAATAAGCGATTGAAACAAAGAGTCTGAATAATTTCAGAGGGTTGCACCTGAAAAGGTGCAGCCCTTTTTTTTATGGATTTTTTTTCATGCACCATCATCATCACAGTTATTCCGATACAATCACAGATCAGGTACTGGGTTCCATCCGCCAGATTATGCAGGCCATTGATCTGCATTCCCGTTATCTGGTAAAATATCACGGTCTGACAGGACCGCAGCTGCTTATTTTAAAAGAAATTTATAAAAGGGGGGAAGTGTCGGTCAGCGAGCTGGCCAAAGCCATCAGTTTAAGTCAGTCCACGGTTACCGGTATTCTGATCCGCCTGGAAAAACGGGAACTGCTGCTCCGGAACCGCAGTGATGAAGACAGACGGCGGGTGCTGGTAAAAGTGACACCGAAATGTATGAAACTCCTCCATGTGTCTCCTCCTCCGCTGCAGGACAGGTTTCTGACTGCGTTCGCTAATCTGGAAAGCTGGGAACAGCACATGATCCTGAGTTCCCTGCAGCGTCTTGTTGCATTGATGAACGCCGGATCATTCCGGGCTTCCCCGATTCTGGCTACCGGGCCTATTGAAACTGCGTCCGATTCACCGCCCGATTTGCAAAATGATGAACCGTCGGCATTATACCCCGATCCGGTCGGGCAGGAAGATACAGAATACCCGGTCTGATTGTATTTGTACAGATTTTCAGCCTGCATTATTCATACGTTTTAGTTCATAGCAGATAAACTGCTGATTAATTTGCTTATACAAAAACACGGCTTAAAAACGCAGTTTTCTGTGTCTTCCTGTATTTACTGTAAAAAACGGATTTGTGAATCATTCAGGTCAGAAATATTCTCCCAAGCGGCAAATTATCCTGCACGGATTCCCGGAAATTTTGTATGTCCGCCCTGCCGTATCTGTCTGGCCAGTCTGCTTTTGAACAGATCATCGGCTCTCATCCATCCCCCGAGAACCGGAACCACCCAGGAGCGGCAATAAATATTATACTGTCCTTTTTCATCGGCTTCCCGCTCTGTCCTTGCACCGATACGGTCATCCTGCCAGGGCTTGCTGTGCTGCGGACAGAAGGATTTTTTTTCTGTCTGCACCGTGATTTCCGGATCGCAAAGGGGCCATGGATCGCAGAGTGTGATACACGGGCTTCCCCTGAAAGTCTGAAATCCCTGTGCCGATTTGGGGGCAGGAATTCCCGCTGAATGCCGATCCCGCACTTTTCCCAGGGGATGAATCCCCATTCCCTTTTTTGCTGCAAAGCGGACAACGCGTAAAAAAGAACGGGGAAAACGTCTGCGGGAAAAATCCAGCAGCAGCGGCTGCCTTCCCAGTCTCCGGGCCAGCTCCAGTGCTTTTTCCAATTCTCTGCCTTCCGGACCTGTCTCCAAATCTTCCCGGTGCTCAGATGAGGATATCTTGAGTCCCCGGTAAATCAGCACACGCGCATCAGGTATTTTTCCGGAAGGCCGCCATACTTCCGCATTGTCCGGCAGCAGGGAAAGCATATAATCCGAGGGTGCGCATTCGTTCAGGATGAGCAGAAGGGGAAAACGGAGAGAGAAATGCCGAATTTGCCTCCATGCCTGCCGGATTATCCGGGATTCCCGCCTCAGCTGCTCCCGCAGAGACCAGGCATCCGTGCGGAAAGTCCAGTCATAACGGTTTTGCAAATCCATCATGGCTTCCAGTGGAAAAGCATCGGCTTCCCAGAAAGAAACATGCCTGCAGAGGAAGGAAAGCAGATATTCTGCCGCTTCCGTCAGTTTTTCCGGAATGGCAGTATCCGGGAGAGGAATATGAAAACGGCCCGCTGCCCGTTTTGCATTTTTCTGTATCCATTCCCGGTTTTCCGGAACCGCCTCCAGACTTTCCCGTACTTCCCGATAAGACAGGCGCGGAATGCCCGGATCAAATCCCTGCTTTTCCGCTTCCCGGGGACTTTTTTTTGCAAAGCCTGGCAATTCGGACAGTGCAAAGGCATGATCCAGAATTTCTCTGTTTTTTTCACCCGGAAAAGAGGATGCCAGTATGCGGATACGCTCCGGAGCGGGACGTGTCTGATGCAGCAGAAGTGTGCGGACCGCGTTTTCAAATGCCCGGGTTTGCCAATGCTTTCCTTTTTCCGGAAAATATACTGCATGGGGGAATTCTTTGCGGTTTTCTGTTATATAAGGATTCATTTTATGTTCTGTATATTTTTAACCCAGGCTGCCACCTATCGGGGCAGTAAGCAAAAATCAGGCAGCTGCAGGATACTCAAAAGTTACCGGAACGAAAAATCAACAGGTTGGGATTATAGGCGGCAACCTGGGTTATTTTTAATATTCCGGACGCAGTCCCGGATTTTTTTAACCGTATATCCATTTCGGCGGCGGGCCGGAAAGCCTGATTTCCCTCTGCCGGGGCCTGCATAGGCCCCGGTGACCGGCGAAGGGCATATGCAATACGTCCCTGCAGTCATAAAGCTGATTCATCAGCCCATTTGACCCGCTCGCTAAGACCCTGTCCGAAAACCAGTTTCCCGATGTTCGGAACCCCTGTTTTTGCCGGGTTTAAAAATCGGTTTCGGAGGTTTTCGGATAGGCTCTAAGTGGATTGTCAAATAAATTTTTTACCCTTTTAAAAAGTCCGGACCGGGGAGTCCAAACTGAAAGTTTGGAAGTCTGCCGGACTTTCAGTCCGGCACTCCTCCGCAGCTTTTCTGAGTGTACAGAAATATATTGACAGCCCACTTACCATCCATTTCTTTTACAGGGCGGTCTTTCCCGGATAATCAGCCTGCCTTCTGTATATAACAGGATGCGCAATGCAGCAAGTGTCAGAATTTTTTGATGCATTAGAAAATTCTTCTTTTCTCCGCAGGCAGTATGTGGAATAATAGCGTATTTATTATTTTTCAATGGTTCGGTAATTTTCTCTGATTTACAGAGCATAAAAATATAATTTACTGAAATCATTAAATCTGAATATTTTGTTTGCGTTTTACAATTTGCTGAAATTATTCAGTCCGAATTTTTTACCGAACTGTTGATTTTTACGAGAGGGAGTTATAAATGAAGAAAAAAGTGTCTGTTCTGCCTTATGAAAAAGCAGGCGATTCTGTCCGCCGGGCTGTGGAAAGCTGCGGCGGACTGGATGCCATGCCTTCCCGGGCACGGGTATTTATCAAACCCAATATTGTTTACTGGACCAGGGCAGCCGCGTTTCCCAAATGGGGTGTGATTACCACTTCCAGGGTGGTGGAAGACATTGTTATCCTGTTGAAAGAAAAAGGCATAAACGACATTATCATCGGCGAAGGTTCCGTGACCATGAATCCCAAAGACCGGGAAAGCCAGAAACATGCCTATGAAACAATGGGCTACGGTCTTTTGGAAAAACGCTACGGGGTCCGAGCTGTCAATATATTTGACCGCCCTTTTCAAAAAAGGGATTTGGGAGACGGCATCACACTTCGTTTCAACAGCGATATTCTGGAAAGTGATTTTGCTGTCAATCTGCCGGTACTCAAAACCCATGCACAGACAATCGTCAGTTTGGGAATCAAAAACCTGAAAGGGGTGATTGATATTCCCTCCCGGAAAAAATGCCACAATGCCGACCCGGAAAAAGACCTGCATTATCATGTGGCCCGGCTGGCAGACAGAATGCCGCCCATGCTGACTTTGATTGACGGTATTTTCTGCAATGAACGGGGTCCGGCATTTGACGGCCGCATCCGCCGCAGTAATCTGCTGCTGGCTTCCGGAGATGTGCTGGCCGCCGATATGGTCGGTGCCCGGATTCTGGGATACGCGCCTTCGGATATTCCCCACCTGCGCTATGCAGCACAAAACCGGGGACGCTGTGCCGATCTTTCAGATATTGAAATCATCGGGGAGCAGCCGGAGGATGTGGCCATGTCCCTGCAGTATGCTTTTCCCTATAATCAGGAAAAAACCCTGCCGCTGCCCATGGAAAAAATGGGCATCAGAGGACTGGCATACCGTCCCTATGATCTGAGCATATGCACTTACTGTTCGGGAATGAACGGGCTGATTCTTTCGGCCATTGCCCTGGCATGGAAAGGAAAAGCCTTTGACAATGTGGAAGTGCTGACCGGAAAAATAATGAAAGCCTCACCCGGCATGAAAAAAACAATTCTTCTGGGCAAATGCATGTACAAAAAGAATAAAGACAATCCGGATATCCGGGAAATGATCGCGGTAAAAGAATGTCCCCCCCGTCCGGAATCTGTTATTGCGGCCTTTCACAAAGCAGGTATCGGTATTGATCCGGAAATCATCCGGAATATGGAAAGTATGCCGGTATTTTTTATGGAACGTTACAAAGGCAGAGAAGAATTTACAGAGGATTTTTTCAGAATTGAATAATTCCCTGTTTTCGCTGAAAAACAGTGTACGTCAGGCTTTCGCGGATAATGCTGAAATTTTATAATCCGTTTTTCTGAATCAGAGCACTGAAAAACGGACAGCGGACTCAACTGCCGCAGACCGCAGCCGGCAATTTGGTTTTGAAAAAATCCGGCGGATTTCTGAATATCTGTATTTGCAGTCGGATATTTTTCAGGAAGGATGTTTTTTTATGGGCTCTTCTTTCAGACTTTCTTTCAGAATATGGTTCAGTCTGAGTATTCTGATTCTCGGCTATCTGGTATCTTTGGGGGTTTCCCTCTTTATATCCCGCAGTATCCAGAATCAGCTGCCGGATATTTCGGAATTTGCTGTCAATTCCACCGAACTGAGCCAGAAAATCCCGGCCTCTTTTGAAGAACAGGGCAGGGCATACGGAAATGCCATTATCCTGAGAGATTCCAAAAAAATGGAAGAGGCCGGAAAAGAGGCGCAGAAAGTGGATACATATCTCAACAGTCTGAAAGGGATAAAAGGGGTCCGCCCGGAACTGATAAAAGAAATTGACCGTATTTTGCATAAATTCAGAGAATATACAAAAAAATCCGAAGAAATTCAACGGAAAACCATTGCCGGTGTGACCGGGCCGGAGATGGTGCAGCAGATATCCGCGCTTTCGGAGCAGAAAAAAATACTGGAAAAAGAATTTCTGAATATTCACAGTGCGGTGCGCCGTAATCTCTCGGCCAATGTGGATGCCCTGATTGATGATGTTAAAAGAAAAAACGATTATAATATACTTGTTTTTATTGTTATCATTGTAGGGGCAGTGACGGTGATTCACTGGATTATCCAGAAAAGAATCATCAGCACCCTTTTTCATATCACGGAAAAGCTTTATGAATCTTCCGAAAAGGTTGCCCGGATTTCTGCGGAAATATCCACCGGCAGCCGGGAGCTGGCAGAAGGAGCGTCCAATCAGGCCGCATCCATTGCACAGGCATCGGCAGCCCTGGAAGAAATATCGGTCAGAACACGGCAGAAGGCTTCGGACACCCGGCTGGCCCGGGAACTGCGGGATAAAACCCATGTGCATATTGAAAAACTGAATATCTGTATGCAGAAAACCGCGCAGGCCATGTCCGGAATCCGCAGGAGGGGCGAAGAAATCGGTTATATTATTCAGACCATCAATGAAATATCTTTTCAGACCAATCTGCTGGCCCTGAATGCGGCCATTGAGGCCGCCCGGGCCGGAGAAACAGGTGCCGGTTTTGCTGTGGTAGCGGATGAAGTGCGCAGTCTGGCAGGGCGTTCCGGCAAAGCCGCAGTAAATATTCAGGAACTGATTGCCAAAACCATTGAAAAAATCCGGGCCGGTTCCGAACTGCTGGAAGAAACCGCGCAGATATTCTCGGATACGGTGGCCCGGAACAATGAAAACGGGGAGCTCATTGATCAGATCGCCGCCGCATCGGATGAACAGGTGCAGAGCATTGATGATATCCGCAGTACCATGGCGGAAATAGATGATATTGTGCAGCAGAACAAAAGCAATGCCGAAATTTTCGCGTCTGTATTTGTCAAACTCAACGGGCAGTCCGAGCGCATGAGTTATTTTATCCGCAAACTCAAAGGACTGGGTGAAAAACGGCGGCAGATACGGGTGAAAATTGCTTTGAAGGGAGAATTTCTCAATACCCGCACCGGAAAAACGGAGCATTTTGTTACAAAAGACATCAGCGCTGGCGGTGTTTCCGTGCTGACGGAAAAATATCTGGAGCCGGGAGCCGAGGGGGAAATCAGCATCCGCTCCAGCAGCATACAGTTTCCCTGGCTCAAAGGCAGGGTGGTACGGAATATAGAAAAAAGCGAAGAAGGCTGTCTTTCGGGAATCCGTTTTATCAATGTCAGTTCTGCGGTGGAGGATGTGATTGTGGATATTCTGAGTACCGACCTGGAAGGTTATGAAGAGTAGAAGGATATGTTCTGATGACGGCTGAATTTCTCATTCTGACCCTGCTTTTTCTTTTTATCATCAATACTCCCATTGCTGTGGCCATTGCTGTGGCTTCGGTAACAGCGATTCTGGTGCAGGGTGATTTTTCCCTGATGATGGTGGTGCAGCGCATGTTCGGGGGAACAGATTCCTTCCATCTTATGGCCGTTCCGCTGTTTATGTTTGCCGGGGTAATTATGGAAGAAGGGGGAATCAGCCGCCGGATTATTGATTTTGCCAACGCCCTGGTGGGCTGGCTGCCGGGCGGTCTTGCGGCTGTCACCATTGTTTCGGCCATGTTTTTTGCCGGTATCTCCGGTTCTGCCGCAGCTGATGCGGCTGCCGTGGGGGCCATTCTTATTCCGGCCATGAAAAAATCCGGTTATGATTCTGATTTTGCCGCGGCCGTGCAGGCTGCGGGCGGGTCAATCGGTGTCATTATTCCCCCGTCCATCCCCATGATTATTTTCGGATTTCTTACCGGGGCTTCCATCGGTCAGCTGTTTGCCGCAGGAATTCTGCCGGGTTTGCTCATCGGTTTTTCCCTGATCACTGTTTCCACCTTTGTTTCCTGGAAAAAAGGATACGCAAAGACGGCCGCTTTTTCCCTGTCCCGTGTTTACCATACCTTCCGGCGGGCCTTACTGGCACTGGGAGCGCCCCTGATTATTTTAGGCGGCATTCTTTTCGGGATTTTCACAGCGACTGAATCAGCGGCTGTGGCCGTCATCTACGCACTGACTGTAAGCATGGCCGTGTACCGTAAAATCCGTTTCAGGGATTTGCAGCATCTTTTCCGGGATGGGGCCATTACCTCTTCCATTGTGATGTTCATCATTGCGTCGGCTTCGGTTTTCAGCTGGATTGCGGCCATTGAGGATATACCGGCCCGTCTGGCAGGGACCCTGCTGAATCTGACGGACAATCCCATACTGCTGCTCCTGCTCATCAATACAGTGCTGCTGATTGCCGGAACTTTTGTGGAAACAACAGCCGCCCTTATTCTGCTGGTTCCCATGATTACGGCCATGCTGCCTGCTTTGGGCATAGACCTGATTCAGCTGGGGGTTATTGTCGTCACCAATCTGGCCATCGGAATGCTTACCCCGCCCATGGGAATATGTCTCATCGTATCGGGTTCTGTTTCCGGGGACAGCATTGCCGCTGTCAGCCGCCGGGTACTGCCTTTTCTGCTCGTACTGATTCTGGATCTCCTGCTCATTTCTTTCTGTTCCCCCCTGACCATGTGGATGGCCGGGCTGGTGGGGAGGTAAGGAGATTCCCGGGGAAATAAAAGCGAAAGGCAGATAGCCTGAATTATTCATAAATTCACTTTTTGCTGTAAATTCAGGATATGGCAAAAAGACGGGTTGTAAAACCGTTTTTCTGAATTCTTTTATTTATCAGTAATATATCCTGATTTTGGCGGGACGTGTGAATAATGCAGGATAGGAAAAGGCATAATTTTCAATCAGAAAATGGGGATTTTCCGCGCTGATGTCTGTTGTCAGCCCCTCAAAGGGCAGGAGATACATTGATCTGCTGTTCCATTCTTTTTTTGTTGTTTCCCTCTTCCCGATACCAGAGCAGATCCCCGGCCACAAACACATCCGGACGGTCTGCGAACATCACCTCCAGTCCCTCTTTGATCTTCACAATCCATCTGAACTGTTTTGTATTGTCCGCTATGGGCTTTCCGTCGCTTTCCGGGTAGATGATACTGTCTTTGCTGTAGGGACGACATCTTTGACCGGAATATCTTCCGCACCCGGAAGGCCCACAAACAAAGCTCAGTCGCTTTCTCAGACATTTTCCGCAGGCTTCCATGATTTCCAGGGAGCATTCCTCATCCCGGACATTGTAGTCAATGCCGGGCAGGTTGTCCACAATTTTGAAGATTCCGGATTTGCGGATTGTGTCCTGTGATAATTGAAAAGACCCTGCATCCGTTTGTTAATGCACTGATTCTGAAACGAATCGGATAATTTTCTGAATCATTTGCAAAAGCACGGAGGATAAGGCTTTTCAATCAGGGCAGGACACTAATGATTTGCGGGCATATGCCTTTTTTTATGAAAGGTTTGATGGTGAACGCCAGCCGTTCAGGAATTCCGGGTTCAGCATACCGGTAACAGACCAGGTGAAAGACGACTGTTCCGATTTTCAAACGGGAAAGTTATTTCCCGGCGTTTCCTTAAAACAGTCCTTCCAGCTCATCTGCGCGGTACATCTGCTCCAGTTCCTCATTGTCAATCTGGTGAAGTTTGTTGAGCAGGGTTTGGGAATTCCGTACATTGACATATACGCTCCCCCCGGCTGTTTTTTTCATAATGGCAATACTTTCCAAATCAAACTGGGTCATGAAATAGGAATTGTGGGTGGCAATCAGCACCTGGGTTCTTTCGGATGCTTTTTCAAACAGTCCCGCCAGTACAGGCAGGGTTCTGGGATGCAGCCCCTGTCCGGGATCATCAAAACAGATCAGTGGCGGCGGTGAGGGCGTAACGCAAAGGGTGGCCCAGGCAATAAAGCAGAGAATACCGTCCGAAAGATCTGAAAAATTCAGTTCATCCTCCACCCCTTCCTCCTGCCAGAAACCATGCACTTCCCCGCTTCCTTCCAGCAGCCGGGCATCAATATTTTTAAATCCGGGAATGGCAAAGCGGGTCAGGGATTTCAGATCGGAAAAAGCCTCTTCATGAAAGTTTTTCAGGGCATAAATAACCGCACTCAGATTGCTGCCGTCTTCATCCAGAACCGGTTCACGGACCGGCGGTACGGGTCGGCGGATTTTCCGGCTGTTGATTCCGGAAGCACTGTAGAAACGCCATCCCCGGATATATTCCCGCAGATGATACAAAAGCGGTAAACCGGCATCACTGATGGCCCCCAGGCCCAACTGGTTATTTTTTCCCAAAATCCATTCTTTGCGGAGAAAATCACCGTCTTCAGGATCACGCACCAGTCCCCGGCCGTCCCGGAAATCCAGAAAGGTAAAACCGCCGGGGCTTTTGCTGTCAATGGCTTTTTTGGTCAGAATTCTTTCAAACAGCACTTTGGGATGTCCTTCCCCTTTTTCCACTTCTCCCTGATAAAAAATCGGAATATCATTCTGAAAATCAATCTGGGCATTCCAGAAGAGTTTTTCCGGCCCCGGTTTCTGATAAATATGCCGGGAGGTTTCGCCCGGAATGATTTCCGGGGGGATCTCTCCCAGGCAGGAATTCCGCAGAAATTTGAGAAATTCAAAAAGACTGGATTTTCCGGATCCGTTGGAACCGATGATGACTTCAAGGGGATTGAAGCGGAAGAGAACATCCCGGAAAGGACGGTATCCCCTGATTCGAATGGCCGGTAAATAAAAATCACCCATATCTGTCTCCGGATAAGCGGGAGATCATAAATACCTGTCATTTCCCGGCTGTTTTTTCAGACAGCGGCAGAATCCGCGCCGAAAATTTTACAGGTATTTAGGGTCGCCTGCGTAATGTTGCAGATTTCCGGAAAAAATAATTTTCTGAAAATCTTTATAATGCAACTGTTACCCCGCATGATTCACAAATTCCGATAACTGTCCGAAAAAAATGATGAAAATCAGCTTTGCAGGTCGGTTTTCATCTGAAGCATTATGATTCGGAGAATCATTCAGATTTATGAGTATTCCGGGCTAAAAAAAAAGCCAGGATCACTGATTCGGATACATTCCTTATCAGCCCTGGCTTATGATGATCTGAATGGTGCCGAAGGCCGGACTTGAACCGGCACGGGCGTGGCCCACTACCCCCTCAAGATAGCGTGTCTACCAAATTCCACCACTTCGGCACAAAAAAATCGCTTATTCTGTTTTTCCGGTATCTGTTAAAGCAGTTTCTTCCTTTGATTCGTCGGCTTTTGCTGCGGCCCGGTCTGCATTTTCTTCTGCATCTGATGACAGGGGCGCAGCTTCCGGGGAAACGGATGTTGCAGACGCTGCTTTTTCTTCTGCTCCGGCTTCTTCTGCCATAGCGCCCGGCCCTGTATTTTCCGCACTTTCCGGATTTTCACCCGGGGCAGCATCATTCACCCGCGAAGTTTCTTCCGGAACCGCATCTGCCGGAGCCGCATCTGCCGGTTTTTCCTCAGCAGACGGTGCGGGCGGCGCACTGTCAGGCATAATGGAACTGCCGCCTTTGTTTCCGGAAATATAGGCCAGGGAAAGACAGGTAAGCATAAATACAATAGCGGCGACAGTTGTTGCCTTACTCAGAAAGGTTGACGCGCCTGTGCTTCCGAACAGTGTCTGACTGCCGCCGCCGCCGAAAGCCGCACCCATATCCGAGCCTTTTCCGGTCTGCAAAAGTACAATCATAATCAGGGCTGTGCAGACAATAATATGTAAAGTGACTAAAATTGATGACATAAAATAATAAATTACCTTTTTCTTCTTTATATGTGACAGGGCCGGTACAGGAACCCTGCAGAATACAGCCGGAAATTTTTCCCCTTATTCAGTAAGATACAATTTTTGAAAAACCGGCTGCTTTCAGACTGGCTCCGCCGACCAGCGCACCGTCCACATCCGGCATCTGCATCAGTTCCCCGATATTTTCGGGTTTCACGCTGCCGCCGTAGAGTATTCTCAGGCCTGCGGCAAAACTTTCTCCGAATAAGGTTCCCAGCAGGGAACGCAGCCGGGAATGCACTTCCTGTACCTGTTCCGTGCTTGCGGTTTTACCCGTTCCGATAGCCCAGACCGGTTCATAGGCAAGCACCAGATGTTTCAGTTCATCCGAAACAAAATCTTTTAAACCATTTTTTACCTGTTTGTCAAGTACAGAAAATGTATTTTTTGCATCCCGTTCCGATTCTGTTTCCCCGACACACAGAACAGGCCGCAGATTTTCCCGGACAGCAGCCCGGATTTTCCTGCGGACATCTTCATCTGTTTCCCCGAAATACTGCCGCCGTTCCGAATGACCGATAATCACATAACGGCATCCGGCCGATACCAGCATGGCAGCGGAAATTTCTCCGGTGTACGCGCCTTCACTTTCCCAGTAAAGATTCTGGGCACCCAGGGATACCGGGCTGTTCCGGAGGGCTTCCCCGACCGCTGCCAGTGCAGTAAAGGGCGGTGCAATCATTATGTCCCGGTCTTTTATGTCCCGCAGCAGTTCCGCCATTTCTTCTGCTGTTTTTACGGCTTCGGAAAGGGTTTTGTACATTTTCCAGTTTCCGGCAATAAAAGGTCTTCTCGATTCCATTTCACCTCCTGCTTTCACAAATCCGCTGTTTTATTTTCTCAAAAAAGACACCCGGATAATATTTATTCAGAAAAAATTAAATAATTTTAAATGTTTAAAGCTAATACTTTTGTACAGTAAAAAATGGCAGCTTTATATTTTATCAGCTTCAGCTTATTGAAATTACAGATGCCAAATTTCCAAAATGGCTTCAGGGTGCCGTTTTTGAGTTATTTTACAACTGCCTGCCGATCATGGCCGCCAGTTCTACCATACGGTGGGAATATCCGGCCTCATTGTCATACCATGACATGACTTTCACCATATTGCCCACTGCATAGGTTGTCGGGGCATCCACAACGGAAGACAGCGGACATCCGTTGAAATCTATGGATACCAGGGGCAGCTCACTGAAACCGAGAATGCCGGACAGTTCACCTTCTGATGCCTGTTTCAGGGCCTCATTGACATCTGCTGCCGTAACACCGGATTTTTCCAGGTTCGCGACAAAATCCACAATAGAAACATTGGGGGTGGGAACCCGGACCGCCAGACCGTTGAGTTTTCCTTCCAGTTCCGGCAGAACCAGTGCAACCGCGCGGGCAGCGCCCGTGCTGGTGGGAATCATGGACATACCCGCTGCTCTGGCCCTCCGCAGATCCTTATGGGGAAAATCCAGCAGACGCTGATCCCCGGTATAGGCGTGGATGGTGGTCATAAGACCGCTGCGGATACCGAAATTCTCCAGCAGTACCTTGGCAACGGGTGCCAGGCAGTTGGTGGTGCAGGATGCATTGGAGAGGATATGGTGACTGCGCGGATCATAGCCGCTGGCATTGACTCCCATGACAATGGTGATATCCGGGTCCCTGGCCGGTGCCGAGATAATCACCTTCCGGGCACCTGCTTCCAGATGCCTGGATGCGCTTTCGGCATCCCGGAACAGACCGGTACATTCCGCGACAATATCCACACCCAGATCTTTCCAGGGCAGACGGGCCGGATCTTTGACAGATGAAATGGAAACGGACCTGCCGTCCACGCGGATGTCTGTTTCGCCAATGCTCACATCCCCGTCAAATCTGCCGTGTACCGAATCGTACTGCAGCAGGTGGGCCATGGTTGCCGCATCTGTCAGATCGTTGATAGCTGCAATTTCCACATCCGGGTGTTTTGCCGCTGCCCGGAATACCATCCGGCCGATTCTTCCGAATCCGTTAATTCCGACTTTAATGCTCATAATCCCTCCTTCAGATTTTTCATTAATAATAATGCATCTTCCCTTTCTGCCGATTTGCTTCCGGGATAATAGTCTTTCCGGATGCCGATCTGCCGGAACCCCTGCCCGGTATAGAATGCCAGGGCAGCGGTATTGGAGGAGCGGACTTCCAGAAAGGAGGCAGCGGCACCCGCCTGCCGGGCCTGCTGTATACCTGCCCCCAGAAGCAGGGAGGCAATTCCCTGCCCCCGATGTGCGGGCCTTACCGCAATTTTCATAATCTGCATTTCATCGGCAATGACACGGAAAAACAGATAGGCAGTCAGAAAAAAGTTTTCCCCGGCCGGTTCCGTATTTTTTTCTATGCCCAGATGACAGGCTGTTTCCGCCAGCAGTTCCGCCAGAAAAGAAGCCGCTGTCCAGGGACGGGAAAAACATAAGTGTTCCAGGGCAAGCAGATCATCCATATCCGCTGCTGTGATATGTTTCAGCCGCAGCCCCTTTTCTGTCAACTTCTTTTATTTCCTTTCAGAATACCGCTGGCCAGTGAAATACTTCTTTTGCCGAAAGATTCCAGAGAAACAGCCAGTTCGGCGAGTTTTTTTCTGTCCCGCAGTTCCACCGCCCGCAGGATCAGGGGGAGATTGACACCTGAAATTACTTCCACCTCCCCCTCTTCCAGCAGTGAATAACTCAGGTTGGGATCTGTGCCCCCGAACATGTCCGTAAAAATGAGTATCCCTTTTTTCCGGTTAACGGCTTTGATTCCCCGGATGACCTTATCGCGAAGTGTGTCCGCATTTTCGCCGGGCATAATGGAAACCGCTGTCACTGCATCCGGGCGTGTGCCATTAATCAGTCCTGCAGTTCCGATCAGGGTTTCGGCCAGATCGCCGTGTGTAACAATTACAATGCCTATCATTCTGTCTTTCCAAAAAACTATGAAATATTAAAGTGTTATCCCCAAATACACTGTCCGGCCGGATGCAGTCCCGGAGAGCTTTCGGCAGACCGGGGGCCGGAGTGAAACGGATGATTTTTCTGTCATTCTGATTCTGCCGCCCTACTCTTTCGCTATATCCCGGTGGGTGATGTTCACCCAGCGTTCTGCTGTATTCACATGGGCGAAAAATGCCTCTGCCACTGCCACAGACCGGTGTTTGCCGCCGGTGCATCCGATGGCAATTGTCAGGTAGGATTTTCCCTCTTTTTCATACAGCGGAATCAGATAATCGGTCAGATCCAGAAATTTGCGCATAAAAAGCGATGTCTCTTCCCGATCCAGCACATAGGAACGGATTTCAGGTCTTCTCCCATCCAGATCTTTGAGTTCGGGAACAAAATAGGGATTGGCCAGAAAACGGACATCCATAATCATATCCGCATCATGGGGAATACCGTATTTGAAACCGAAAGACATCAGCCGGATTTGCATGGGAACGCTTTTGTCACTTTCCCTGGCAAATTCCCGTATCAGTTTTTTCAGGTCATGTACCGTATAATGCGTGGTATTGATGACCCTGTCCGCACGGGATCGGAGTGCCTGCAGCTGTTTTTTTTCCATCCGGATCCCCTCTGTTATGCTTTTGTCTTTGGCAAGGGGATGATAACGCCGGGTCTGACTGTATCGCTGCAGGAGAATTTCTTCATCCGCCTCCAGAAAAAGCAGCTGAAAAGGATAGCCTTTTTCCCGCAGAAAGGCAAATACCGACATACATTCTGAAAGAAAACGTTTTTCCCTCAAATCCATGACAAAGGCCAGGCCGGAGATTTCCGTTCCGCTTTCCAGGGGAAGTTCCAGAAATTTGGGCAGCAGCACCACCGGCATATTATCCACACAATAATAACCGGCATCTTCAAAAGCTGCCATTGCCGTGCTTTTTCCGGAACCGGAAAGCCCGGTGATGATGATGATCCGAAATTTTTTCATGCGTATTATGCTAAAAAAACCTGCTGACCCGCATTATTCATAAATCCTGATAATTCTCCGAAAACAAGGAAAATGCTGAAGACCTGCTTTACTGCTCTGTTTTCAGATAAAACACTGTGATTCGGGGATTTATCCAAATTTATGAATCATCCGGGCTGAAACGTTTATTGTTTTATCAGGGGGCTTCATCTTCCTGGCGGATGATTTCCAGAATTTCATCCGCATCCGAAGCATTCATCAGCCGCTGTTTGAAGATTTCGTTTTTCAGGATTCCGGAAATCCGGGCCAGCATCCGGAGATGAATATCAATGGAATTTTCCGGAGTCAGCAGCAGGAAAAAAATATGGGTCGGTTTTCCGTCAATGGATTCAAAATCCACCCCTCCCCGGCTCAGTCCGAATCCGAGAATCAAAGAATCAATTCCTTTGAGTTTGCCGTGGGGAATGCCGATCCCCCCGCCGATACCGGTTGTTCCCAGGCGTTCCCGCTCTAAGAGCACACGGACCATATCCCCGCTATTTACACCCGCGATGCGGGAAACCGGCAGTCCCATTTCCTCAATCAGCCCTTTTTTGTCCCGGGCCTTCAGATCCGTTAAAACCGCATCTTTTTGTAATACATCAATAATCTTCATTATGATCAACTGTATAATAAGTCCGGCAGTAAAACCGGGGCAGACAGTCCCCCCTTTTATTTTCCGCCGTCCCTGCAGGGCCGGCCCGGGGCCGATCCTGCAGTATGTTCAGAAATTAATGACTGGGCTGCACCAGACCGTAGTTTCCGTCTTTTCTGCGGTACACCACATTCACCCGCTGACTTCTGGCATTGGTGAAAACAATAAAATTATCATCCGCCAGATCCAGCTGCATGACAGCCTCTTCCGGATCCATGGGTTTGTAATCAATGGAGGTGACAATAATATCCCCTTCGCTGTCTTCTTCGGCGGAAATCATCCTGCCAAAACCCATATCAACGGCACCGGCTTTGCCGCCCTTCCGGTCTGTTCTGCGATCCCGTAATTTTTCTTTGTTTTTTTTAATTTGTTTTTCCAGTTTGTCCATGACCATGTCTATGGCCGAATACATATCATTTGTTTCTTCCCTGCCGTTGATTTTCAGCCGGTCACCGATAATATTGATTTCAGCAATATGGCGGAATTTTTCCACTGAGAGAACCACACTGGCCTCAGCCGGATTGTCAAGAAAGCGGTCAAAACGGTTCAGTTTCTCCGTGGCATAAGCTTTCAAGTGGTCAGAGGGATCCAGATTTTTAAATGTAACCGATGTCTGCATAATTGACCTCCTAGAATTGTTTTCGCTTGTTGGATGGAAGTATCCGCATCATTTCACGGTACTTGGCCACAGTTCTCCGGGCAATACTGATATTAAAATCTTTTTTCAGTATTTTCGAAATTTTATCGTCACTGTAAGGTTTTTGGGGATTCTCACTTTCAATAATCTGCCGGATTCTGTCCTGTACACTGGCAGAAGCCACGGCATCCCCGTGTACACGGTTGATGGAACTGTTAAAAAAATATTTTAATTCAAAAATTCCCTGGGGGGTGTAGGCATATTTATTGGTTGTGACCCGGCTGATGGTGGATTCATGCATATCAATATCTTCTGCCACATCCCTGAGAATCAGGGGTTTCAGATGGGCAATGCCTTTGTCAAAAAAATCCCGCTGAAATTTAAGAATGCTTTCCATGACACGGTATATGGTTTTCTGGCGCTGATGAATGCTTTTGATCAGCCAGGCCGCCGAGCGCATTTTTTCCTGCATATAATCTTTGGCCGAATCCCCGGCTTCCCCGCTGCAGACGGAATTCTGGTAAAACTGACTGACCCGCAGCCGGGGCATACCGTCATCATTGAGAACGGTAACAAAATCACCGTCCACTTTATACACATAAATATCCGGGGTGATATAATGGGACTGTTCTTCATTGTATTGCAGACCGGGTCTGGGATCCAGTCCTTTAATCACACTGACTGCGGAAACCACTCTTTCAATACCGGTTTTCAACGCCCTGGCAATGCCTTTGTAATTCCGGTTTTCCAGCAGGGGCAGATGGTCCCGGATGATCCGGAAAACAATCTGATCCCTGCAGCCGAAATGTTCGGCCTGAATCAGCAGACTTTCACTCAGATTCCGTGCGCACACACCGACCGGGTCAAAGGTCTGCATCAGGGAAAGTACGGATTCCACCTGTTCTGCCGGGGCATTGCCCATTTTGGCAATATCTTCCACTGTTACATCCAGAAAGCCGTTTCTGTCCAGATTGCCGATAATCAGGCTGCCGATATTTTCTTCTTCCGGTGTGGGCGAAGTCATGAGAAACTGCCAGAGAAGATGATCGCTTAGGGATTCTTTCTGGGCAATAAAGGCTTCATATCGGGGAGATTCCCTGGCTTCGGATTCATAGTTGACTTTACCGGGTGTATTGTATTCATCTATATAATTGCTCCAGTCCGTATCTTCGGGAAGTTTTTCTTCAATGGTGACTTCTTTTTCTTCCGATTTCTGCGAAACATCATCCCCCCTGCCCTGCTCTTCGGGGCTGATGCTTTCCTGCACTTCTTCCAGGGCCGGGTTTTCTTCCAGTTCCTGCCGGATTGCATCCATCAGTTCCAGTCGTGACAACTGCAGCAGTTTGATTGCCATCTGAAGCTGCGGTGTCATGATCAGCTGCTGTGTCAGTTTGAGTTGCTGTCTGAGTTCTATTGCCATCTTATTCCCTGACTGTAAAGGCTATAAACTGAATTCTTCTCCCAGATAAATGCGCCGGGCGGTTTTGCTGGCCACAATTTTTTCCGGTCTGCCGGATTCTATCACCTGTCCGGCGTTCATAATATAGGCATAATCACATGCACGCAGTGTTTCCCGCACATTATGGTCGGATATCAGTATGCCGATGCCTTTGGCACGCAGATGCCCGATAATATTTTTAATATCCGTCACTGCCAGGGGGTCCACACCGGCAAAAGGTTCATCCAGCAGCATAAAGGCCGGGTCTGCTGCCAGTGCCCGGCTGATTTCCAGACGGCGGCGTTCCCCGCCGGAGAGTACGCCTGCCCTGCGATCTGACAGATGAAGGATGCCCAGTTCCTCCAGCAGCATACGGCTTTTTTTTTTCCGTTCCGCTTCGGCCAGAGGGAAAAACTCCAGAACGGCCAGGATATTTTCCAGAACTGTCAGTTTCCGGAATACGGAATTTTCCTGGGGCAGATAGCCGATGCCTTTGCGCGCCCGGCAGTACATGGGCAGGGCGGTAATATCTTCTGTATCAATAAATACCTGCCCGCGGTCCGGCCGGATCAGCCCCACGGCCATGTAAAAAGTTGTGGTTTTCCCGGCCCCGTTGGGTCCCAGCAGACCGACCACCGTACCGCTTTCCACCCGGAGATTCACTGCATCCACCGCGGCCCGCCCGCGGTAGATTTTGACCAGGCCCCGAAGTGAAAAAACCGCCATTTCTAGTTGAGTCCTTTTTCCCCCGGCAGCAGAAAACCTTCCACAGCACCTTCAAAACGGATGTTCCCGTCATCCCTGCGGATGATGATTTTATCGCCTTTGATTTCCCCGCTGTCGGCTTTGCGGATCTGCGCACCCGGGCCGTGGAGCACCATAACCCTGTCCGCTGTGGTATAGACAGCCTCACTGGCCCTGGCATCCATATTGTCAAAACGGATCCTCACATTGCCCGATGCCACAATTTTTTCAATGCTGTCACCGGATTTCCCCGCATCTTTTTCTGCATTTTCACTGCGGACCGGATTTCCCGCGTAAAAAATTTTCAGGCGGTCAGAGTTGATAAGGGTTTCCCCCTGTACCACCCGTACATTGCCGGAAAATTCGGCATATTTTTCTGCATCATCCGCCTCCAGACTCTGCGCGGAAATCCGGATTTTTTCATTTCCGGATGCCGCTTTTTTTTCTTCCGCCTTTCCCTGTATTCCGGAAAACAGGATCAGGAATATGAGCAGAAAAAAGCAGCCCGGAACTTTTGACCATAGGTTTTCAGAGAGAAATATCATCCGCAAATATCCCCTGCACATGACCTTTGAAAAAAACCTTCCCCGCACTGAGATCCAGGGTGGCCGAATCCGCAGAAAGCTCCCTCTCCTTCCCGCTAATCCGGACAGGTACATCCGAAAAAAATATCCGTTTGTCATGCCGGTATTTCAGTTCCTGTGTTCTGAGTATATAATCCTCATTTTCCATAATGACATTTCCGTCCATGCGCAGATCACTGCTGTCGGTTTTCACTGTCCCCCGCCCGGCTTTCAGACGGGCCTCCCTGTCATTTTGCAAAAAAAAGGTCATCACGGGTTTTTCAAAAACAGCCTGCTGTTTTCCGTTCATATAGGATACGGATGCCGCATTCAGCTTCCATGCCGGTGCGCCGTCCCTGGTGGCGGTCTGGTATATCTGCCGCAGGGAAAGATTTACGCCTTCCTGTTCCGGACTTCCGGTATTCCGCGGTGTTTCCGTTATTTTTCTGTATCCCGTAAAAAGCAGAAGGATACAGGAGAAGATAATCACCATAAAGGAAAAGAGAAATATTTTTATTTTTTCAGACCGGCTTTTTTTTCTCAAGTCCCCTCCGTGTATTTTCTGAGAATATTATCCCATTCACCGCGGGCTTTCAGAATACTTTCACAGAGTTCCCGCACGGCCCCGCCGCCTCCCGGACAGCTGCAGACCATATCCGCCGCTTTCCGGACCGCTTCATGGGCATCGGCCGTTGCAACCGAAAGTGTGACCCGGTGCATCAGGGGAATATCCGGCAGATCATCCCCCATAAATGCAATCTGACCGACTTTGCAGTCGGTCTCTGCCAGAATTGTTTCCAGCAGGGGCCCTTTTTCTTTTACGCCGTCAAAAATCAGATCAATACCCAGATTTTCACAGCGCTGCCGGAGTGCTTCCGAAACCCGTCCCGTAACAATGCCTACCCGGATGCCGCTTTCCATGAGCAGGCGGATGCCGAAACCGTCTTTGACATGAAAGCGTTTGATTTCCCTGCCGTCGGCCGGATAATAAATACTGCCGTCGGTGAGTACGCCGTCCGCATCCAGCAGCAGCAGACGGATTTCGGACAGTTTTTTCTGCAGATTCATATAATCTCCCGGATGGCCTGCAGCTGTTTCAGCAGTTTCTCCAGATCGTCCAGACGCAGGGAATTGGGCCCGTCGCACAGTGCCCTGTCCGGGTCCGGATGCACTTCCAGAAAAATGCCGTCGGCCCCCGCTGCCACAGCCGCCCGTGCCAGAACCGGGGCAAATTCCCGCTGTCCGGCCGAAGATTTTCCTGCCCCGCCCGGAAGCTGTACGCTGTGGGTGGCATCGAAGATGACCGGAAATCCCGTTTTCTGCATAATATGAACCGCCCGGAAATCCGCCACCAGATTGTTGTAACCGAATGCGGTCCCCCGGTCGGTAATCAGAATCCGCCGGTTTCCGGTGGAGGTGATTTTTTCCACAATATTGGCAACATCCCAGGGGGCCAGAAACTGTCCTTTTTTGATATTGATGCTTTTTCCGCTTCGGGCCGCGGCCAGCAGCAGGTCGGTCTGCCGACAGAGAAAGGCCGGAATCTGAAGAATATCCAAAATTTTCCCCGCAGGTTCCACTTCGCTGACCTGATGAATATCCGAAAGAATGCGTATGTTCAGTTCCTTTTTGATTCTGTCCAGTATTTCCAGGCCCTGCGCAATCCCCGGTCCCCGGAAAGAAGACAGGGATGTCCGGTTGGCCTTATCGTAGGATGCCTTGAAAATAAAAGGAATGTTCAGTTTTTCTGTCAAATCTTTCAGGAATGATGCAATGGCAAAACAGCTTTTCTCATCCTCTATGACACAGGGACCGCATATGAGCAGCAGGGATTTTTTTTCCTGCCGGGAAACACTGCCGCTCCCGAATTCATTATTCATATTTTAAAAATCCTTTCTGTCTATGTTTACCGTGCCGGAAGCGAAAAGTCAAGAAACGAAAAACAGGCCTTGATTCGTAAAGACCGGACTGATATTGTCCGGATGAAAGAATTGTAAAGGAGGAATTGCGGAAAATCAATGAAAATTAATCTGAAATCTTTAAGAATACGTTTTTTCAGCACCATCGGTATCCTTTTGCTGGCAGCGGTGCTGTTTGTTCTGTTTACGCGTTTTGAAGGCACGGAACCGGAAGTGGATATTGAAGGGATCGCTCATTTTATCCGGAAATCCCAGCCCCTTTCCCTTTCGGTTTCGGACGGGAAAAGCGGTTTGCGCAGTATTTCCGTTCTGCTGGAAAAAGAGGGAAAGGAAATCCCCCTGCTGAACCGGGAATTCCCCTCTTCCCTGGGCAAAGGAAGTATCCGGCGTGAAAATACAGAACTGACAATAGAACCGGCCAAACTGGGGCTGGAGGACGGCAAGGCCCTGCTGCGGATAAGTGCAGAGGATTATTCCTGGCGGAACTGGTGGAACGGTAATAAAAGAGAAATTGTTCTCGATATTGTTATTGATACCCGTCCCCCGCGGATTGCTGTCCTGAACCGTCAGCACAATATCGTGCAGGGCGGTTCCGGTCTGGTCATTTACCGTTTGTCCGAACCCTGCACCCGCAGCGGTGTCCGGGTGGGGGATAATTTTTTTCCGGGATATTCCGCGGAAAATCTGCCGGAAATTCAGGACAGCAGTATTTTTCTTTGTTTTATTGCGCTGAATTATCAGCAGGGGCGCGGCACACCCCTTCAGATTGAGGCCGAAGATCCGGCCGGAAATTCCGTCAGCGCAGGGTTTTACCATTATATCCGTAACCGGAAATTCAAAAATGATATTATCAATATCTCCGACGGTTTTCTCAATGAAAAAATGCCGGAATTTGAAGGACTCATCCGGAAAACGGATGCATCCCCCCTGGAAAAATTTCTGGAGGTTAACCGGGATATTCGGAAAAGCAATACTTCCCGTTTTAAAAATATGGGAACGCAGACGGAGAATACACTGATGTGGCAGGGGCCTTTTCTGCGGCTTCCCAATTCGGCAAGACGTGCTTCTTTTGCCGATCACAGGGAATACCGTTATAAAGGGGAAACAATAGATCGTCAGGTGCATATGGGGGTTGATCTGGCTTCTCTGGCATATGCCCCGGTTCCGGCCGCCAACGGAGGGAAAGTGATTTTTGCTGAATACGTCGGCATATACGGCGAAACAGTGGTCATTGATCACGGTTTCGGGCTTTTCAGCGCGTATTCGCATCTGAGCAGCATGGATGTGCAGGTCGGTCAGCGGCTTTCCAAAGGGGATATTATCGGCACCACCGGCACCACCGGCATGGCAGGAGGGGATCATCTTCACCTGGGAATGATCGTCCACAATACCTTTGTCAACCCCGTGGAATGGTGGGACCCGGCATGGATCAAAAACAATGTCACATCCAAAATCAAAGAAATCAAAGGAAAAGGATAATCCCGTATATGAGCAGATATAAAGTCAGAAAAACCTATCAGGAAATCAATGAGAAGATCCGGGACGGAAAAGCCGTGGTGCTTACGGCAGAAGAAATGATCGGTCTGGTAAAAGAAAAAGGAGCAGAAGAGGCTGCCCGTGAGGTGGATGTGGTGACAACCGGGACATTTGCACCTATGTGTTCTTCCGGGGCATTTATCAATTTCGGCCATGCAAAGCCCGGCGTAAAAGCCTCCAAAGTATGGCTGAACCGGGTTCCGGCCTATGCGGGAGTTGCGGCTGTGGACTGTTATATCGGTGCAACCGAAACTCTGGAGGATGATCCCCTGAACCGGGTGCATCCGGGGGAATTCACTTACGGCGGCGGGCATGTGATTGAAGATTTGGTGGCCGGAAAAAAAGTGCATCTCCAGGCAACCGGATACGGCACCACCTGTTATCCGGGCAAGAAGATTGACAAACGGGTGACACTGGAGGAACTGCCTTATGCCGTGCTTTGCAATCCCCGGAACGGATATCAGAATTATAACTGTGCCGTCAATCTCACCAACAAAACGGTTTATACTTATATGGGTGCCTTAAAACCCAAGGCCGGAAATGTCAATTACTGTTCTGCCGGGCAGCTGAGCCCTTTATTCAATGATCCCTATTATAAAACCATCGGTCTGGGAACCCGGATATTTCTCGGCGGCGGGGTCGGTTATGTCACCTGGAGCGGAACCCAGCACAAACCCGCTGTGGAAAGAACGGAAAAGGGAGTGCCCCTGACACCGGCCGGAACCCTCTTTGTCATGGGCGATCTGAAACAGATGAGTACGGACTGGCTGCGGGGGGCAAGTCTGCAGGGATACGGATGCTCCCTTTCCCTGGGGCTGGGCATCCCCATTCCCATCCTCAATGAGGAAATGGCCATGTACACGGCTGTTTCCGATGAGGAAATATTTACGCAGATCATTGATTACGGTTATGAATACGGGCACGGAAAGTCCAAAAGTTACGGGCAGGTGAGTTATGCCCAACTGAAAAGCGGTTCCATCTCTTTTGACGGCAGAAACATCCCCACTGTGCCTTTATCCAGCATTGTGAAAGCCCGGCAGATTGCTGAAATCCTGAAAGAATGGATCAGCAAAGGAGAGTTTCTGCTGGGAGAACCCCAGTTTACCCTGCCTGCCGGATAAATTTTCCCTTCGGGGGCACTGTCCCCAATGCCATTAAGAAACTATCCGAAATCCGAAAACCTCCGAAACCGATTTTGGGAACCGGTGAAAACAGGGGTTCAGAATACCGGAAGACAGGTTTTCGGACAGGCTCTGAGGTAAGGAATTTCCGGGCTGCCAAAATGAAGTGAAACGGAGTTTTGGCCGGATGTTCCCCAATCATTTCCGTTTCCCTGGTTCCCACACTCCGCGCGGGAATGCGTATCAGACGGTCCACTTCCTTTTTTACACGGGACGCGCAGCGTCCATCAGGCATTCCCACACGCAGAGCGTGGGAACGATTTCTTCCGGTATTTCCCTGTCAGGGAAGTCATTACGACTTCCTGTAATTTCAAAGAATTGGGCGAAGCCCAATTGGGCACCGGTTCCCACGCTCCGCGCGGGAATACGGCTCAGACGATCCGCGTCCTTTTCACACGGGACGCGCAGCGTCCCTCAGGCATTCCCGCGCAGAGCGTGGGAACGAGGCCAGGAAATGCCCCCCGAAGCAGGATATTCCCCCCCTGAAATACTCCTTTTGACCCATTGCGTTTAATGAACAATCCCTGTAGTTTAGTCTGTACGGACGCGAAAAAATATTTTAAATAATATGAACGGTTTAAGCCATGGAGAAAAGGTAAAATGTCTCGTTCACTATACTGGCTGCAGTGCGGGGGATGCGGGGGCGATACCATGTCCTTACTGAGCCTGGAATCCCCTGATCTGACAGAGATGCTGGATATGCTGGATCTGGAGATTCTCTGGCATCCGTCCCTGTCCAGCATGAGTGCGCAGGAACACAGTCTGCTGCTGGAAGATATTTACAGGGGCCGGCAGTCCCTGGATATTCTCTGCGTGGAAGGCGCGGTTATCCGCGGGCCGGGAGGCACGGGGATGTTTGATGTCTTTCAGGGACATCCCCGCAAGGATATGCTTATCCGTCTGGCCACAAAAGCCCGTTATGTGATTGCCGTGGGAACCTGTGCATGTTTCGGTGGAATCACAGGGGCCGGAGATGTGGAAGCTGTGGGACTGCAATATATCCGGAAGGTCAAAGGGGGGCTTCTGGGGGAAGATTTCATTTCCAAAGCCGGACTTCCGGTTATCAACCTCCCGGGCTGCCCCTGCCACTGCGAAGTGCAGGCAGGTGTTCTGTCCGCTCTCATTTCAGACAGTCCCCTTTCTTTTACCCATTATCACACTCCCCTGCCCTGGTACGGAATGCTGGTGCATCAGGGCTGCGTAAGGAATGAATATCATGAATACCGGGTGGAGGAAGAGGATTTCGGCGAAAAAGGCTGCCTGTTTTTCCATATGGGCTGCAAAGGCCCCCTGACCTATGGCCCCTGTAATAAACTGCTCTGGAACCGGCGGAGTTCCAAAACCTATATCGGCGCGCCCTGCGCGGGATGCACACAGCCGGATTTTCCGAGTGAATATCCCTATTTCCGCACACGCAATATTGCGGGCATTCCCCTGGAACTGCCGGACGGAGTGGATCGTGCCCATTATCTGGCCTACAAGGGCATGGCCGCTGCGGCCGCTCCCCTGCGGCTGAAAAAAAGGGATACGCAGGTTTAAAAAAAGGAGTCGGAGATGTCAGAGAAAAGCTTCATCAATGTTCCCCTGAACCGGGTGGAAGGGGATCTGGAAATCCGGGCGGAAATCGAAGACGGTGTGGTCCGGGATGCCTGGTGTTCCGGAACCATGTTCCGGGGATTTGAAAGAATCCTTCAGGGCCGGGCTGCCCTGGACGGTCTGCTGCTCACCCCCCGTATCTGCGGTATCTGCGGAACCAGTCATCAGGCCGCAGCGGCCGCGGCACTCAACCGGATTGCCGGTATCACACCGCCGCCCGATGCCCGGCGGGTCATTGATCTGGTTCTGATGTGCGAGCATATTCAAAGCGATATGCGTCACGGATTTCTGATGTTTACCGCGGATTTTGTCAATCCCGCGTATAAGGACAATCCTCTTTATGAAGAAGCTCTCCGCCGTTATGCCCCCCTGAAAGGGGAAACCGTCATCGAAGTTATCCGGGAAACAA
This sequence comes from Desulfobacteraceae bacterium, assembly GCA_011390755.1. GTDB lineage: Bacteria > Desulfobacterota > Desulfobacteria > Desulfobacterales > Desulfococcaceae > JAABRU01. The sequence continues at coordinate 19,185 of JAABRU010000038.1, read as the reverse complement.
AAAAAGTGCTGGAAATCAATGCAATACTGAGCGGTCAGTGGCCCCATTCCTCTTTTATTGTACCCGGCGGCATTGTTTCCCGTCCCAATGATACCGAACTGCTGAAATGCCGCATGATCCTGAAACATTACCGGAAATGGTATGAAAACCGCATTCTCGGATGCAGTATTGAACGTTTCGGAGAAATCCGCAGTGCCGGAAAATTCGATGCCTGGCTGGATGAAAAGCAGGCCCGCCGCGAAAGCGATCTGGGATTTTATGTCCGCTATTCCCGTAAAACCGGACTGGATAAAATCGGCAGCGGCTGCACAAATTTTCTGTCTTTCGGTTCTACAGAACCCCCGGGATGCTCCGGAACAGATTCCCGTCTCTTTCCGGCGGGATTTTTGCACCAGGGGATTATTTTCGACTTTGCACAGGAGAACATTTCCGAGCATGTGGCGACCTCCTGGTTTCTGGATTACACAGGGGGGAAACATCCTTTTGAAGGAGAAACCCGCCCCTTTGCCAGCGGATATGAAGGAAAAAAATACTCCTGGGCCAAGGCACCCCGCTACAAAGATCTGCCAGCGGAAACCGGGCCTCTGGCAGACATGCTGGTTTCCGGCAACAGTCTGATTGCAGATATGGCAGCAGTGGAGGGGCACAGTGCTTTTTTGCGGGAACTGGCCCGCCTGCTGCGGCCGGCTATTCTGATTCCCGCGATGGAACAATGTCTGTCTGAAATCCGAAGCAATGCCGAATTCTATATCTCCCCCGGAGAAATCAGCGAAGGGGAAGGTTTCGGACTGGCGGGGGCCGCACGGGGCGGTCTGGGACACTGGGTAAAAATTAGGGAAGGAAAGATTGCCCATTACCAGATTATCACCCCCACTGCCTGGAACCTGTCTCCCCGTGATTCCAATGATGTCAGAGGCCCGGCAGAAGAGGCCCTGATGGGAACAGAAGTCCGTGATCCCGCCAATCCCGTGGAACTGGGGCATGTGATACGGTCTTTTGATGCCTGTCTGGTCTGTACCGTGCATGTGGTGGACGGTGTTCAGTGAACAGTTGTCAGTTATAGTGTTTAAGATAATTATTTTGGGGTAGGTTGGGGTGAACGCAGTGAACCCCAACATCCTGAATCTGTTGGGGTTCGTTCCTCACCCCAACCTACAGAAAACCCCAAAAATTTTTTCTTAAACACTATATCAGTTATCAGTTATCAGTGAACAATGCTGATTGAACACCGAACACCGAACACCGAACACCGAACACCGAACACTTAACACCGAACACCGAACACCGAACACTTAACACCGAACACCGAACACCGAACACCGAACACCGAACACCGAACACTTAACACCGAACACCGAACACCGAACACCGAACACCGAACACCGAACACCGAACACTTAACACCGAACACCGAACACCGACAACTGATTTCGGAGGTTCCGGAATGAAAATAACAAACCGTTCCCATTGTCTGCAGATTGAAAAACTGAAGGCCGAAAACGAGTTGCTGTATCAGGAAGTGCTGACGGCCAGAAAGGCTTCGGATATTACCGCCCGTCTGGTGGCCGAGCAGTTTGCCCGCATGGAGGAAGTTCTCCGGCAACTGGAAGAAAATGTCAGTAATGAAAGGGAAATGCGCCGGAAATTTTCGGAAAAAAACCGTATTCTGGCCGCCCTGCATGAAACCAATCTGGAACTGGTCCGCCGCATGGATATCAACGATCTGCTGCGGGCCGTGATTGTCAGAGCCGGGGAACTGCTGGATACGGAAAACGGCAGCATTTTTCTCCTCAACCCGGAAAGCGCTTTGCTGGAACTGAAAATATCCACCGGTTTTTTCCATCATATCCGACTTGGAAAACTGAAACCGGGAGAGGGACTGACCGGAAAGGTTTTTCAGCAGAAAATGCCCCTGGTCACCAATCATTATGATGAATGGGAGGGGCGGTCTGAAACCGTGTCTCCCGGCATGATTCGTGCCATTATGGGGGTTCCCCTTATCAGCAGCAATGAAGTGCAGGGGGTTCTCTGCCTTGCCTACGGCCCGGATTCCCATGCAGTATTCGGGGACGGGGAAATTGAAGTGGCGGAAAAATTTGCCCGCCTGGCCGCCATTGCCCTGGAAAATGCCCGCCTTTTCAGCGAAGCACAGAAAGCCCGCAAATCAGCCGAAACCGCGAACCGTGCCAAAAGCACTTTTCTGGCCAATATGAGCCATGAACTCCGCACCCCCCTCAATGCCATTATCGGTTACAGCGAAATCCTTATGGAAGATGCGGAAGATATGGAACAGGAGGATTTTATACCTGATCTGGAAAGAATCCGTTCCGCGGGAAAACACCTGCTCGCACTCATCAATGATGTGCTGGATCTGTCCAAAATCGAAGCCGGGAAAATGGAACTTTCCATCGAAAGTTTTGATATAGCGCAGATGATCCGGGATGTGGTCAGCACCATCCGGCCCCTGGTGGAAAAAAACAGCAATACTTTGGAAGTCCTCTGTCCGGAAGACCTGGGGCAGATAAAGGCCGATCTGACCAAAGTGCGCCAGTCCCTGTTCAACCTGCTCAGCAATGCCTGCAAATTCACCGAACAGGGAATTATCACCCTGTCTGTAATGCGGGAGATGTCTCCACATACTCTTTCCGACCCGAACCCGCGGGATGAGGATGAAAAAATCTTTTTTGTGGTTCGGGATACGGGAATCGGCATGACCGGACAGCAGTGTGAAAAACTTTTCCAGCCTTTTTCCCAGGCAGAGGAGGATACCACGCGCAAATACGGAGGAACCGGCCTGGGACTGGCCATCACCCGCCATTTCTGCCGCATGATGGGCGGTGATATTACCGTGAGCAGCACAGCCGGCCGCGGCACCGTCTTCAGCATTCAACTGCCGGTGCAGGTCAAAAAAGAGGAGAAGGAAATTGTCAGTGAGGGACGAAGGACCGTATCATCGGGATCATCGGGCAAAAAATCCGGAACTGTCCTGATTATAGATGATGATCCGAGCACATCGGAACTCATGCGCTGCTTTCTGGTGCGGGAGGGTTTCCGCGCGGAAGTGGCTGAAAACGGCAAAGAAGGTCTCCGCATGGCCCGGGAACTGCGTCCTGATGCCATTACCCTGGATGTTATCATGCCGGAAATGGACGGATGGGCCGTACTCAGCACACTGAAATCCGATCCGGAACTGTCGGATATTCCCGTCATCATGGTAACAATGATGGATGACAATCAGATGGGTTATACCCTGGGGGCCTCGGATTTTCTGACCAAGCCGATTGACAGCAACCGGTTTATTTCCCTGATCCGCAAATATCAGAAAAGTGATTCCCCCTTTCCCATCCTGGTGGTGGAAGACAACACAGACATGCGGGAAATGCTGCGACGGATGCTGGAAAAGGAAAACTGGGATGTGATGCTCGCGGAAAACGGACGGATTGCCCTGGAACGCATGGCCGAAAACGAACCGGGCCTGATTCTGCTGGATCTCATGATGCCGGAAATGGACGGTTTCCAGTTTATTTCAGAAGTGCATCAGCATGAGAAATGGCAGAGCATCCCCATTGTGGTGATTACGGCCAAAGACCTGAGCCGGGAAGAACGGATCCGCCTGAACGGTTCGGTGAAAAATATTCTCCAGAAAGGGGATTATTCACGGGAAGAACTGTTTCAGCAGGTGCGGGAACTGATGGAAAACTGTATACCGTCCGGAGAATAAAGGGGGAAAAATTGTACAGGAAAAGTTTTCATCATATCATTGTCAAAATTCTTTTGCTGCTGCCCATCGTGCTGCTGGATCATCCTGTCTGTCTGTACGGGGCAGATACACTGCTGCTTTATGAAGATTTGCCATCCGTCTCTCTCGGGCCCTATGTGAGCTATCTGGAAGATCCGGCACATGAGTGGACCATCGAAAAACTGCTGGAGGAAAAACCGGTTTTTCAAAGCAGCGGGAGCGATGTGCTTAATTTCGGTTTCAGTGAAGCCTCGTTCTGGCTGCGTATCCGTATCGGAACGGTACAGCGGAAAGCAGAAAAGGACTGGTTTCTGGAACTTGCCTATCCCCTCATTGATCAGGTCAGTCTTTTTTATCTGCTTCCGGACGGCAATATCCGTGAAATCCGGGGCGGAGACAGTCTTCCCTTCGGGCAAAGGTCCCTTCGTTACCGGAATATGATTTTCCCTGTCCGCACACGGGTGGGGGAAGTGCAGACCCTGTACATGAAAATCCGTACCGAATCTTCCGTGCAGATTCCCCTCACCCTTTGGTCGCCCGCGGCTTTTGCAGAAAAGGTCAATGAAGAACAGTTCGGCATGGGGCTGTATTACGGCATCATGCTGGTCATGGTGCTGTACAATCTTTTCATTTTCCTGAGTGTGCGCGACCGCAACTATCTTTTTTATATTCTCTATATTCTGGGTTACGGTCTGTTTCAACTTTCCCTCAACGGGCAGGCCTATCCGTTTTTCTGGCCGGATTTTCCCTGGTGGGCCGGGCGTTCTGTCCCTTTTTTTATGGGATTTGCCGGATTCTGGGGGGCCTGCTTTTCCCGTTCCTTTCTCCGGGCCGGGCATTATGCCCCCCGCTGGAGTGTATTACTGCTGCTGATTATGCTCTGGGCCCTTGTGGTCATGGTGCTGGCTTTATGCACTCCTTATGCCCTGATTATCAAAATTGCCACACTTTTTGTTATTTTGAATGCCATGTGCATTTTAAGTACCGGTCTGACCTGTCAGTTGCGGGGATGCCGCACAGCCCGCTTTTTTATGATCGCATGGGTGGCATTTTTAAGCGGTGTGATTGTCTATTCACTCAAAACATTCGGTCTGTTCAGCTCCAATTTTTTCAGCAACTATGCCATTCAGATTGGTTCGGCCCTGGAAGTGATTCTGCTTTCCCTGGCACTGGCCGACCGCATCAATACCGAACGCCGGGAAAAATATCTGGCCCAGCAGGAAACCATCCGGGCGCGGGAGCAGGCTTTGAAAAATCTGGAGGAAACCGACCGGCTCAAACAGGAATACACCCGGAAACTGGAAAGTGAAGTCCGGGAGCAGACAGCCCGGCTGCAGCACAGCAAAGAATATCTGGAACATCTGAATGAAACCGTGCTGGGGCTGATCCGCCGCCTGGATATCAGCGATCTGCTTACGGCCATTGTCAGCCGGGCCGGGCAGTTGATGGAAACCCCCCACGGCTTTGTCTATCTGGTGAATTCCGAAGAAGATGTGCTGGAAAACAAATACAGCACCGGTATTCTTTCGGATTTTGTGGGGCTGAAACTGAAACGGGGAGAGGGGCTGGCCGGAAGTGTGTGGGCAAGCGGAAAGCCCGGCAGCATCAATAATTATGAAAACTGGCAGAAACGCGTTTCGGCCATCCGCAGGGATCTTTTCCGTTCCATTATGGCGGCCCCTCTGAAAACCGGTGAGGAAGTGACCGGTGTTATCGGCATCGCCCGTTCCATAGAATCGGACAAGGCCTTTGACAATGATGAGATTGAAATGCTGGGCCGTTTTGCCCGACTGGCCTCCATTGCCCTGGAAAATGCCCGCCTCTACCGGGAAGCCGCAGAAGCCCAGGATGCAGCGGAAGCCGCAAGCCGGGCCAAAAGCAGTTTTCTGGCCAATATGAGCCATGAACTGCGCACCCCGCTGAATGCCATCATCGGTTACAGTGAAATGCTCATGGAAGATGCCGAAGATATGGACCAGGAGGATTTTATCCCGGATCTGAAAAAAATCCAAGGAGCCGGTTCCCATCTGCTGAGTCTGATTAATGATATTCTGGATTTATCCAAAATCGAAGCCGGAAAAATGGACATTTACCCCGAAGAATTCCAACTGTCCCCGCTGATTGAGGAAGTGCTGGGAACCATACAGCCCCTGGCGGATAAAAACCGCAATATTCTTAATGTGCGCATTGCAGAAAATATTGGCGGCATGTATTCGGATATCACCAAAGTCCGCCAGGGACTTTTCAATCTCCTCAGCAATGCCTGCAAATTTACGGAAGAGGGGGAAATTGCCCTGGAGGTTGTCCGGGAAAGGGGAAATCCGGCAGGGGACGGAGATTTTTACTGTTTTTCCGTAAAGGACAGCGGTATCGGAATGACCGCGGAACAGATGAAAAAACTTTTCCAGTCTTTTACCCAGGCCGAAAGTTCCACTACCCGCAAATACGGCGGCACGGGACTGGGACTGACTATCACCCGGCGATTCTGCCAGATGATGGGCGGGGATGTCCGGGTGGAAAGCGAATACGGAAAGGGTTCGGTATTCACCATCCGCCTGCCCCGGCGCATGGCGGCATCTGATTCCGGAATAAACTCTCCGGAACCGGCAGTGTAAAAAAAGGAGTCTTCATGAAATCTTTCAAGGCATTTGCCCATCTTCGTATCCGCTCCAAACTCTGGTTGTCCTATTCCCTTGTCTTTATGCTGGCCTTCAGCATCGGAGGGTATGTGATCTATTCCTTTGTGCGGGATGCCATTGAAAACCGGATGCAGAATGAACTGAGAAATACCACATATGCCATCCTGAATATGGTGAGAAGCTCGGTATCGGTATCCATAAAAAATTATCTGCGCGCGGCCGCGGAAAAAAACCGGGATATTGCAGTGCATTTTTACCGCAGGTATAAGGCCGGGGAACTGACAGAAGAAAAGGCAAAGACACTGGCCCGGCAGGTCATGCTCAGCCAGTTAATCGGGGAAACCGGCTATATCTGCGCCATTGATTCCAACGGGATCATGCAGTTTCATCCCCGGACCCAGCTCATCGGACAGGATCTTTCTTCCGAGGGATTTATCCGGGAGATGATGGCACTCAAAGACGGTTATCTGGAATATGAATGGAAAAACCCCGGAGAAGACCGGGCCTATCCCAAAGCCATGTATATCTCATGGTTTGAACCCTGGGACTGGATTATTACCGTGGCTTCCTACCGCAGGGAATTCGCGGGAATGGTCAACCTGGATGATTTCCGCGAACGCATTCTTTCCCTGCGTTTCGGTGAAAGCGGTTATCCCTTTATCATGGATTATCACGGAATGCTGCTCATCCATCCCCATGAACCCTTTGAAAACAGAAGTCTTTATGAAATTGTTGATCCGGAGCATCTTGATTTTATAGTGGATATATCCAAACGCAGAAACGGGGAAATCATTTATGAATGGAAGAATCCGGAAGAAAAGGAATTCCGGGAAAAAATGGCTGTATTCAGCGATATTCCCGAACTGGGATGGATAGTGGTTTCAAGCAGTTATCTGGATGAATTTTACCGGCCGCTCCGTACCGTCAGAAATCTGATTATCGCTACCGTCATCGCCACTCTGCTGCTGGTATCTCTTTTTACCCTCTGGCTCAGCAGCAGTATTACCCGGCCCCTGCAGATGCTGATGAGAAGTTTCAGTATGAAAGCCGACGGGGATTTATCCGTGCGCGCCCCGGTGATTTCCCAGGATGAAATCGGCCAATTGGCAGTCTATTTCAATGAATTTATGGAAAAAAACGAGGCATTCAGCCGATCCGTTGCCGAGTCCGAATACCGGTACCGCAGCATCTTTGATCTGGCCAATGATGCCATTTTTCTCATGCAGAAAGAGAAATTCATTGACTGTAATCAGAGAACCCTGGAAATTTTCGGCTGCACGAAAGAACAGATTATCGGTCAGTCTCCCCACCGCTTTTCCCCGGAATATCAGCCGGACGGCATATCTTCGGCAGAAAAGGCCCTGGAAAAAATCCGGGCGGCCACCACCGGGGTTCCCCAGTTTTTTGAATGGGTTCATCGCCGTTATGACGGCAGCCTTTTTGACGCGGAAGTCAGCCTGAGTTATATCCGCATTGGTGAGGGAAATTATATTCAGGCCATTGTCCGGGATATATCCGAAAGAAAACGGGAAGAAAAAATCCGGGTTTCACTCTACCGTATTTCAGAAGCCGCGCATACGGCCCGGAACCTGCGCGATCTCTTTCCGATCATCCATGAAAGTGTAAAGGAACTCATGTATGCCGAAAATCTCTATATCGCTTTGTATGATCCCGAGGCCGGACTTATTCATTTTCCCTATTATGCGGATGAATACGATGAGCCGCCCCAGGTCAAAAAACCCGGAAGAGGAATGACCGAATATGTGCTGCGTACCGGTATGCCCATGTTAATTACCCCGGAAGTCTATGAGGATCTCATCCGCAGGGGGGAAGTGCGGATGATCGGGGAAAGACCCGTGGACTGGCTGGGGATTCCCCTGAAAACACAGGAAAAGACCATCGGGGTACTGGTGGTGCAGACCTATGAGGAGAGCATCCGTTACCGGGAAGAAGATAAAAATATCCTCCTGTTTGTATCAGACCAGATTGCCACGGCCATTGAACGGGTCCGCTCGGAAGAAGAACTGGAGCAGCACAGGGAGCATCTGGAAGACCTGGTAAAAGAACGCACCGCGGAACTGGACATGGTAATCCGGGAAGCGGAAGAAGCCAGAGAAGCAGCAGAAAGCGCGAACCGGGCCAAAAGCAGTTTTCTGGCCAATATGAGTCATGAGCTGCGCACCCCCCTCAATGCGGTCATCGGTTACAGTGAAATGCTCATGGAGGATGCCGAAGACCTGGGGGGAGAGGATTTTATCCCGGATCTGAAAAAAATCCATGCGGCCGGCAGTCATCTGCTGGTACTCATCAATGATATCCTTGACCTGTCCAAGATTGAGGCCGGGAAAATGGAACTGTTTCCCGAAACCTTCGACATCCGTGAACTGACAGAGGAAGTCAGCGGTACCATCCGGCCCCTGGCAGAAAAAAACGGCAATCATCTGGAAATCAGCTGCCCGGAAAATATCGGGCAGATGCACAGCGACCTGGTCAAAGTGCGCCAGGCCATGTTCAACCTGCTGGGCAATGCCTGCAAATTTACAGATCACGGAAGAATTTCCCTGACGGTTTCCAGAGAAAGCAGTGAGATACTCTTTCGCGTGCAGGATTCCGGTATCGGCATGAGTGAGGAACAGCTTGGCAGGCTCTTCCGGCCTTTTACCCAGGCCGATGAATCCACTACCAGAAAATACGGGGGAACCGGTCTGGGGCTGGTCATCAGCAAAAGATTCTGTCAGATGATGGGCGGGGATATTACAGTGGAAAGCGGGGAAGGGCGGGGATCTGTGTTTACGATACGCTTACCGGGGTGAATGGTGAATGTTAAATTATGAATTCTATAGTTTCGCATTTTTTTTATAAGCATTTGATTTTATTTTAACCATGAAATACACGAAAGACTACCGGAAAATATTTATATCCTGCTGTTTTTTTTATATTTTTTTCGTATATTTCGTGGTTTACTGTAAAAAAATGCAAAAGTACAGATAGATTATGAATTATGAATGGTGAATGCCTGACTAATGAAAACGACCATTCAACATTCATAATTCATAATTAACAAAAAAGGAGGATATAATGAGCAAAATTTTGTTGGTGGAAGATAATGAAATGAACCGGGATATGCTTTCCCGGCGGCTGATCCGCAAGGGATATGAGGTGGTTATGGCCGAGGACGGGGAAAAAGGGGTGGAAATGGCCGGGACGGAAAATCCGGTGCTGATTCTCATGGATATCAGTCTGCCGGTCATAGACGGACTGGAAGCCACGCGGCAAATTAAATCCGCAACAGAAACGACTTCCATTCCCATCATCGCGCTCACAGCCCACGCCATGAGCGGGGACCGGGAAAAAACCCTGGAAGCCGGTTGTGATGATTATGACACCAAACCCATTGATTTCAAACGTCTGCTGGGGAAGATACAGGCCCTGACCGCCTGAAAATTCTGCTGCATATTCCCCCCAAACCCTTTTTCGGCCAAAACCCTTTTTCGCCAAACCCCTTTTTCGGAAGATGGGGGGAGGTCAAAATGCATATATCCCTGTATAATTTTCCGGGCGGATCTGCCGCAGCTCAGTTTTAACCTCTTCGGAAACATCCAGGGTTTCAATAAAATCTGCAATGGACTTTTCATTGATAGCGGCATGGGTCCGGGTCAGTTCCAAAAGGGCTTCGTAGGGTTTGGGATATCCTTCCCGGCGCAGGATGGTCTGGATGGCTTCCGCAACCACTGCCCAGTTTTCCTGCAGGTCTGCCCGGATTTTTTCTTCATGAAGGATCAGTTTGTTCATGCCCCGGAGTATGGATTGGAAAGCAATGAGGCTGTGGGCCAGAGGGACACCGATATTTCTCGTTACGGTGGAATCTGTCAGATCCCGCTGCAGTCGGGAAATCGGCAGTTTGGCAGAAAGATGTTCCAGTATTGCATTGGCAATCCCCAGATTGCCTTCGGCATTCTCAAAATCAATGGGGTTGACTTTGTGGGGCATGGCCGAAGAGCCGATTTCCCCGGTTTTGATTTTCTGTTTAAAATAATCCATGGAAATATAGGTCCACATATCCCGGCAAAGATCCGTGAGGATGGTGCTGATACGTTTCAGATTATCCAAAAAGGCCGCCAGGTTGTCATAATGCTCAATCTGGGTGGTGGTCTGGGAGCGGTGCAGACCCAGTACCTCATTCACCAGACGGTTGCCGAAGGCAATCCAGTCAAATGCCGGATAAGCCACATGATGCGCATTGAAATTGCCGGTGGCCCCCCCGAATTTGGCGGAAAAAGGGATGCTTTTCAGCAAGTCTTTCTGCACATTCAGTCTTTCGGCAAAAACATAGATTTCTTTTCCCAGACCGGTGGGAGAGGCTGGCTGACCGTGGGTACGGGCCAGCATGGGGACGGATTTCCATTCCTTTGCCCTGTCTGTGAGAACACGGATTACTTCCTCCAGAACCGGCAGCATGACTTTTTCCCACGCATCTTTTAAAGAACGGGGAAGGGCTGTGTTATTGATATCCTGGGAAGTGAGGCCGAAATGGATAAACTCTTTAAACTTCTGCAAATTCAGTTCGTCGAATTTTTCCTTGAGAAAATATTCCACAGCCTTGACATCATGGTTGGTGACTTTTTCAATATCCTTGATTTTCTGCGCATCCTCAGCGGAAAAATTTTCCACAGCAGCCCGCAGTTTCGGGAATTTTTCTTTGGGGAAATCCGCCAGCTGCGGCAGGGGCAGTTGGCATAAGGCAATAAAATATTCCACTTCGCTCAGAACCCGGTAGCGCATCAGCGCGGCTTCGGAAAAATAATCTCCCAGTTTTTCCACTGTTTTCCGGTAACGTCCGTCCACCGGAGAAATTGCATACAAAGTTGAAATTTCCATTTTTTCTTCCTGTTTTTGTATTGATAAATGCTGTAAAAAGTCAAAAATCCCGTCGCTCCGTCCAAAACCGGAACATGCCGAATTTTTTCCCTGCTGCCTTCCCAAAAGAAATTATCTGAAATCCTGCTGTATCGTCAAGGTTAAAATAACAGGGTTGATTTAATCCGTTTTTCATAGTAGGGAAAATATAATGAAGATAAACCGCTTCTTCATTGCCTCTTTGCAGGAAATTATGTATGACCGGGACTTTATATCTTTTTGCTTCAGGAAAGGAATATCGGAAAAATGAAAACAGACAGGATATTTGTCATATGGATAGCCGTTTTATGCCTTCTCTTTTCTGCGTGCAGCAGCAGTGATGATGATAATGGAGGGCAGGATTCTGCTTCTCTGCCGCCCTGCGGATGCGATTCCGATCCGCAGATTGATGAAGACGGTCTGGTCTTTATATATGAAGAGCAAATCGTTGAAAAACCCGCCAATATATCTGTGATGTTTAAAATGGAAAGCGCGGAAGGACTTCCGGTAACAGACCTGCAGACAGAAGACTTCCAGGTTTATGAAGACGGGGAACTGATTTCCCCTTATGAAAGCAGACAGGCCATTGTGCCCAAACCCGGCACCTTTACCCATCACACCCTGCTGCTGCTGGACCTCAGCGGGAGTATTCTGGGAGGGGAGAACCTGAACAGCCTGAAAACTGCCGCCAAAGCCTTTGTGGAAGCGGTCATGCCCGAAGAAGGCAGCAACAGTACCGGAGAAATGCTGCTGGAAATCCGATGGTTTGACGGTGCTGCCAAGCCCCATATGCTGGTTGCCTTTACAGAGGATCGGGAAGAACTGCTGGAAGGAATAGACAGCATTCGGGGGGATATCAGCAGTGACAGCTCCACCAATCTTTACGGAGCCGTGATTGAAGGAATGAATCTTGTTGAAAATGCTGTAAAAAATGCTGCGGAGCCCGTTTCGGTCGGCTCCCTGGTGGTCTTTACGGACGGAAAAGATCAGGCCGCCCGCAATACAGAAGAAGAAGCAGCGGATTCCGTCAATGATGCGGATGAGAGCTTTTCGGTTTATACTATCGGTCTGGGCAGTGAAATTGATAATGATATACTGGAAATGCTGGGGAAAGACGGATTTGTCTGGGCAGGGAATATCGAAGAACTGTATAACAGATTCGGACAGATCGGGTTTGAAATCCGATCGGATGTGAACAGTCATTATCTCTTTGAATACTGTTCTCCCAAACGGAAAGGACAGCATGAGCTGCAACTGATAGTCGAAAAAAACGAACAGAAAGGAAGCATGACCATCTGCTTCTGTGCCGACGGATTTGAAGGCGGTTGTACAGTGGAACAGTGAACAGCTGCCAGTAAACAGTTATCAGTGGCAAACAGGGAGCACCGAACACCGAACACCTGACACCGAACACCTGACACCGAACTCCTGACACCTGAAACCGGACACCTGATAACCAATTAACCGATTAACCGACAACTGAAGAAAAGGAAGGATTTATGAGTCTTAACCCCATTGCCCAGGAATTAAACACGATTATCAAAAATGCGAATCCCCATCTGATGGAGATGTTTTCCAAAACCGGCAGAAGGCTTTATTTTCCCAAAGGCATTCTGAGCCAGAGTGCGGAAGCAAAACAGAAAGCAGACCCCGAATTCAATGCGACCATCGGCATTGCCACGGAAAATCTGCATACCATGCATCTGCCTTCGGTAATGTCTTTTATAGACAAAGAAAAAATACGCCCCAGTGAAGCCCTGACCTATGCACCTTCTTTCGGAATTCCGGATTTGCGCAAGACATGGAAAGAAGCCATGTATGAAAAAAACCCCTCTCTTGCGGGCAAATCTGTCAGTCTTCCGGTTGTTACCAACGGAATTACCCACGGCATCAGCGTCTTTGCCGATATGTTTCTGGACCCGGATGATGTGGTGATTTTCCCGGACAAAATGTGGGGAAACAATATTCTGGTCATGTCTGTGAGGGGGGATGCGGAAATCTGCAATTATCCCATGTTCACTTCCGAAGGCGGTTTTAATGTGAATGCATTTGCCGAGCGGGTGCGGATGGAAGCCGACAACAATTACAAGGTTGTCGTTTTCCTCAATTTCCCCAACAATCCGACCGGATACACCATTACGGAAAAAGAGGCCGACCGTATTACGGAAGTGCTGGTGGGGGTGGCGGAAAAGGATACCAACATTATCGCGGTAACCGACGATGCCTATTTCGGACTCCGTTATGAAGATGCCCCTATTAAAGAATCCCTGTTTTCCCGGCTCTGTGACTGTCATCCCCGTCTGCTGGCTGTTAAACTCGACGGAGCCACCAAGGAGATGTTTGTCTGGGGTCTGCGGGTGGGATTTATTACATACGGAACCCGTGTTGTGGCCGGAGAACACGCGCCTTTTTACGATGCTCTGGAGAAAAAAACCGCAGGCAATATCCGGGGAACCGTTTCCAACGCCAGTCATTTAAGTCAGCGAATTGTTCTCAAAGTGCTGGAATCTCCGGATTTTAAGAAAGAAAGAGCAGAAAAGGTTGCGGTTCTCAAAGGCCGGGCCAACCGCTTAAAGGAATTGCTGACCAATCCCCAATATGATGATGTCTGGAAAATGTATCCCTTTAACTCCGGTTATTTCATGTGCCTGCAGCTCAAAACCGTGGAAGCCGAAACCCTGCGGGTGCATCTGCTGGACAAATACCGCACCGGCCTCATCGCCACCGGCAAACATGATCTGCGGGTGGCCTTTTCCTCGGTGGATGAAGAAAGAATCGAAACCCTGTTTGAAAATATCTACAAAGGCATAAAAGATCTGGAGGGGTAATTTTATAATATACTATTGTCCTGTCAACATTTAAATGACGGGTATCCGGAACATCTGCGGAACCGTAAGGGCGTATTGCATACGCCCGGTATGGGTGGCTTCGGGGCGTATGCAATACGCCCTTACAGGAGTGACATAACCCGTCAGTTTAACTTTGACAGAGCACTATATTCTGGCCATATTTCTACCATCATTAGTAAGTTATTAATATTGCCTGTCTGAAGATCAAATACAGACTCAGGAATATTTTTTACTCTGAAAATTCTGCCAAGAGGCGAATCACAGAGAAAGTGCTCCCCCTACGGCAGGATTTCAGAGTAATCTGTTCAGACGCAAAGTGAGGTAACAAAATGATTTTATTTCCTGGAGAACAACTTGAGATCAAGGATAAAAATTCAGATTCCAAACAGCTGTCCGATGAAGATATTAATGCCAAATATGCAAGAGGAGAAATCAGGATTATCACCGAGCAGGCAAGATATCCGCTTCCTTCTATTGTGAAAATGGTGGAAGATGAAAATTATAAACTGGATCCGGAGTTTCAGAGAAGACGCCGGTGGGATGCTCAGAAACAGTCTCGCCTGATTGAATCTTTTATTATGAATGTACCTGTTCCGCCCATTTTTTTTTATGAGGCGAAATTATCATATTATGAAGTAATGGATGGACTTCAACGCCTTACAGCAATTTATGAGTTCTACAAAGATAAATTGGTATTAGACGGGCTGGAAGAATGGTCTGAATTGAACGGACGGAAGTATTCCGAACTTCCGGAGCAAATTAAGCGCGGAATAGACAGACGTTATCTTTCATCCATCATATTACTTCATGAGACTGCCAAAGATGAAGATGATGCGAAAAAACTGAAACAGATGGTCTTTGAGAGAATAAACAGTGGAGGAGATAAACTTGAAGCACAGGAGTCCAGAAATGCAATTTATAATGGCCGATTGAATCAGCTTTGTATAAAATTGTCCCGTAATAAATATTTATGCAGAATGTGGAATATTCCTGAACCGACAGAAGAGGAGTTTAAAATAGGAATAATATCCGAAAAACTGCAAAATGATAAAAAATATAAAAAAATGGAGGATGTAGAGCTTGTTTTACGTTTTTTTGCATATAGACAGCGGATTGATCTTCAAAAAGGTACTTTAGAGAATTATCTGAGCACATATCTTCAGAGGGGGAATACTTCATTTTCAGAAACAACTATCAATAATCTTAAAACGCTATTTGAAAAAACAATTTCTCTGGTTTATCAGGTTTTCAGGGAAAAAGCTTTTAGGAAGAAGCAGAACAGACCTCTTATAGCAATTTATGATCCAATGATGTATGCATTCAGCCAGTATACAGATATCTCTGACAAAGTACTCCGGCATAGCGAAAAATTACGCAAAGGCGTAAAAAAAATTTATAATGATTATCCTGAAAAATTTAAGGGGGATGCCAAAGGTCTGAAAGATGTACGGGAAAGAAATGAATTATTTGAGAAGCTTATCAGCGATACACTGGGTTCCGAATCATGAAAGACAGTATAGAATCTTTTAAAAGGGAAATAGGTGATTTACGACATTATATCCGTGGAATAGAATTGGAATCCCAACTGCTCTCATTTAGATCCCATAAAACAGCACTCTCAGAAGAATCTTCCCTGATTCGTACAATTCAGGAACATCATTCCGAATTTGCCACAAAAAGAAGACAGTTCAATTATAACACCATTATTGTTTCCCTTTACGGATTTCTTGAGCAGTTTGTTGAATCACTGATTTCTGCTTATATCCGCTATCTGAATATGATTATTCCGGAATATGAAAATCTCCCTGAAGCGATTCGGAAGAATCATGTAACACTTTCTTTGGACTTGTTAAAACTCAGCGAACAATCCAAATATCGGGAAAAATTTTCAACGGAAGAGATTATATCAAATCTTCATTCCTGTATCAACCAGACCGGAAGTTACCGCATTAATGAAATTGCTTTTATACAGCACACAGCCAATTTCAGAGCGGATGTGATTCAGGAATTTTTTGCCAAAGTCGGTGTGGAAGGTGTTTCAGGACGTATCAAATATTCATCTGTTTTTATAAATTATTTAAAATCGAAACATCCGAATCGGGAAATAGAAGATATAAAAAGGGATTCGGAATATCTTTTTTATCTGAATGATCTGGCTGAACGAAGAAATGAAGTGGCACACGGAACATTGGCGGATGAACTGCTTTCAAATGATATATTATCTGAGTATATTAATTTTTCAGAGTGCTATGGTGAAGCATTATATGAAGTTGTGTACAGTGAAGCCTTACCATATATGATACAATACCTGCCACAGGAAGAAGTCATTGAGTTAGGAAAACCCATAAAAATATTTCAAAATGGAAAAATAATCGGAATATTCCTGAAAAATATTTCCGTCAGTAAAGGTGATTTGATTATTGCCGGAACTAACAATAAAAAATTGCCATATTTAGCAGGAGAGATTACAGAAATTCAAATAAATAATGTTTCTTATGAAAAAATTTCTGTTGATACTGAAGGAAAAGAAGTTGGCATCCGTATTCCATTCAGAGCGAAAGAGAAGCATAATATTTATATAATCTTCAACCAGCATAGAAAAACTGTAAACAACAGAAAAGTATAAATTTCAAATTGATAAAAAGTTATATTTTGGTTTTTAATATTTTTCTGATTTGTAAACGATATTCAAAGTAATTACCTATCATGAAATTCCGATTCAAAAAAAATTCAGGTAAACTGGCCTATGCAGGTAAATGGACTGTGTATTTTGTCGTGATCGGTCTTATTGCCGGTCTGGGGTCCATTATTTTTCACTATCTCTGCCAGCTGGGTGTCCATTACTTCATGGACATGATCGCGGGCTACCGTCCCCCGGCTCCGGCCGGGGAACATCATCTGCTTCCCCCCACAGACCGGCCTTTCAGCAGAATCTGGCTGCTGTTTCTTCCGGCCCTGGGCGGCATTGTCAGCGGCTGGCTGGTCTATACCTTTGCGCCCGAGGCCGAAGGTCACGGCACGGATGCGGCCATTGACGCGTATCATAACAAAGGCGGATTCATCCGCTCCCGGGTTCCCGTCATCAAGACCATTGCCTCGGCCATTACCCTGACCACGGGCGGTTCCGGGGGAAGGGAAGGCCCCATCGCGCAGATCGGGGCAGGTTTCGGCTCCTTCCTTGCCACCACCCTGAAACTGTCGGACCGGGAACGGCGGATCATGATGGCCGCAGGCATCGGGGCCGGGGTGGGCAGTATTTTCCGTGCGCCCCTGGCCGGTGCGCTCTTTGCGGCCGAAGTGCTGTACAAGGATCCGGAGTTTGAATCCGAGGTGATTATCCCCGCTGGCATCTCCTCTGTGGTGGCCTACTGTATGTTCTGTCTTGTTTTCGGATGGGGTTCCCTGTTTCAGGCTCCCGCTTTTCAGTTCCGCAATCCCCTGGAAATCGGCCCCTATCTTGTGCTGGCAGTTGTGCTGGTGGCCACCGGTATTTTTTATGTAAAATCCTTTTACGGCATTACCCGCTTTTTCCGGAAAATACCCATTCC
This sequence comes from Desulfobacteraceae bacterium, assembly GCA_011390755.1. GTDB lineage: Bacteria > Desulfobacterota > Desulfobacteria > Desulfobacterales > Desulfococcaceae > JAABRU01. Next base: position 1,514 of record JAABRU010000038.1, on the reverse strand, counting down.
CAATCATATCAAACCGGTGCTGGGCGGTCTCTGCACCGGTCTGATCGGTTTTTACTGGCCCCATACCCTGGCATTCGGTTACGGTTATATCCAGCAGGTGCTGAACCCGGAATATCTGCTTCATTCCGTCAGTATAGTCTTTCTGCTTTCCCTTGCCATCGGAAAAGTGCTGACCACCTCCTTTTCCATCGGGTCCGGGGGCAGCGGCGGGGTTTTCGGTCCTTCCGTGGTCATCGGGGGTGCAATGGGAGGCGTGGTGGGAAAACTCTTTCACCAGATCATGCCGGGCGTGGTCACGGAACCGGGAGCCTATATTATCGTCGGTATGGCCGGATTCTTCACAGCCGTATCCAATACCCCCATCTCCACCATTATTTTCGTGAGTGAAATGACCAATTCCTATCACCTGCTCATGCCCAGCCTGCTGGTCTGTTCCGTGGCCTATGTGATCTCCCAGCGATGGACCATTTATGAAAAACAGGTGAAAAGCAAGATTGAATCCCCGGCCCATGCCGGTGAATTTTTTGTGGACATTCTCCAGAAATTCCGGGTGCGGGATCTCACACATCTGCTGCAGAAGGTGAATCTGATTCCCCAGGACATGAGCTTCCGGGATTTTAAAAATTATTTTTCCGAAACCAAACAGCATTATTTCCCGGTCATGGATGAACACAAACGCCTGAACGGCATATTTTCCAGCACGGATATCCGCAGTGTCCTTTTTGCAGAAGGACTGGAACACCTGATTCTTATGAAAGATATTTCCACCGCCGATATCATCCTCACCACACCTTCGGATGATCTTAATTCTGTCATGCAGAAGTTTACGGTAAAAAACATAGACAGTCTGCCTGTCGTGCGGGACGATGACCACGGCATCCTCATCGGAATGCTCAACCGCCGCGCGGTGATTGCATTCTATAATGAAAAAATCAGGGAAATGAAGAATGCGGCAAGTCAGTAAGGTGATTTCCTGAAAAAATGTACCAAAGGAGTGCCAGACTGAAAACCGGCAGTGCCTGACAGCTGAAAGTCCGGTCACAAATACGCAGTTTGTGACTCCTTCAGGAAGCGGTACATTCATATTTGGAAATCGCCTATGGCATGACTCAATTAAAGAGATACAAAATCTCACCCGGTATCTCAGCAGGAATGCGGCTTAACACCGTAAAATTTCTATCTGCCTAATTGGGTCAAGTCATAAGTGGAATGTCAAATAAATTTTTTACCCTTTTAAAAAGGCCGGGCGGAGGAGTCCAAACGGAAAGTTTGAAAGTCTGCCAAACTTTCCGTTTGCCACTCCGTAATTTTCTAAAATCAATGACACTGAGACCCCCGCACAGATTTTGCATTCCGCAAAATTTTCGGCAGTGATGATGCCTGGCAGATAGGGCGCATTCCTAAAAAGTAGGAAAACAATATATTGAGTTGTCAGTCGAAATCCGTTCTGATAAGTATTCTCTCCGAAATAAAAACATAAAAAGGGAGATACAGATGTTATACCCGGTTTCCGT
>JAABRU010000143.1 GCA_011390755.1 Desulfobacteraceae bacterium | reverse complement strand
CTCTGCCCCGTAACGCATTTTTCCGGGGCTCCGCCCCGTACACAGTATGAGGCTGAGCCTCACCTCCGGTGTTACGGGGCTCTGCCCCGTAACGAGTCCGGGTTGAAACTTTCATGCTTCGCTGTGAGTCACGGTTCATGGTGGTTTATATGAAAGTCTCTGCGAAAAACCGGCTTCGGCCTAAATTTTCGCACTCCGTGCAGCTTTCATGCTTCGCTGTGATTGTCCGTCATGGTCGTTTATATCAAATATTTGGGGGAAATGCCAGAAAGAAAGAATGCTTATATTCCGGCAGAAGGCAGAATTTTTTTTATGACTTCCCTTTGTTTTGCCGGCTTATGCTTCGCCAATCCGAGCTGCTGCACGAGTGATTCGGAGATTTGCTTCAGTTTATGAATAATCCGGGGGAAGCGGAATACTGCAAAAATCTGCCGGAATTATTTTTTCTGCGGACAGATGGCCGTCAGCACCCCGTGACAGCGGCAGGCCGTGCTGACAATGAGGGGATTTTCGGTATTTGCAGTATGTTCCAATAGTCCGAACAGTGCATCGGGACGGTATCCGCCCACACCGGGGGCCAGCTGATGACTGCGGATAACCAGGGGGGTGAATCCGGGGACATTCAGTTCCCCCAGCAGTTCAAACATATTTTGGGGTCTCGGTTTTCCGGTAACTGTGCAGATACCGGCGGGTTCGGAGCATTTGTCCGGGCACAGGAAATCCGCGTGGCTGACATACATATCCTGCCGGTATCCCCGTGCTGCATTGGGAAGCTGTCCGTCAATATCCGCAGGAAGTTCACAGCGTTTAACATTATCCGCCAGTTTTTGCAGACACCATTCCGCAGCCAGATGAACGGGAAGCGCGGGAATAATCCATTCCGGGCTTTTTTCCGGTGACAGATTCTTCACCAGAAATTCCACACCGTCGGATTCTTCTGTTTTGCAGTCTGCACTGTTGAAAAGTTCTATTCCTTTAATATCCGAATCCACCAGCATAAAGGATGTATTATCATATTTGTCTGCCAGGCGGTTCAGGGCCAGCATACCGAAACGGCCTGCACCGATGATCCAGATTTTTTTCATGGAGGATTCCTTTCCGAAATTTCGCATTTCCATCTGATTTATGTTTGTTCCTGCCGGGAGTCTGTCCGAAAACCTGTTTCCGGGTGTTCTGCCCTCTGTTTATGCCGGTCTGAAAATCTGTTCCGGAGGTTTTCGGACAGATTCTAAATTTCCGAATAACCCGTATCCGGATGCCAGCGCCGGATTTTCAGGTAATCCGGAAAGGCATAGGGTTTGTATACCGATTTACCGACCATCATCCGCAGGCATTCCTGAATGCCTTCGGTGATGGTCGGGTGGGGATAAACTGATTTGAGAATATCGGAAATTCCTTTTCCCTGATCCATGAAATGGGCAATGGACATGATGGTGGTGGAAACCTGGGGCCCTGCGGCCCGCATTCCCAGAATGCGCTGCTTTTCATCATCCGATACAATAATTTTGACAAATCCGTGGGTAGTCCGCATGGCAATGGCCCGGTTGCACATGGCATTGGAATACCAGGAAACCCGGAAAGGAATTTTGCGCCTTCTGCATCCTTTTTCATTGAGACCGACCGCGGCTACTGCGGGATAGAAAAACATCACTGTGGACATATTTTCATAATTCAGGGGCCATTTGGTGCATCCGTACATATGTTTTACCGCGTAACGCCCTTCCATTTCCGCAATATTGACCAGGGCGGGATTATGGGTAATATCCCCGGCAGCATATATATTGTTGATAAGACAGCAGTTTTTATCGGTGTTGAGAATGCCGGGTTTTACCTCAATTCCCAGTTTGTCCAATCCCAGAGGAGACAGATCCGCTGTGCGGCCAATGGAAACCAGCGCTGCATCCGCTTCGATGACTTCGGAATGCCCGTCTTCAAAATCCAGGATGACCTGAATATGGTTTGGATTTTTTACAATATCCCGCACTTTGGCAGAATGGATCACCCGCACCCTGTTACGGATAAGATTGTTCTTCACAAAATCACTGATATCCTCATCTTCATAGGGAATCACACGGCCGGCATGATCTACCAGATATACTTTTGTCTGGCCGAAATTGGAAAAAATGGTGGCATATTCACAGCCGATAATGCCTGCCCCGATAATTACCAGTCTTTGGGGGAAACATTGCAGGTTCAGCACGCCGTCCGAATTGAAAATCTGCTGCTGATCGGCTTTGATATGGGGAAAATCCCTGGGCTTTGTGCCGGTGGCAATGAGGAAAAAATCTGCCGTGATCCTTTCGCAGCTGCCGTCCGAAGCCCGGATTTCCACTTCTTTCGCGGAAATAAAATAGCCCCGTCCTTTTTTATAGGTCAGAGAACCGGGGCCTTTCCATCTCTCCGGTGAATAGCTTTCCATCTGGGAGAGCATCTGATACTGCTTTTCTTTTGCAGCCTGGATAACGGTGGCCCGCACCGAACTGTAATCCACAGACAGTCCCGCCGCCCGGTATCCCCGGTCGGTTTTGGAAGCAATGGCAAAATCTTTTGCCAGCTCCCACATGGTTTTGGATGCCATCGCTCCCCACATGATTCCGGCTCCCCCGACTTCACCGGCTTCGATGATACAGACGTGTTTGCCCAGATCCAGGGCGCGCATGGCTCCGGCAAATCCGGCAGGCCCGCATCCCAGCACACAGAGATCAAATTTTTGCAATGTCCTGTCCGACATATGATTTCCCCCGGTTTTTTTCCGATTATGCCTTTTCATAATTTTTTCATGGGTATTACTGTTTCTACGCTTATTTGGGAAAAGGTGTCAAGGAGAAAGGTTTTGAAATGCAAATCTCCCGGGAATGTTTGCATTCGTGTTTTATCTGCTTTATTTTAAGATAACAGAAAAGATATAAAGGAGGTCCAATGATTATCGGTATCCGTAAAGAGGATAAAAGTATATGGGAACGGCGTGTGCCCTTTGTCCCTTCCGATATAAAAAATCTGCAGGAAAAAGGCTTTACAGTGATTGTGCAGTCCTCGCCGCAGCGGGCATATGCGGATGCAGAATTTACAAAAGAAGGCATTGCCGTGCAGGAGGATTTGCATAACTGCGATATGATTTTCGGTATCAAGGAAATTCCTCCGGATTTGTTTGAAGACAATAAAATTTATGTTTTTTTTGCCCATGTCATCAAGGGGCAGCCCCATAATATGCCCATGCTGCGCGCCATGATGAAAAAAAAGGTGACACTTGTTGATTATGAAAGGGTCATGGATGAACAGAGTCGCCGCCTGATTTTTTTTGGCCGTTATGCGGGTCTGGCCGGGATGATCAATTCTCTCTGGGCACTGGGGCAGCGGCTGACTGCCGAAGGTATCCCCAACCCTTTCCGTCATCTGAAACAGGCACAGCATTACCGTGATCTGGATGCGGCAAAAATAATTATCGGAGAAATGGCAAAGGATATTGAAAAAAATGGCATTCCGGATGCACTCCATCCCCTGATTGTGGGCATCAGCGGATACGGGAATGTATCCAAAGGAGCGCAGGAGATTCTGAATTTACTGCCCTGCGAAGAAATATCCCCGGATTCCCTGCGCTGCGGGCCGGACAAATCTTCTCTTTCTCCCCGGAAAATATACAAAACCGTTTTTGCAGAAAAGGACTGTGTGCAGCTGAAAGAGAAAAGCACAGAATCACCGGGTATTTTTGATCTGGCGGATTATTACCGGGAGGGAAAGAAAAAATACAAAAACCGCTTCGGGCAGTATGCGGATTATCTGACCCTGCTGGTCAACTGTGTTTACTGGGATAATCGCTATCCCCGCCTGCTGACAAAGGAAATGTGCAGAGAATTATGGGCCGGGGGGAAACAGCCCCGACTCCGGGTTGTCGGAGACATCAGCTGTGATCCCGAAGGCGCAGTAGAATGCACAGTCAAAGCCACGGATCCGGGAAATCCGGTCTATGTATATGAACCGCCGGACGGGGAAATCCGTTACGGTTTTCAGGGACAGGGCCCGGTTATTATGGCTGTGGATATTCTGCCGACCGAACTGCCCAGAGAGTCTTCTGCATATTTCAGCAATGTGCTAAAAGACTTTGTCCCCGCGCTGGCAGCAGCCGATTTTTCTCTTTCCCTTGAAGAGCTGGCACTTCCCCCGGAACTGAAAAAAGCAGTGATACTGTATCGGGGTGAACTGACCGGGGAGTATGAATATATCCGGGATTTTCTGTAATAAAACTGCAGTATGTAAGATAATTGTTTTGGGGCAGGCCGGGATGAACGCAGTGAACTCTGACATGCTGAATCTGCCGGGGTTCGTTTTTCACCCCAGCCTGCAGAAAACCCCAAAAATATTATCTTAAAGCCTATATATCATGCCGGACAGACCCATGACAGTCCTTTATGAATATATCCGGAAATTTCTGTAATAAAACGAACCCTAACCTGAATTATTCACAAATCAGTTTTTTGCAGTAAACACAGGAAGACACAAAAAACTGAGTTTTGAAGCCGTATTTTCGTATAGGCAAATTAGTCAGCAGCTTATCTGCCGGGGACGAAAACGTGTGAATAATGCAGACTAAGTAAAGATTTTTTCTGTTATGCTACCCGAAAATACACCCATATTCCGAAAAGTCATAGTTTCCTGGTATGACTCTGTGACAGCCTGTGTACTGATGCTTGTATTTCTGGACGCGGTCTTTCTCTTCGCGGTCACAGGGATAAATGTTGCCTGTGAAATGCATGAATATTCCCATCACATATGGGTTCCCGTATTGCTGATGGCACTGAGTGCCTGCGGGGCATTATCCCTGATGATCCGTCTGATCCGCCGTTACGTCTATCATATGAAACTGAATAAAGAAAATATTTCTCCCCCCTGAAAATGCACGGCAGGAGGGGATAATTACATTTTTTCCATAAACTGCATAAAGTTCATGTCTTTATAACTGTCTGTGTAGATATATTTCAGCAGGGGCAGAAGGGTTTCCGCAGGAATATACCCCGGCTGACTGCCGATATTTTCTCCGTTTTCCGTAATAAACCAACTGACAGGAAGTCCTTTTACCTGATAATCCGCCGCCACTTTGCGGTCACGGTCGGCATTGACCCGGACAGCAATAAAATTTTCATTCAGATAGTTCACGACAGAACTGTCTGCAAAGGTACTTTTGTCCATGACTTTGCAGTATTGGCACCAGTCTGCATAAAAATTCAGAAAAATTTTCTTTTTTTCTTTTTTGCCCATTGCCATTCCCTTATCAAAAGAATGCCAGCGGACGAGCTGTTTTGCCTCTTTCGGAGAGTCTTTTTCTCCGGCCGGCACAGGGGGCGCAGCTGCCAGAAACAGGAATACAGCAGTAAGTATCATCCAATTTTTTTTCATAATAAACACCTTTCTTAGGATTCATTCATTGTCTGTGTAAATATATAATCAATGCCATCGTTTTAAGAAAAAACGGGACTACTGCATGGCCGGTTTATTTTTTATATTTGAAAAATATGCGATGCAGAGACGCACGCCGTGCATCTCTGCGGTGTGCAGGATTCGGATTATTTAAAAACTAAATTGCCTGTGTACTTAACTGGAATGTCAAATAAATTTTTTAACCCTTTTAAAAAATCCGGATCGGGGAGTCCGAACCGAAAGTTTGGAAGTCTGCCGGACTTTCCGTCCGGCACTCCTCCGCAGCTTTTCTGAGTGTACAGAAATATATTTGACAGATCACTTACTGTGCACTGACAACCGTTTCCATCCGGGAGATCAGTTCTTCCGGCCCTACATATTCGGTGATGGTCAGATTATGCAGAATTTTTCCGGATGCGTCCAGAAAAATAATGGTGGGCAGTCCGACAATTCCATATTTTTTCCGCAGTTTTTCCGCAACCGGATCTTTTGTGTCCGTATTGTCAATGCGCAGCAGGATAAAGGATTCCGCCAGATTCTGAACACGGGCATCCCGGAAAGTCTTTTGCTCCAGTTTCAGGCAGGCGGAACACCAGTCCGCCCTGAAATCCATCATCACCGGTTTCTGCTGCTCCCCTGCCATCCGAAGCCCTGCGGCTTCGCTGCCTATCCATTGCATTTCTTCCCTTTCTGCTGCCGGAATGCCTGCCTGCGGCAACAGTATATCCCACATGGCAAAGCGGACCGCGTAGGCAATGCCGAGAGTGAGGCAGAGAATCGCAATACTTTTCTGAAAACGGGCGTATCCCCCGGATTCCGGGGCAAGTCTGTCGGCCGCGCCGCTGTATATTCCGGTGCCGATGAGAATGGCCCCCAGCATCAGATAAAAAAAGGAAGGCGGTAAAAGGGGACGGATATAATACAGGGCCACTCCCAGCATCAGCAGACCGAAAAACCGCCGGATTTTTTCCATCCAGGGCCCTGCCTGGGGAAGGGCAGAGGCCGCACCGGAAAAGGTGCCGATGATCAGGAAAAGAACCCCCATTCCCAGCGCAAAACTCCACATAATGAAAAAACCCTGGATTTTGCTTCCCAGCGCGGCAATATAAATGAGAAGCCCGGCCAGCATGGGGCCGACGCAGGGGCCGACAACCGCACCGGTCGCTGCACCTGTGAAAAATACGCCGAAACGTCCGCTGCCTGTCCAGGTGCCCAGGCCCGAAGCGATGCGGGAAGGCATACGGATATGCAGCAGATCAAACATTCCCAGGGCCAGGATAAAAAAGAGGACTGCAACCCCGATGCGCACAAGCGGATGATCGGTATATGCTCCGAAAAGACTGCCGGACCAGGCAGCAATTACGCCGAAGATCGCATAGGTCAGTGACATGCCCAGCACATAAAAAAGGGAAAGCAGAAAACTCTGAGAAAGATTTTTCCCCGGGCCCGCGCCGATAACGCTTACGGTAACGGGTATCATGGGATATACACAGGGGGTCAGACTGGCCAGCAGTCCCCATAAAAAAGCCGCCAGCAGCACACCGGTGAGGCCGTATTCGGATGCAGCGTTCCGGAAGGGATTTTCCCCGCCTTCCCCATATTCCACATTTTTATCATTTTCCCGCAGTTCTACCGCAGTGAGAGAGTCTTTTTCCGGCACTCCGGCCTTTATTTCCTCGGAGATGGGCGGAAGCAGGGTCAGTACGATTTTTTTTTCTCTTTTTTCCGGAAGAAAACAGACGGTTTCCGAACATCCCCGAAGAAGAATTTCCAGAGAAAGACTGATTTCCGAAGGTTCCAACGCAGGGGAGGATCGCACCGGAAGTTCAAAAACCGTCAGTCCCTCATAAAACAGGGCCGTTTTTCCGTCCGGTTCTTTTTTCCGGACAGGACGGGGCGTTTTCACCTTGCCGAAAGTAAAACCTTCGCGGCCATGGGGGCGGACGGAGGTTGCATCCGCATAGAGTTTGTATCCGGCAGCAATATCGAATATTACCTGAATACCGGAGGTACTGCCGGCCGCAAGGATATCCGGTTGTGCACTGATGCTGATTTTAAAAGGTTCGGCAGTTTTTTCCGCGGGTTCCGAAAGGATAAAACTGTTTTGCCCCTCTGCCTTTGCCGTGAAATCCGGATGCGGCAAAAACAGAATAAAAAGAATAAAACCGGCGCAGCACAGCAATACATTTCCGGGGCTCCGATATTTCATACGCTTCTCCCATGCAGGATATTTTCTTTACAGACCGGCAGTAAACATAAGTTTTTTTTTCCGTCTGTAAAGAAAAATGTCCGATATTCCCATAAATACAGCGACAGGACAGTGCTGTTTCCGGCATCAGCGGCTGAGTTCTTCCGAACGCCGCACTGCTGCCAGCACCGCGTCGGCAATATGCTGCCGCACATGCTTATCATCCAGCACTTTTACCGCGGCTTCCGTGGTGCCGCCCGGGGAGGTGACTTTTTTCCGAAGACTTTCTGCGGATTCCCCTTTCAGACGCATGAGCCGGGCCGCACCTTCCACGGTGGCCAGGGTCAGATGCACTGCCCTGTCTTCGGAAAGTCCCGCGCGGATTCCGCCCAGTGTCATGGCTTCTATGAGATAAAAAACATAGGCCGGACCCGAACCGGAAACCCCGGTCACCGCATCCAGCAGCGATTCCTCCTCAAATGCAATGACATCCCCCATAGCGGCCAAAACGGCCCGGGCAGCGGACATATCTTCTTGCCCGGCATGGCGGTTTCCGCACATGCCGGAAATACCGGAAAGCACCAGAGCGGGGGTATTGGGCATGACCCGGATCACCGGCAGATTTTTCCGCGATGCTTCATTCAGAGGGGCATAAAGGATATTTTCGATTTTTTCCATGCGGAATCCGGCAGCGATGGAAATCAGCAGTTTTCTTTCTGAAACCGCATATCCTGCCCGGGTGCTGATCTCTGTCAGTACATCCGTCATCTGCTGGGGTTTGACGGCCAGCATAATCATCTGACATGCCGAAAACAGGGATGCATTGTCCGCCATCACCGTAACCTGATATTCTTTCTGCATCATATCAGCACGCTGCCGGCTGACATCTGTAATGCATATATCCGCAGGGGAAAATACCTCCGACCGGATCAGTGCCCCGATAATGGCTTCCCCCATATTTCCCGCACCGATGAAACCGATTTTTCCGTATCTGTCCATTGTTTTCCTTTCTGTTCAATACCGTTACGTTAAGGATTTTTCTCCCGCTCTTTTCGTAAGGGGGGACTTAAAAATGCCTGCTCTTTAACTTAAATACCACTGCTTCTCTGTTTTTAAAATGTATTTTCTGAAAAACTGTATTTCCAAATAGTAAAGATTATGATAATTGATCCTTCGTCATTAATTCAGGATTCAGGTTTCGATTCCGGATGACACTTGCAGTATAACAGCACTGCCTGAAAAATCACAGACAAAAAAAGAGATTCGGGCAGGTATTGAAAAGGAAATAACTTGACTTATTTTCCGATTCTTTTTAATTTTCAGGCATCAATTATAGTAACTGTTTATAGTAACTGTTTATAGTAACTGTTCCCGGTCTGCGGGGAAATTATGAATTCTGTTTACATAAAAAGGATGTATTTTAAATGCTTATCATCGGAAATTTCCTGATTGCGATTGCTACGGTACTGGATTACCTTCTGGTTTTCTATATGTGGATTATCATTGCCCGGGCCGTGTTATCCTGGGTGAATCCGGATCCCTCCAATCAGATTGTTCAGATCATCTACAGTATCACAGAACCGGTTCTTTATCAAATCCGTTCCAGATTTCCCGTAAACTACGGAGGAATTGATTTTTCACCGATTATCATTTTTCTGGCAATCATTTTTTTACAGACATTTCTGGTGAACAGTCTTTTCGGACTGGGAAGATATTTGCTGTAACTTTTTAGCGAAGGAATTTTTGCGATGGCAAGAATTGATGCGTTTTTTAAACTGATGAACGATCAGGGGGCTTCCGATCTTCATCTCGTTTCCGGTCAGCCTCCGGCACTGCGGCTGCGGGGCGATATTGAACGGGTGAAATACAAAACCATGGAAAATGATGATCTCAAGTCCATGCTCTATGAAATTGCACCCGAGGATAAAATCAAGGTTTTTGAAGAAACCGGAGATGTGGATTTCGGTTATGAAATTCCGGGACTTGCCCGTTACAGAGCCAATTTTTTTATGCAGAAATACGGATGTGCGGCTGTTTTCCGGGAAATTCCCAGCACGATTTTAAGTGCGGAGCAGTTGGGACTGCCGCCGGTTATTCCGAAACTGGCGGGACTGCCCAGAGGCCTGGCTGTTGTTACCGGCCCTACGGGAAGCGGCAAATCCACCACGCTGGCGGCCATTATTGATACGGCCAACAAAACCCGTAAGGATCATATTCTGACGGTTGAGGACCCGGTGGAATTTGTGCATGTCAGTCAGCAGTGTATTGTAAACCACCGGGAAGTGGGGATGCACACCCGATCTTTTTCTGCCGCCCTGAAGGGTGCGCTTCGGGAAGACCCGGATATTATTCTTGTGGGGGAAATGCGGGATCTGGAAACCATTGCACTGGCAATCGAGGCCGCGTCCACCGGCCATCTGGTTTTCGGAACCCTTCATACCAGCAGTGCTGCCAAAACCGTGGACCGTATTATTGAAGTATTTCCCTCCAGCGAACAGTCTCAGATCCGTTCCACTCTGGCGGACGGTATCCGGGCTGTTATTGCCCAGGTGCTGTTTAAAAGAATTGATGTCAAAGGCCGCTGTGCCGCCCAGGAAATTCTGATTGCCACTCCGGCGGTGCGGAACCTGGTGCGGGAAAACAAGACCTATCAGATCAATTCGGCCATCCAGACAGGTAAAAAATACGGCATGGTGCTGCTGGATGATGCCATCATGTCCCTGCTGGAATCCCGCAAGATTTCTGCGGATGAAGCCTATATGAAAAGCAATGAAAAATCAAGATTCCGTCCTTTTCTGAAAAATCCGCCCACAGATTTTACCGATGCATAAGGCATTGAAATTAAGGATGAATACACTATTGTAATCCCGCACGCCCCGTTTCCTCGCTCCGCGTGGGAATGACTGAGGGACACTCCGCGTTCTGTGATGACGCGGAGTGTCTGAACTGCATTCCCGCGCGGAGCGCGGGAACGAGAAAATTTTCATGCTTCGCTGTGAGTCATGAATCATGGCCGTTTATATGAAAGTCTCCCCGCGCACCCCGTTCAATGGCATTCAGTTAAGCCGAAAATTCCCCTCCCCCGGTGGGAGGGGTCAGGGGAGGGGGAAGACAGCAGTCTGTAATTATCAGACGTTTTCACCCTCCCCCTCCCCCTGCCCCTCCCTCAGGGGAGGGAGTCTTAACTTAACGGCATTGACGCGGAGCGCGGGAACGGGAAAATTTTCATGCTTCGCTGTGAGTCACGGCTCATGGCCGTTTATATGAAAGTCTGTCACCGCAGGGGGGGGGAAGCGACAGTATAACCCACCGTTATTAATTTGTTTATAGAATTTAGCCGGTTTGACCCCTTACCCAAAAAAGGAGCATATTATGAGAAAGCCGGAAATCGATCATATTCTGACCCGGATGCTGGATGCCTACGGCAGTGTTTCCGACCTGAATGTCACGGTAGGAAAGCCCTTTCAGGTGGAAAGTGCGGGACAGTTGGTTCCGGTGGATATTGATCCGCCTTTTGAGGAGTTAACGCCCTTTCAGACAGAAATATTTGCACTGAACCTCATTAACCGGGACCGCCGCCTGACAGATACACTGATTCGGGAAGGCTCCTGTGACTCATCCTATGAACTGCCGGGGAAATCCCGTTTCCGTGTAAATATCTTTGCCCAGCGGGGGAAATATTCCATTGTTCTCCGGAAACTGGAAACCAAAATTCCCACCCTGCAGGATTTGGGGCTGCCGGAAGCCTTTAGTCATATGGCAACCGAGAAAAACGGCATTATTTTTGTCACCGGTTCCACCGGCAGCGGGAAATCCACTTCTTTGGCGGCGGTTCTCAATGAAATTAACGAAAAACAGGCAGTTCATGTGGTGACACTGGAAGACCCGGTGGAATACTCCCATCCCCATAAAAAAGCCACCTTCAATCAGCGGGAAATGGGCAATGATTTTGATACTTTTATCAACGGTCTCCGGGCCGCCCTCCGTCAGGGGCCCAAAGTTATTCTCATTGGGGAAATGCGGGACAGGGAAACTGTGGAAATCGGTCTGAGCGCGGCGGAAACCGGCCATCTGGTGGTCAGCACACTCCATACCGTAAATGCGGGGCAAAGTATTGACCGGGTTGTGGGCATGTTTTCCATTGAAGAGGAAAAACAGATCCGTATCCGTCTGGCGGGAACCATCCGCTGGATTGTATGCCAGCGTCTGCTGCCCAAAGTGGGCGGGGGACGGGTGGCCGCTTTTGACATACTGGGAAACAACCTCCGTTCCCGTGAAGGCATCCTGAACGGGGAAAGTGAGGGCAAGACTTTTTACGATATTCAGGAAGCCAGCAAGGCCTTCGGTATGACCACCTTTGACAGTTATAATATTGAACTTTATGAAAAAGGGCTGATAACCGAAGAAACAGCGCTGGCTTATTCCAGCCGCAAGGCCGTGGTGGGCCGGGGCATTGATACGGTGAAAAGCAAACGGGGCGAAACCACCACAGATATTGACAATCTGGAAATGGCCACAGGCGATTAACCCGAGGGGATATATTATGGAAATTACTTGTAATCACTGTAAAAAAGTTTTGAATATTCCGGACGGAAAAGTGCCCAGAGGCAAGGCATTTGCCATCCCCTGCCCGCAATGCAAAAAGAAAATATCGGTCAGGCCCCAGGTGGAAAAACCGCAGCCCCAAAAAGCGGCAGGGGCAGTGGAGAAAAAAGCGGCCCCGGACAGCGGAAAAACGGCTTCCCGCGGCAGTTCCCGCCCCCCTGATGATAATATTCCCGAAGAGGACCCTTTTGAGTTTTTGGAAGAAGGAGCCAAAACCGCCATGATCTGCGAAACAAATGCGGAGATGCGCAGCATGATCCGGGACACGGTCGAAAAACTGAATTTCCACTTATTTGAAGCACCTTCTCCCAGAGAGGCCCTGAAGCAGATGCGTTATCATACATTTGATCTGATTGTCATCAACGAGCTTTTCGGAACCCGTGATCCGGATATGAACCATGTTCTCAAATATATGAGTCAGATCATGATGATTGTCCGGCGCAATATGTTTGTGGCCCTGCTTTCCGAACGGTTCCGCACCAATGACAATATGACGGCTTTTAATAAAAGTGTGAATATGGTTTTCAATATAAAAGAAATGGACAAATTTCCCAAGATACTGGAACATTCTTTAAAAGATCATGATGCTTTTTACAAAACCTACAAAGATCTGTTTACCGAAATCAAAGGATTCTGATATATGAAAAGCATGGGTGAAATGCTGGAACACATAAAAAAACATCCGGATTTTTCCAAAGCCGGTATGATTCTCTGCCATAACGGTGTTGTGCGGGAGAGCTCGCGGGACGGCAGAAAGGTCAGGGGGCTGCGGGTCAGAACCGACAGGGAAAAACTGACGCAGGTGATCGGGGAGCACAAACAGCGCCCGGGGATTGTGGAAATTCTTGCGGAAATCAACAGCGATACGGATCTGGCAGTGGGCGATGATGTCATGTACCTGATCGTGGCCGGAGATATACGGGAAAATGTGATTGCCGCCCTCAGTGACTGCCTCAGTGCGGTCAAATCCACTGTTACGCAGAAAACAGAATTTTTTGAGGAGTAAAATGTCTGATATTATCCATTCCGATACAGTTCCCGGCCCCGATAATCCGCCGCCGGAATTTACCCATTTTGATGCGGAAGGCCGGGTCCGCATGGTGGATGTGTCCCACAAGAATGCCAGTCTGCGCTATGCCCGTGCCGGAGCCGGGGTGTTTATGAAAAGCGAAACCCTGGACAGAATTCTGAACCAGATTGTGCGCAAAGGCAATGTGCTGGAAACAGCCCGCATTGCCGGAATTATGGCTGCCAAGAAAACAGCGGAACTGATTCCCATGTGCCACCCTCTGAATCTGACCCATGTGCAGATTGATTTTTTTCCGGAAAAAGACAGCAATTCCATCCGGATTGAAGCCGGGGCAAAAATCACCGGCCAGACCGGGGTGGAAATGGAAGCCCTGACAGCCGTATCAGTGGCTGCACTGACCATTTATGATATGTGCAAATCCTATGACCGGGAAATGCGCATCAGTGACATCTGCCTTATGGAAAAATCCGGCGGAAAAAGCGGCCGGTATGTGAGAGAAGCCGTAAAGCAGGCAGTATGAAACCCTATTGTATTTTTCTTCTTTTTCTGCTCTGTTTCTGGGGATGCGCCGCGGACAAATCCCTTCCGCCCCTGCTGCGTCTTTCCCCGTCCGATTATCCGGTCTTCACAGATGATATGCACTATGGGGGATTGGCGGAAAGCATCGGACAAAGTCTGCGCTACCTGAAAAGAGTGCCCGCGGAACGCCGCTTTTTCTTTGGCGGGAATTCCGAAACAGATTTCCCGGATGCGGACTCCTATAATGCCGCGCATATGATCCGATCCCTGGAAACATTTCTTGCTTTTCTGGAACAGCGACCTTCGGCAAAAGAAATGCAGACTTTTATCCGGACACATTACCTGGTGTATAAATCATCCGGCAGCGGAGAAAAAAATCAGGTGCTTTTTACGGGGTATTACGAACCTTTGCTCCGGGGCAGTCTGCAGAAATCAGCGGAATATCCCTGGCCGGTGTACGGCCCGCCCCATGATCTGCTCACAGCGGATCTCTCCCTTTTTTCTTCGGAATACAAGGGAAAAACCCTTATCGGCAGAGTGGAGGGAAAGCGTTTTCTGCCCTATTATGAGCGAAAAGAAATTGACAACGGTGCCCTTGCGGGCAAAGCCCCGGAACTCCTCTGGGTGGATGATGCCGTGGATCTTTTTTTTCTCCAGATTCAGGGTTCCGGAAAGATTGCCCTGGAAAACGGGGAAACCGTCAATGTGCATTATCATTCCAAAAACGGACGGCCCTACCGCAGTATCGGAAAAATTCTGATAGAAGAGAAAAAAATTGCGCGGGAACTGATGTCCATGCAGAAAATCCGGGAATATCTGCGGACGCATCCTGAAGAACAGGAGCGGATTCTGCACGCCAACCCCAGTTATGTTTTTTTCAGTGTGGAAAAAGAAGGGCCGCTGGGTGCCCTCAATGTCCGGCTGACCCCGGGGCGTTCCCTGGCTGCGGACCGGAAAATTTTTCCCATGTCCGCCCTGGCTTTTGTGCAGACCCAAAGACCGCTGACCGGGGATGCCTCCGGGAAGGCCCTGGCATGGATTGATTTTTCCCGTTTTTTACTGAACCAGGACACGGGCGGTGCCATCAAAGGGCCCGGACGTGCCGACATTTTCTGGGGACACGGGGATTATGCTGTTACTGCCGCCGGTCATCTGAAACATCCGGGCAGTCTTTATTTTCTGGTACTCAGACCGGAAAAATAATCCCCCCCTTTTTTCCGCCATCCGGGGAATCTTTCTGAAATATTCATTTTACCGAAGGGAAACAATAACTCGTTGACTATGAAAAAAATAGAAGAAGTTACTTTACTTTACGAAATCAGCAAAAGCCTGAGTGAAAACCTGGAACTGAAAAAGTCTTTGTATAAAGTGCTGGCAATTCTTTCCGGTTCCCTGAATATGATCCGGGGAACCATCACACTGCTGAATCCGCTGCGCAATGAAATTGCCATTGAAGTGGCACACGGTCTGAGCCGCTCGGCCATTGAAAGGGGGAAATACAAACTGGGCGAAGGCATTACCGGCCGGGTGGTGGAAACCGGAAAACCGGTGGCTATTCCCAAAATCAGCGAAGAACCTCTTTTTCTGGATCGTACCGATTCCCGGAAGATCAAAGAAGAGCTTTCCTTTTTCTGCGTGCCCATTCAAAAAGGCAAGCAGGTCATCGGCGCACTGAGTGTGGACCGTCCCTATGATCCGGAGTATTCCCTGAAAAACGGAACGGAGCTGCTGTCTGTTATTGCGGCCATGCTGGCCCAGCATGTCATCAATCTGGAGAATATCCGCATTGAAAAAGAAAAACTGCGGGAAGAAAACCGGCGGCTGCGCAATGAGCTGGAAAACAAATACCGCATCAATAATATTATCGGGAACAGCAATAAAATGCGGGAAGTGTTCCAGATGATCAGTCAGGTTTCCAAAAGTAATGCCACCGTGCTGGTGCGGGGGGAAAGCGGCACCGGAAAAGAGCTGGTTGCCAACTCCATTCATTATAACAGCAACCGGAACAAGAATCCCTTTGTCAAAATGAACTGTGCGGCCCTGCCTGCCAATCTTATTGAAAGTGAGCTTTTCGGTCATGAAAAAGGAGCCTTTACCGGGGCCATCCGCCAGAAAGCCGGAAAATTTGAACTGGCGCACAAAGGGACGATTTTTCTGGATGAAATCGGCTCTATTACGCCGGAAGTGCAGGTCAACCTTTTACGGGTTTTACAGGAAAGAGAACTGGAACGGGTGGGAGGTCACAAGACCATCAAAGTGGATGTACGGGTTGTCGCGGCTACCAATAAAAATCTGGAGGATTTGGTGGAGGAAGGCAGTTTCCGGGGGGATCTCTACTACCGTCTCAATGTATTTCCCATATACATGCCGCCCCTGCGGGAGCGGAAAACCGATATTCTGCTGCTGGCGGATTTTTTTCTGGATAAGTATTCCACAGAAAATGATAAAGATATCAAGCGATTTTCCACTCCTGCCATTGACATGCTCATGGCCTATCACTGGCCCGGCAATGTGCGGGAACTGGAAAACTGTATTGAAAGGGCCGTGCTGCTCTGCGAAGAAGGGGTGATTCACAGTTATCACCTGCCGCCCACTTTACAGACCGGCAAAGAATCCGGCACCCTGCCCGGTCTTTCTTTGGAAGAAGCCACGGCCCGGCTGGAAAAAGAAATGATCATTGATGCTTTGAAAAATACCCGCGGCAATATTACCCAGTCTGCGGACCTGCTCAAAAGCACCGTGCGGAAAGTGGCCTATAAAGCCCGGAAATACGGAGTTGAATATTTTCATTACCGCTAATCCGGATATTCCGGAACCGTTTTTTTCCGGAAAAACAGGACAGTATCGTTCCATTTTTTGGTAGTGGGTCAAATCCCCCCTCCCCCAACCCCTCCCGCCGGGGGAGGGGAATTTCAAATCAAGCGGTTTGACCCACTACCCATTTTTTCCTGTCCGTTTTCACAAATAAAGGACATTATCGGAAATAAGGACCGACTGCAGGGTGCTTTCGGCGACAGCCGTAATGCACCGTTATTTCTGCTGCCCAATACCCGGCAGAGACTTCAGTGCATATGGCAAAAAACAGCAGGAAAGCGCGGGGAAAGTTATGTCAGAAAATATTCTTTGCGGGGATTATGTCAGCAGTGCGGATATCTTCGGGCTGAATTTTATCCGCAGAACCGCCCCTTATATTTTCCGGAGACATTACAGCCGGGGGCTGCGTTCCCATATTTCCTGGCTGCTGCGGCCTGAGGATGTGGCAAAAGAAAGTCGGGGGGAAATGCATGGGGGCATCCGTATCTATCCCCAAGCCCGTCCTGTAAAAGTGCTGCGGATTTTTAAAAAACATTTTGTTTCAGCAGAGGAACTTTTGCATGAAACCGGTCGGTATCAAATGACCGCCGCCTATCTGGCTCCGGAAAATATTGCAGAATCTCAAGAATTTGCAGTAGCTTATCTGAGTTCTGAAGGGATGCGCATCCTGCTGTGCGGCCTTCAGGATTATGTTTCGGGAAATGTGCTGGATCCATGGGATGATATTTACTGGCGGGCAGATTCGGACCTTTTCCGGCATATGAAAATATCATATGAAAATCATTTTTTTCAAAAAATCAGGAGCAGTGCCCGGCAGTTTATCGGGCGTGTGAAAAAGCTCGCGGCAGAAAGCGGTCTGATACCGGATCTGGCCGGAATCGGTAATATTCTGCTGTCCGCGGACGGGCATATAAAACTTGTAGATATCAATAATGTTTCAGAAGTGGATTTCAGTCCGGAAATCTGCACAGACGACAAAGGGTTTCCGGTCTGCGACAAATCTGTGGAAGCCCTGGCGCTGCTGGAAGAAAAACTGCTGGGCAGTCAGGTTTCCATGGCAGAAAAACTGTACCGCTTTTATCTCCATCCTGAAAGAAAGGCCCGCACAACGGAGATTATCCGCAAGAAATTTCTTCCGGCAGCGGAAGAACCGGATTGTTCTGATGTATAAGGATTCAGAATGTAATGTAACATAGCCTTTGAGAAAATTGTTTCATACTGATTATATTCAGTATTTCATTCAGAGAAACCCGGGGAGCGAAAGTGGGGCGGAGCGGTCTTTCGGCCGCGATATTCGGAAATCGCCTAAGGAGGGAAATTGTCTGATTGTGGAACCGTTTGAAAAAGAAGGACTGCTTTCTGCTCCGGCCGGTCCGGAACCGCCGGATGAAACGTTTCCGGATACTGATGATGAACTTCTACCGCCGGATGATATCCGAATATGAATCACAATCTGCGCTATCTGCTGGATACCAATATTATTTCCGAACTGATCCGGAATCCGCACGGCCCGGTGACAGACCGGATTGCACGGGAAGGAGAAACATGTGTCTGCACCGGCATTGTGGCAGCGGCGGAACTGTAGTGCTCTGTCAAAGTTAAACTGATGGGTAAAAACGGGTGAACCGCATTCTGCGGCACGCACGGTTTTCAAAACCGTGCTACAGCAGACTTTGCCGGAAATAAAAAAATGACAGAAAAATTTACCGCAAAGACGCAGGGGACGCAGAGATGCAAAGGTTTTTTCCCTGCGTCCCCTGCGTCTTTGCGGTGAAAACCTTATTTCCGA
>JAABRU010000142.1 GCA_011390755.1 Desulfobacteraceae bacterium | reverse complement strand
AGTGAGATAACCGGTCTGGAAGAGCAGGGGTTCAGGATCCAGTTTTTCCAGTTCATAAACACTGAAAATCTGTTCACTTACTGTGAGGTTTTCAATGGACGGAAGATTGTAATCTCTTTCCCGGAGCAGGTTGATAAGAAAGGATGGAGTGCCGGTCTCGAACCAGTAGTTGTTCAGTTCCAGATTACTGAAGGCCCGGAGTACGGAAAAGGGATTGTAAACATATATCTTTTTTTTGGAAAAGCGGTATCCGTCATAATAGCGGCGAAGTTCCGCCAGTGTATGGGATTGGGACAGACCGCTTTCCTCTGCCAGTTCCCGAATGTATTCCGGGAAACAGTTTTCAATTTCCTCCTGCGTATATCCGAGGGAACAGTATCCCCGCCCTTCATGGTTCCCAGGAAGTATTTGAGAATATCCCGGTTGGCTTTGGCAGTCTCCATGCCTTCCGGACCTTTTCCCAGGTGGTCAATGATGGGTTTGTCGTATTCGTCTATGAGGATTATGACAGGTTTTCCGGTTTTCTGCCGCAGATCCCGGAGCAGTTCCCCGAATTTTCCTTTCAGTGAAGGGGCCTCAAGGGAAACATCATAATGCTGAGCTGTTACGCTCAGGTTTCTTTCCAAATCCGTCTCAAAAATATCCGGTGTGTGATGGCCGATTTCATTGAAATCAAAGGAAATAACCGGATATTCCGCCCATTCCCAATCCCCGTTTCCGGCAATCCACAGGCCGTCAAAGAGTTCCTTCCGGTTGCCGAAAAAGCATTTCAGCGCGGAAACCATCAGGGATTTGCCGAAACGCCGGGGTCGGGCCATGAAAAAATAACGGCCTTCTTCGAGCATTTGGTGAATATAAAAGGTTTTGTCCACATAGAGCAGACCGTCCTCACGGATGATTTCAAAGGAGGAGTGGTCTATGGGGAGTTTTTGGAGTCTGTTTTTCATATTTGCGTACCTTTGAAGATCATTTTTCCGGATTTCCTGCCCACCATATAAATCAATGGTTCGGCAATTTTTTCTGATTTGCAGCGCATAAAAATATAAGTATCTGAAATCATTACATCCGGATCGTTTGTATGAGTCTTATAACCTGCTGAAATTATTCATGCCGTTTTTTTTTACCGAGCTGTTGCTAAAGTATGTTGGAAAAAGATTATGATTTGAACACGATTTATACACGATTCTCAGGATTTACATGATTGAAAAAAAACTGTCAATCCTGTATAATCGTGTTCATACAAAGGTGTTTTAATCGGCAAATCCCTTATATAAAACATACTCAGCAGATCGAAAAGTTTTACGGAGGAGTGCAGAAACTGTATTTCTGCATGGGTCAGCCGGGAGATGCGGCGGTGCAGAAATACAGTTTCCGCACTTCGGGACAGCCCTAAAACCGTATCCGGGGGAAACTTTTCGATCTGCTGATACTGATTTAACAGGAGTAATCAAATACCAAAGCATAGAATCATGATAACAGTTTTTGTAATTCTGATCTGTGTGCAAAAAGTGGGACACACCCCGGATATTCCCTGAGTCCGGGACAGGCATTCATAAGGGAATCAACCGGAGGATTTTTCAGTTTCGGAAACTGCTGCAAAAGGGTTTGAAAAAATTGGAAGTTCAGCTTATTTGCTTACAGGCCCCAAGTCAATGACACTGGTTTTCCCTCAGTCCGCATTCCCCCGGTACCGCTCATCCAGAATTATCACTTTTCCCTTATCCGTATCACTGCGGATGAGTCTGCCGATGCCCTGGCGCATTTTTATATCCGTATCATAGCGGTAGCGTTCCCAGTACTGCTTTGGGGGCATGATCTTTTTCCGGGCCATCTGCAGGGGGTCAGAAGGGGGCGGGTAGGGAATCCGGGTGATGATAACCTGTGTAAGGGTATCGCCTTTAAAATCCACACCGTACCAGAAAGTATCCACACCGAAGAGCACACTTTCTTTGACCGAGCGGAATTCATCGCAGAGATTCAGGGTGGACTGCCCCGGTTTCTGGATGAGCAGGGGGAATTTTGTATCGGAAATGATTTCCCCCGCCTTTTCAGCAATCTGCTGCAAATCCCCGTAACTGGAAAACAGCACCAGGGTGCGCCCCTGATTGCTGCGGATCAGCTCCGGAAGCAGCATGACAAGGGATTTGAGCCATTTTTCCTTGTTGTCATACCTTCCGCTCACAGCCTGTTCCGGCACAATAATCTCAAAATTTCCCCGGGCAAAAGGAGAAGGAAGTGTGACAAAGCGGAATTCTTTGGGAGAGGCCTGATCCTCCAGATTTTCCAGGGGGGAATCCATGCCGCAGATCTGCTGAAAACTGTCAAACCGTCCTTTGTGGCAGAGAGTGGCAGCAGTATATACAATGCAGTCTTTTCTCTGATGGATTTCTCTGCGGATGGATTCGCCCACATGCACCTGCCGGGACATGATGATCCAGTTGCGCCGGAAAAGCTGATAGGCCGTGATATGGTTTTCATCCCGGATATCCCTGCCGATTTTTTCCAAAGCCCCGGCATATTCCCCCAGAAAATCCAGATGGGAGATTATGCGCCGGGCCGTGCGCTGCTGCAGGCGGAGCATACGGCAGGTGTCTTCATCCCGGATCATCTCAAATTTTTTGCGGATATTTTTCAGACTGTCCTGCATGGACTGCAAACCGGGGGATATATGCCCTTCCTGAAACACGGGATGGTCATAGGGAAGGGCCCGGACTGCACCCGGCGGGTTTCCCGGAGAAATGCCCCGGAGCAGTGCAAAAAAATCCTGCATTTTTTCCCGAAGGGATATCATTTCTTCTGCGGCTTCCCGCATCTGCTGCAAATGTTCCTCCCCGGCCCGTTTGGATATGTCGGAAATTCTGGGATACAGATAATCCAGGACATCCCGGATACTGCGGGAACCGACTTCTGTGGCAAAGGCACTGCGCACGGCAGCCTCAAAATGATTGGCCTCATCAATGATATAATTGCTGAACAGGCCGGATAGAACCGCATCATTGTCCAGCAGGGCCAGTTTGTGATGGTTGGTGATGACCAGGTTGGCATTCCATGCCTCGGAAATCATCACCTGCGCCGGGCAGTATATATGCCCGGGTGTGCATCCGCTGCGGGCCGAGGCTTCGTGAAGAATCCGATCAAGGATCAGTCCCCGGTTCAGATAATAGCGCACCCGTTCCCCCGCTGCATCGGCTTCCGCATTCCGGAAATGAAAAACCGTTATCAGACAGTAAAGCCAGGCCAGCAGCGGGCCTTCCCTCATCTCCTCATCATAAAGATTGGCCAGTTTTTCCGCACAGATATAGGCGGATTTTCCCTTGAGCAGGGCCACGCGGATATCTTTGTATAAAGGCAGGATTTCTCTTACTGCCGCCAGTTCCTGCTGAAAAATCTGCTCCTGCAGATTTTTGGTATAGGTGGAAATCACCACACGGGCTTTGGGATTCAGGCGGATATATTCCAGTACCGGCAGAAGATAGCCCCGGGTTTTGCCGGTTCCGGTTCCTGCTTCAATTGTCAGCACGGCCCGCTCATTGAGGGCATCCGCGATATGGCGCGCATAGGCCGTCTGTTCCGGTCTGAAACGAAAGCCTTTTTCCGCATCTGCAAGACTGCGGAACAGATTTTCCACATGTTCCCCGGATACGGGCCGGAAAGCCTCTTTTTTCTGATGCGGATCCCTGTGGGAAACCAAAGATGCTTTTTTGAGAAAAGGCCGCCAGTTACCCGTATCCGCATCGGAAAAAGGATGGAAAAGCCCCCCGAAATAAGACGGATAATACCGGTTGATATGCAGGAAGGCTGCTGCAAAAAGGCAGCGGCTTTTTTTGAGATAATAACGCAGCACCGGGGCATATGCTGTATGATCGCTGTTGAGCACGGCGGAACAGATATGCCTGACAAGATCAACAGACAGTTCCATGCCTTCGGATGCGGAAAAACTGATTTTGTCCCTGCTTTTCCCGTGCAGGTATTCCCACAGGTTTTTGGATGTCCGGGAAAAGGGAAGAAAAAATTCCGCTGCAAATCCGCAGTCTGCTATCCGGGGACTGCCGCAGAAAAGACGGATTTCCCCCATACAGTCCGGCTCTCCGGAAAGGAAAACAAAGGGCAGGTCTTTCAGAAAATGCCTCAGTTTTTCCGAAACCTCCCCTGGTCGGGGCGCGTCTTTCAGATGCTTCGGATTCAGATTGGCAATATAGCGTTCCCGCCCCCCGGCATGGGCATAGCGCACCGGGGATGCAAATATTTTTTCATTTCCCCCCCGGCAGATTCTCTTCGCTGCCACCTCGAAAACACGGTTGCCGCCATCGGCTTTCCGTCCGCAGTGGGCATACACAAATGCAATATCATCAATGTTTTTGTCAAATGATTTCAACATAGGGGAAAGAATGCATGATATTGGGCAGATTGTCAATGAATTTGGGCAGATTGCGGGGAAAATCCGCCCCGCCCGTCCGGTGCGCATTTATGCGGACGGAGTGCGGAAAGAAAAAACTTCCCATTTTTTCTTTTCACAGGGCCTGCCGGCCTGTATTTCCAGAATCTTTTCCTCCGGATACATGAGCGCGGAGGCAATACCCGCCATTTTTCCGCTGTGACGGCAGATACAGTGAAAACTGTTTTTTTCGTGATGATCCTGCATGGCTTTCCGCACCTGTTCCTTTTTTATCCGCTGGGGAAAGGCCAGCAGTTCTCTCATCCGGGCATAGCGTTTTTCCGAACTTTTCAGCCCTGCGGTATACTGCCTCAGTTCCGGGGAAAGATAATGATTGGTGCAGACCAGCAGACCCGATTCCGGTCTGCGGACCGCATACTGTTTTCCAAAGGCCCATTCCAGAACCACAGCCGCCCCTTTTGCATCTGCCAGCAGAAAAGCGGCTTCCCCGGTTCCGGGAAAGGAGGAGAGTATATCCAGGGCTTCCGTGACTGTCCGCGCACGGGAGAGAAGAACTGTCCCCAGCACATAGGGTGTAATTCCGGGAGAATACTGTCCGCTGGGGGCCGAAGACAGGGCAAAGCAGAAACCGCTTTCATTCATTCCCAGATCACAGCCGAGCCAGCCCGCATTCCGCAGACAGATAAAAGACATTGGCGATGACACAGAAGTGACTTCCTGATAATGGCGGAAAACTTCGGGATAATCCTTTATTTTCCCGGCAAGGGCTTTTCCTTCTTCCCTGCGTCCGGCAGAAAGATAAAAATTTGTGCAGCTTTGCAGCGCCGTCTCTTTAAAAAGAAAGGGCAGGAAGTGGTAAAGATCATAATCTTCCGGAGCCCAGTCCAGTTCATCCAGCAGTCCCTGTTTTTCCGCAGTCATGCCGGGTAAATATTTTTCCATCCGGGCCGACAGTGTCCGGGTTTTTTCCAGGCACATTTCTCTTTTTTCATTTGCGGGAAGAAGGGATTGCATAAATGAATCCAGTCCCGGAACCTGTCTGAGAACACGGCCCCGTTCCCTGCCGGTTTCATAGGGACCGGGACAGCTGCATGATATATATTGCATAAAGTGAACCCCCCGTGAGTTATAAATGCGAATGAAGGTTAGGTGATTTCCTGAAAAAAATGTAGCGGAGGAGTGCCGGACTGAAAGTCCGGCAGTGTCTGACAGACGGCAGTCCGCTTACAGACTTTCCGTCTGTGACTCCTGCACAGGCGGCTGCATTCATATTTGGAAATCGCCTTAAATCAGGTGTTATCAGCCGATGATGAAGTCAGTTCCGGAAGTCTGATTTTATAATACCCTGTTTTTACTTCATCCGAAGTTTCCGACTCTTCATTGGCATAATAAATTTTTCTGCAACTGCCGGAACATGCCGTATGAAATACAGCAAAGTAAAGAAATTTTTTTTAAAATACAAAAACAAAAAAAGCACAGGGAAAAATTTTATTTTCGGAAAGATTTCTGCTTGCGAAAATCCCGGCTTTTCTCTATAAGAGCTTATCTTTATTTATGCAGGGTCTATGCCGGGTGTATCATAGATTTTCAGAAATTACACTGCACGGGACAGCGGAAGGGATTTCGTGCTTTGTTTCACTTGAAATTGCAGGTCGGGTTAGTGAAGCGTAAACCGGCATCAGGATGCTTTTCACGAAATACATACACAATTTTAAATGAAACAGTGCATTAGTGCGGACGGACATCTCTTTCCGCCAAAGCAGTAAAAATGTAA
Source organism: Desulfobacteraceae bacterium (assembly GCA_011390755.1). Classification (GTDB taxonomy): domain Bacteria; phylum Desulfobacterota; class Desulfobacteria; order Desulfobacterales; family Desulfococcaceae; genus JAABRU01. The sequence goes on along the minus strand of JAABRU010000142.1, from coordinate 12,252 downwards.
TTTCCGGAAATCTGTAACGCAGGGGAGTCTGGAATGACACAGGTGGTTGTCCGACTGGAAAATATAGCAAAACATTATGACGATCAGATTGCGGTGGAAAACCTGCATCTGGATATTTTTGCCGGGGAATTTCTCACCCTGCTGGGCCCGTCCGGATGCGGAAAAACCACCATACTGCGGCTGATTGCCGGGTTTGAGATGCCTGACAGCGGAAATATATTTATCGGCGGTGTCCGGGTCAATGATCTTGCGCCCAATCAGCGGGATGTGAATACGGTTTTTCAGAGCTACGCGCTGTTTCCCCATATGGATGTTTTTGACAATGTGGCTTTCGGGCTGAAAATCAGGGGACTGAAAAACAGGGAAGTCTTTACAAGAGTGACGGAAGTACTGGAAATGGTACGACTGAAGGGCCTGGAAAAACGCAGTGTGACCCAGCTTTCCGGGGGACAGCAGCAAAGGGTGGCTTTTGCCCGCGCGGTTGTCAATGAGCCTCTGGTGCTGCTGCTGGATGAACCCCTGAGTGCTCTGGATTACCGGCTGCGCAAAGAAATGCAGCTGGAACTGAAACGTTATCAGCGGAAACTGGGCATTACCTTTATTTTTGTCACCCATGACCAGGAAGAGGCCATGACCATGTCGGATCGGATTATTGTCATGAACCAGGGACGCGCGGAGCAGGTGGGAACCCCCAAGGAAATCTATGAAGAACCGGTCAATCTGTTTGTGGCAAATTTTATAGGTGAAATCAATATCTTTGACGGTTTTGTTGTAGAAATCGGCAGTGAGCGGCTCAGCACCCGTATGGAAGGACATATGTTTCATCTGCTGAACCGGAGGGGATTTCAGCCCGGAAGAAAAATCCGCATACTCCTGCGGCCCGAAGATATACAGGTGCATAAAACCCGGCCCGCAGATTATTTTCCCTCTCTGGAAGGGCAGGTGGAAGAACTCATTTACAAAGGAAGCACTGTGGATCTGCAGATCCGCCTTGCAAGCGGAAAATCTGTTTATGTTACCGAATTTTTTAATGAATATGCAGAAGATATTTTTTATTCCCGCGGGCAGCAGGTCTGGCTGCGCTGGTTTGACGGATGGGAGGTGATCCTGCCGGATGACTGAGAAAAGTTTTTTCCGCCGGTCGGCTATCGGCATTGTATTTTTCTGGATTACACTTTTTGTACTGATTCCGAATCTGCTGGTAATTATATGCAGTTTTCTGGAACGGGATCCCGCGCATTTTATCCGTTTTGTTTTCAGCACAGAAAGCTACCGCAATCTGTTTGCAGCGGTTTTTTTCCGCATCTTTCTGAATTCATTTAAAAATGCTTTCATCGCCACCCTGGTGTGCCTATTGCTTTCCTATCCTTTTGCCATCCTGCTGTGCCGGGTCCGCCCTTCCCTGCGCCGTTATCTGCTGGTGCTGATCATCATTCCTTTCTGGACCAGTTCCCTGATCCGCACCTATGCCCTGGTCATACTGCTCAAAGGCAACGGTATTCTCAACAGTCTGCTGATGGGCGCGGGGCTGATCCGGGAACCTTTGCAGATTCTCTACAGCGATTTCGCGGTGTTCTGCGGGCTGGTCTATACCCTGCTGCCCTTTATGATCCTGCCCCTGTACGGAAATATTGAAAAACTGGATATCCGCATGGTGGAGGCCGCCTTTGATCTGGGCGCGTCACGGATGCAGACCTTTTTCCGGATCATCCTGCCCCTGACCATGCCCGGCATTATCGCGGGAAGCATCCTGGTCTTTCTTCCTGCCCTGGGGCTGTTTTATATTCCGGATATACTGGGTGGTGCCAAATCCATGCTCATCGGCAATTTTATCCGGGATCAGTTTCTCACCGCAAGGGACTGGCCCTTCGGGGCCGCGGCCAGTGTGATTCTCACGGCCGTCATGGGGTTCATGCTGCTGGCCTATTATTACAGCCTGAAAAGATTCAATGCAAAACTGATGGAGTAAAAAATGGGTACATGGTGCAAACGGCTGTATATGGCGGGAATTTACCTTTTTCTCTACCTGCCCCTGCTGATTCTTATTATCTATTCTTTTAACCGCTCCCGCTATTCCACCCGGTGGACAGGGTTTACCCTGCACTGGTATGAAAAGCTGATGCATAACAGTATGATTCTGGATGCTTTGGGCAATTCCCTGATCATCGCGTCCCTTTCCGCTGTTATTGCCACCTTTATCGGAACACTCGCGGCCGTGGCCTTTTACCGTTACCGTTTTATCGGTCGGAAAGTTCTTTATTCCCTGGTCTATGTTGTCATGATGAGTCCGGATATTGTCATGGGGATATCCCTGCTGATTTTTTTCATGTTATCGGGTATCAGTATCGGATTTACAACCCTGCTGCTTTCGCACATCACCTTCTGCATTCCTTTTGTGGTGGTTACGGTCTATGCCCGCATCAGCGGATTTGATCCCCGTGTGCTGGAGGCCGCCCGGGATCTGGGTGCAGGGGAATTCCAGACCTTCCGCTATGTGCTGCTGCCCCTGCTCATGCCCGCGGTGCTTTCGGGACTGCTGCTGAGTTTCACCCTGTCGCTGGATGATGTGATTGTCAGTTTTTTTGTTACCGGTCCTTCTTTTGAAATCCTGCCCCTGAAAATCTATTCCATGGTCCGGCTGGGCATTAAACCCGAAATCAATGCCCTGAGCACGGTCCTTTTTATATTTACTCTCTTTTCTGTGAGTATTTCCCAACTGTTAATCAAGGAGAAAAAAAAATGAAAAAAAGTATTGTCCCCATTGTCATGGTATTCATTATGACGATCTGTTCCGGCCCTGCGGCTTTGGAAAACGCGCAGGCCGCAGACCCTGTGCTTTATGTTTTCAACTGGTCCGAATATATGCCCGACAGGGTGCTGTCGGATTTTCAGAAAGAAAGCGGTATCCGGGTGATTTATTCCACCTATGACAGCAATGAGGCCATGTTTGCCAAAATCAGTCTGCTGAAGGGAAATGAATATGATCTGGTATTTCCCTCCACCTATTTTGTGCACCGGATGCGCAAAGAAAATCTGCTGCAGCCTTTGGACAAAACACAGCTGACCAATCTGAAAAACCTGGATCCCAAACTGCTGAATAAAGAATATGATCCGGAAAACACCTTTTCTGTTCCCTATCTCTGGGGGTCCACGGCCATCGGATACAACACGGAAATGATTGCACCGGAAAACATAAAAAGCTGGAATGATCTCTGGAACCCTGCCTATAAAGGCAAAGTGCTGCTTTCCAATGATTTGCGGGATGTTTTCGGTGTCAGTCTGAAACTGCTGGGATATTCCGTTAATGATACGGAGCCTGCCCATATTAAGGCGGCATACGGGAAACTGCGTGAACTACTGCCCAATGTGCGTCTCTTTGCTTCGGATTCCCCCAAACAGCCTTTTCTGAACCGGGAAGTCAGTATCGGCATGATCTGGAACGGAGAAATGTATATGGCCGCGCAGGAAGAACCGGTTTTCCGTTATGCCTATCCGCAGGAGGGGGCCATGTTATGGATGGATAATATGGTCATTCCCAAAGGCGCGCGCAATGCAGGCCATGCCCATACCTTTATCAACTATCTGCTCCGGCCGGAAGTGGCCAAAAGTATCAGTGAGGAGATCGGTTACGCTTCCCCCAACCTGGCGGCCATTGCACTTATGGCTCCGGAAGTGCGGAACAATCCCACCGTATATCCCGGTGAGGAAATCATGGCAAAAGGAGAGTTTCAGACCGATGTGGGGGAAGCCATTCTGCTGTACCAGAAATACTGGGAAAAACTCAAAACCGGTCAGTAAAGAGGGGGAAGGGGTTCGGTGTCAGGTGTTCGGTGGCAGAGGGTGGGGGGGCGGTTTTCAGTTCCCGGCTTTGTCTGCACAGAATTCGGTTCAGAAGATATCCAGCTGCTGCTGTTTCTTTTTCTTTCCTGTACTCTTTTCCGGGCGGAGGAGTTGCGCTTCAATGTCTTTGAGAAAAGGGGAAATTTTCCGCTCCGCGGTTCTTCCGTACATCCTGCGCTTTTTGGCCCGTGTCAGAAACAGTTCTTCTTTGGCACGGGTCATCCCCACATACAGCAGACGGCGTTCTTCTTCCACATCGCCGCATTCCTGATGCGGATGTTTATAGGGCAGAAAACCGTCTTCGCAGCCGCTGATAAAAACCACAGGAAATTCCAGACCTTTGGCCCCGTGAAGAGTCATGAGGGACACTTTTTCCGCATGATGATCCAGGGCTTCCGTATCCGAATCCAGGGCCAGCATGGCAAAAAATCCGGGCAGATCCCCGGCAAAAGCAGCCGCTTTTTCCATCAGGGTTTTCAGAATTTCCCCTTTCCGGGCAGATGCACGGATATGCGCAAATTCTTTCTGCCGGGAAAGAAAAAGAATTTTTTCCGGCAGACTTTTCCCCTTCATTTTTTCTTTCACATCCTGTATTTTTTTTATTATGCGCACAAGATGTTTCCACGGCTTTTCTGTCATCCCCGGAAGCGGACGGAGAAGGAGAGAGGAGAGAAATTCCGGGAGATTCAGGATTTTTCCGCCCGAATCATAATAATGACTGCGGATTTGCTCCCGGATTTTTCCATCTGTATTCTCCCGGGGGCAGATTTGTTCAAAGTCCCGGAAAATCCCCCGGTCTTCGGCCAGTTTCAGCCAGGTTATGATCTCTGCAATTCCCGCTTCCCCCCAGAGATCCTGTTTCCGGGCAGACTGAAAAGGAATGCCTCCTTTTTCAAACACTTCCGCAATGATTTCCCCCTGGGCATGGCTGCGGTACAAAACCGCAAAATCAGAAAATCCCCGATCTGTTTTCCCGCAGCTTTCCCCGGCATGGCCGAAATCTATGGAATGAAAACCGGTTCCCCCGCACATTTTCTCAATCATTTTTCCCAGGGCCACGGCCTCGGCTTTTTCCGTGGCCTGTTCCAGAATCCCCAGAGTGCGGATACCTCTGATGCCGGAATATATCCGCATTTCCCCTTCATTCCGGCCGGAAAAAGAATCACCGCGGATCATCTGCTGCGAGGCCGTCAGAATGCTTTCCGCGGAGCGGTAATTCCGGCGGAAACGTATATTTTCGGCTGTTGGATAATCTTTTGCAAAATCATGAAAATACCGGCTGTCGGCCCCCCGGAAGCCGTAAATGGCCTGATCCGGGTCCCCGATAACACAAAGACTGCTGTCCGGCGGTGCCAACGCCCGGACAATGCGGTACTGCCCGTGATTCACATCCTGATATTCATCTATAAGGATATGGGCATACTGTTTTTCATATTTTGTCCGGATTTCCGGATTCTTTTCCAGCAGTCGCACCAGATAAAAAATCAGATCGTCATAATCCAGGCATTTTTCCCGCTCCGACATGTGCCGGTATATTTTGTATATTTCTGAAAGAAAAGCAAGTTTTTCCATATCTGTAAGAAAAGGGAGATTGTCTTCCGGGCCCAGAATCTGCTGCCTGGCCCTGCTGATTAGCCGGGAGACTCTTTCTTTGCCAAGGGTTCTGTCTTTCCGGGGGAAGCATTCCAGGGCATGGGAAAGGAGAATACTGCGTTCTTCCTCATCCATGATCCGGTAATCCGCCCAGCCCTCTTTTTTCAATATCTCATATGCAAAAGCATGAAAGGTGGCGATCATGGGCAGACGTTGATCTTTCTCCAGCAAAATCCTGACGCGTTCTTTCATTTCCGCAGCGGCTTTATTGGTGAACGTGACGGCCAGTATATTTTCCGGGGGCACATGCTGTTCCCGCATCAGCCAGGCAATGCGGTGGGTCAGGGTTCGGGTTTTTCCGGTTCCCGGTCCCGCGATAATCAGCAAAGGGCCGCCCGGATGGCAAACAGCTTTTTGCTGTTCCGGGTTGGATTCTCCGGAGAATGCCGGTTTTTTGGTGTTTTTCCCTGTCCCTTTTTCAGATGTCCGGGAAATATTTTTCTGTTTTTCAGGGGGATGCTCTCTGAGTTTTTCTTTCTTTTTTGCAGGGGAGACCGGCATGAAAAACAGGGATTTCTGTCCCATGATTTTTTCTTTTTCTTCGGATGTGAACACAGTGATTCTGCCGTATTCCCCGTCATATCCGGGAGAGATATGAATTTCCCCGGCCCGCATCCGGCGGAGGGCCTCACCCAAAAGGGGAATACCGCTTCCGGCAATTTCTTCCGGGGAGGAAAAAAGCAGTACATGCAGCTCCGGCCCCGCAGTGCTCAGCACATGCTGCCAGGCATGATTCACTTTTTTGCTCCCGGAACCGGCACGGTATATTTCCGAGAGAATTTCCGGCAGGGGGATGATATGGCGGAAAGGCTGCGCGTTTTCCGCTTTGGTGCCTTCGGGACGATCCGCCAGTTCCTCCACCCGGTGCAGTACCCCCAGGGTCAGCTCTTTTCCGCAGACCGGGCAGAGATTGCCATTTGCAATGCTTTCCGGGGGATGGAGCATTACATTGCATTTGCGGTGCCCGTCCATATGATACTTTCCTTCCTGGGGGTAGAGATCCAGGGTTTCCAGGCAGCTGTCCGCATACCCGGTCTTCATCGCGGTGCGGATGGCAGAAAAGGATAATTCCGTATCCAGCAGATTGGCATTGCGGCCCAGACTGGCCGGGGAATGCGCGTCGGAATTGGAAATCAGGGTGCGGGAATCCAGTTCCGCAATCCGCCGGTTCATGGACGCGTCCGAGGAAAGACCGGTTTCCACGGCAAAAATTTCATGGGACAGATCTGCAAAGCATTCTTCCACAGAATCAAAACCGGATTTGGAACCCAGTATGGAAAACCAGGGGGTCCAGATATGGGCCGGAACCAGCATGGCATTTTCCCCGGCCGTTTCCAGCATTATTTCCAGCAGATTCCGGGCATCCAGCCCCAGAATGGGACGGCCGTCGGAGCGGATATTGCCGATATTGTCCAAACGGGCATTCAGTCGCGCGGCAGCAGTAAAATCAGGCAGATAAATGAGATTGTGATTTTTCCGGGTACGCCCGTTTTTTTTATAAATATTGCTGATTTCACATTCCAGTATAAAACGCACTTCTGCCCGGCATTTTTCCGGAATCTCCCGGTCACACTCTTTTGCAATCTCCTCTTTCAGGCGGTAGAGTCCGGGCTCGGCCGGAATCAGTTTTTCCTGCAATTCCGCAAACCATCCGGGATGGGTAAAATCACCGGTGGCCACCACGCGGATACCTTTCAGCTGCGCATGGATATAAAGATTTTCCGGATTCAGGTTTTTGGACGTGGCCCTTGAAAATCGGGAGTGCACATGCAGGTCTGCAATGTATTTCATTCGGTTCTTTTCCCCACTTATTCATATCTCACATGTGAACGTATCGTGATACAGTATCCGGTTTTTTCTGCAGACTCACACCTTCTTCAGAATTTCCTCAAACTCCTGAAGCGTTGCGCATCGTAAGGCCTGCCGGAACAGTCCTTTGGCGATATCCTGATTCTCTATGGTCTGTATACTGTCCGAAATATGCCGGGGAATAATCGTGAATTTTTCGATCAGGGCATCCGACAGCATTTCACGGGCACTCAGGATTTTCCCTTCCTGAATCCCGATGGATTTCCCTTCCTGAATTCCAATGAATTTCCCTTCCTGAATTCCAATGAATTTCCCTTCCTGAATCCCAATGGATTTTCCTTCCTCTCTTCCCAGGATAACCCCTTCCTCCATGCCTTTTTCTCTTGCAATTTCTAATATATCAAGCATTTTTATCTCCTCCCACAGTTCCCTCAGCCGTTTTTTGTCAATCAGTTTATTTGACATAAGCAGTGTGGCCGCCAGCAGTCTGGATGATATTTTCCCGGCCCGGCAGAGTTCTGTTCCGAAAAGCAGAACTTTTTCTGCAAAATCACTCCGTGCAGCTCCTGTTTCCTGTCCGTAGAGCGGCAGAAACACCAGTTCCTCCCATGCGGTAAAACTGCCATCCCGGAGAGCCTGCCGGATTTCCTCCAGGCGTTTTATTCCGTCCTTCCGGCTGAAGTCAATCACAAGCGGACAGTATGTGCCGCTCGGGGTGACAATTTTTTTCTCTCCCGCATACACATCCCCGGAAGCCAGGATCACATCCGTGATTTTTTCACCCCACTGCTTTGCCCCCAGAAAATGGTAGGCCGCAAAACGGTACATATCCGCTTTTTCCAGATTCCGCTGCTCCTCAATATGGTAAAGGGTTCCGGTGTCATCCCTGGCCATCACATCCACCCGTCCGGATGTCACCTTTATATCCGCGGGTTCAAAACCGAAAACCTCCTCAATGCGCCCGGTTTTCAGTCCCAGCACCTCCAGGGTCTGCCCGCGCAGGGCATCTGCCATCCATCTGACAATAATATCATAATTCTGTGTGTAATCTGTTCCGTTTCTGCTTTCCATTCTGTCTCTTCCGGTATTTTTCTTTTTACAATGCGAATTAAGAGCTGAATCAATCCCGAAGGGATGGCATGATTGTAGAAAATATATTAAAATAGAAGAGTTAATCCCGAAGGGATGACATGATTATGTCACCCCTCCGGGGTTACGGAATTATTTTCAAATACTTTTCCTATAATCATATCAGCCCTTCGGGCCTGGTACCGCCCGACTCTTAATTGGTTTTTACAATAAAAATACGGTTAAGCGGGGCATGGGTCAAGTTTTTTTATCTTACTTCTGTCAGATGTCAGAAAATTTTCCGACTCAGAGACCCGACCGTAAGGGATGATTCGGCGGAATGAATCTTTGTCCGAACCGGGACTCACAGGATTAGGGGATGAACCGGGATTTTTCCGGGTTTCAGAAAGAATCCGGGCAAATCACTTTATCCTGTGAATCCGGGTTCGGACAGAAGGGAATCGGGGTGGAAATCCCGGAGAACAGGAAACCTGTTCTCCGGGGTAAAGGTTTACTGTGCAGTGGCCCGGAAAACGCTGCCCTCCGAGGCCGTGAATCCGGGTTCAAGATAAATGGTTCCCGAATTCAGGGTGACATTTTACTCGTTACGGGGCTCTGCCCCGTAACGCATTGGGCGAGGCTCTGCCTCATACTGTAAGGGGCAGAGCCCCGAAAGACTGCGTTACGGGGCTGAGCCTCGTAACGAGTCAAATATCCTTACCATCCTGATTCATCAAACAAAAAACGCCGGGCAGTCCATTTTTCGGACTGTCCGGCGTTATTTCTTTTCTAACAGATATGTGCTGCTAATATACTGTAATATATATATATGTGTGTGTGTTAGCTGATCTCAATATCTCTCTCCGGTTCGGTATATTTTTGCCAGGTGGGCAGAGCAATAGCGTAAGCTACCGGAATCGGATATTTTCGGTGATGGCGGGTTCCGCTGCGTTTCTCCCACGCAGTCTGTTATAAAGGAATAGATTCAGTTATGATTATTGGGCGGAAATGTCAAGTTTTTTCTTTTCGTCAGAAATGCGGACTGCATCTTCCTACTGCACTGTCAAGGTCAAACTGACGGGTAAAAGTAGATAAACCAGCTATCTGCAACACGGTTTTCAAAACCGTGTTACAAAATAACCCGTCATTCAAATGTTGACAGAGCACTACATATTCTGTGAATTTATACTACCGGTCAACTGCTGCCGGATGGGAGCAACCTGTTTTTCACCTACATCCCCCACAGAATAATCTTTTTCCCCTCTGACAAAATTTCCTCCCGGTACACCCGCTCTTCCCAGGAGATACCGGAGCGGGTTTCAAAGATGATGAGATTTCCCACGGGGACAGCCATCTGATCCATATAGCGGGCGATCTGTTCCAGTCCGTCCTCACGGGTGAACTGATCATGGTACAGCTTCAGTTCCAGGATATGCTCCTCCCCGCCGTATTCGATCCATAAATCGCACCGCCCGTTTCCGGCTGCCATCTCCCTTTCAATTCTGCCGCCGGAGTTGATAATCCGCTGTAGAAATGCCATCAGTAACAACTGCCGTCCCGTTTCCCGGAAACTGTATTTTTTCAGCCAGGATTCGGAATGCCTTCTGTAGAATTTCTGAAAGGCTGTAAGGAGTGCATCCATATCCAGCCGCTTTTCTTTGATATACCACTGCGGCTGCACAATATCCTGGGGCAGCATTTCCTGGAAACCGAGGCTGAGTACCCTGGGTACAATTTCCTGATAAATGGGATTGGCAAAGCGCACCGGCGGATCCGGGGCGATCAGGCCCAGATCCCGCGCATAGGACACAGCGTCATTGAGATTGTCAAACTCCGGGGGATTGCCGGAAATAATGGCCTCGGCCAGGGGTTTGATTTTGGCTTCGTTCAGTTTGTCAGTCAGGGAATCCAGGTGGGTGTCCCTGCGTTGAATAAGCTGCTCTTTGGCCTGAATGACATGGTCGGGTGTAATCTCTTTTGTACAGTCATTCCTGAGTATTTTAAACACAATCTGGTTTGCGAGGGCATTGGTCAGCCAGGGCTGTCCCGCACTCAGGCGGAAAATTTCCTTTTGGATTTCAGAGCGGAATGCCTGACCGCTTTCCTTTCTGTGCTCCTCCAGCAGACTGCATACCTCTTCAAAAGTGAAACCCGCCATAAACAGGGATTCGCTTTTCACATTGAAGGGCGAGCCGGTTCCCATGCTTTCCTTTTCCGGGCGGATACGGATTTTGTAGTCCCGGATATCCCGGAGTCCCACCAGCGCAACGGACTGGGGGAAGGATTGCGGCCTTCCCTCGAATCCGGAACGTAACTGGCGCAGCAGAGTCAGAAAGAGATCATCCATCAGGGAATCGGCCTCGTCAATGAAAAGGACAACGGGTTTCGGATTCTGTTTCGCCCACATTTCCAGATAACCTTTTAATCCGTCCTGCAAGTGCCAGTCAAAATTTTTAATATCCGGCGGCATTTCATTTTCCGGCAGAAATCTTTCTGCCTGACTGTAAATGGAAAGTGCCGCAATCCGCATGGCATCCTGAGGACTCTGACCGCTGGCCGCAGTCTGAATATTCACCTGCAGAGCCGTGTATTTCCCTTCTTTGTTCAACCGGTGCATCAGGGCGTAGAGATAGGTGGTTTTGCCGGTCTGACGGGGCGCGTGCAGGATGAAATATTCCCGGCGGTCAATGAGTTCCGTAACACCGGAGAGCCGGGGAAGCGGGTCCACCATATAATGAATATCCGGCTGGCAGGGGCCTGCGATATTAAAGAATTTTTTTATCATATTTGTATCCTCCGATCCGTATCCTCCGGCTTTTTCAGGTATCCGGAAAAGTCAGGTTTTCCTGGAAATCCGGCAGGGAAAAATCAATAACTCACACCTTCTTCAGGATTTTCTCAAACTCCTGAAGGGATTTTCCTTCCTGAATCCTGGACATTGATCCGGTAATATCTTGTTCCTAAAGTCTCCCTTACCTGCCGGAACCTTGTAATACCAAATCGCCATTGAATTTATGCAATACTTACCCCTGCGTCATAGGCGAAGGAGTTCCGAACTGAAAGACTTCGGAATGCTCAGTCTGGCAGTTTGGGATATTGAAATGATTCGGAAATCCTGCCAAAATTCCGTTTCACTTCATTTTGGCACTCCGGAATCGGATAAGCATATTTTCAATGGAGAATTGGTATTATCCTCCGTATCCTGCTGCGGGGCGGTTCATTATCAGAGTTTTATGATTCCTGTGATTCAGCAGAGATAAAATTTATAATTTCATCAAATATTTTAAATATATTCATTGGCTGACCGGCCTGCACAGTTTCGGGATATCCGGTATGCCTGTGATGCGGAAATCCTTCCAAATCAGGAAAATGGGGCGTATTATCCCACCTGACAACAAGTCTGTGAAAAGAATCTGTGCAGTGATAACTGTAAGTTATCACATGAATATCATCCCCCATACGCTGAACATATTCTGAAAATTCCATAAGACAGCCGTTGACAAGTTTCATCCTCGCCCGGATATGCCCGTCATTTACCGTGATCCGTTCACGGATAACCTGAAAACTTTCCACCAGGGGATTTGTCAGCATAAGGGTTTTCACATTTTCAAGATACCCGGAAATGGTCATAAATTTCCTGCATTCAGCAATGCCAGACGTTTTTCAAGCCCCTGCACCATCTGAACAAGAGAGGCCCATTCGACAAAATCCATTCTGTCATCTGTTTTTCCCTCCTGAAAACGCTGCCAGAAGACCCCGGATGACATATCATACTGCTTTTCAAAATCTGACAGTTCATTTCGCAACTGTCTGATCTGTGATCTGCATGTATCTGCCTCGTATCCGAACAGTTTCTGAAGTGTCCTGTGCATCATCTCACTT
>JAABRU010000322.1 GCA_011390755.1 Desulfobacteraceae bacterium | reverse complement strand
TCACCAACACGTAATGCGGTCTGCTGCCTTCCGTTCACTCAATAACGTCGGCTTTCGGTTTTATTACAAAACCTTATCCAATGTCCACGACTATACCCTTTTCGGGGCTCAGTGACACGGCCTGCATCCTTGTTCCGCCTGGCTTCGGACTCCCGTTGCCGGGTTTACCCTCAGGCTTCGCTACTGATCTGCCGGTTACACTTTAATCAGGCGGGACTTTCACCCACTGGGTAATAATAATAAATTTCAGGGGCTTCGCCCCTTCCCATTATTCCGGATTTATCCTGGCACAATGAATGAGGGGTTATGTTACTCCTGCAGGGGCGTACTGCATAGGCCCCGAAGCCGCTCCTACCTGGCGTATGTGCAATACCCCCCTGCAGATAATGTCACCCCTCATTTTAATGCTGACAGAACACTAGCGGCGGCTGTTCCGAGTTTCAAATGGGAGTGTTATCTCATACCGGTTCTTAAACAGCATAAGCGGCCAGTCTGACTTCCATACGGAAAACGCTGAAGATTATTTACATATCCGCACAGGAATTGCAAGAATTTCATGCTGAATATCCGGCGGCATACCCAAATCTGTTTTCATTTTTCCTTGACAAGCAAATGGTTAAACCATTATAAAGAAATTGCAGGATCGCTGTGCATAATAAGTGGATTGTCAATTATATTTCATTACATCTTTTTCAGCAAAACGGCAGGATGCCGTTTCTGCCATACGGTGTAAAGAAACTTTAGCAAGAGGTTAACAGGTGCTTTCCAACGTAAACGGAAAAGAAAAGCAGTCTTCTTTTCGTGCTGCCCGGCAGAACCGGATTTTTCAGGATGTAGTGGAACAGATTCAGGAGGCCATTCTTCGGGGGGATTATCAGCCGGGTGATATGCTGCCGCCGGAAAGGGAACTGAAAGAGAATTTTCAGACCAGCCGGGGAACGCTTCGGGAAGCATTGCGGGTATTGGAACAAAAGGGGCTGATTGAAATCCGTCTGGGGGTATCGGGCGGTGCCAGGGTAAAAGCGGCAGTCATGGAACCCATTTCCGAAAGCCTGGGGCTGATGCTGCGCTACCGGAAAATATCTTTGGCGCATCTGACTGAATTCCGGGAAGATATGGAAGGCATTGTCACAGCCAAAGCCGCAGAAAGAGCAGGCAGGGCGGATATTGAAAATCTGGAAAAAATTCTGGCAGAAGCCCTGAAAATGGTGCAGGCCGGTGTTGAACGCTGGAAAGATTTTCTGGATGCGGACAAATCCTTTCACCGGTCCATCGCCCGTATTACCGGTAATCCCATCTATATTTTTATCCATGATATGATCCATGACAATATCCAGCCCTATTACGATATTTTTCTGCCGCCCGATCAGAAAACCCTGGAACAGAATTATACCGACCTGCATGAGATTCTGGACTCTGTCAAAAGCAGAAAGGTTTCCGTGGCGCGGGAACAGGCCCGGAAACATGTGCACCGTTTTAATGAATATATGAATGCCCAAAGCCGGACGGATGTCTGACTACTGTTCTGTCAAGTTTTGTAATGACGGGTTATATTACTCCTGCAGGGGCGTACTGCATACGCCCCAAAGCCGCGCATGGCGGGCGTATGCAATACGCCCCTGCGGTTTTTTCCGCAGATATTCCGAATACCCCTCATTTTAACCTTGACGATACACTGCAGACACAGGCCCGGATTTTTTTAATGCCAATGAAGAATCAGAAACTCCGGATGAAATAAACACAGGATATTATCAAATCAGACTTCCGGAGCTGATTTGATAACTGCCTGATTTTACAATACCGGTTCCAAACCTTCATTGGCATTTTTAATACACCTGTATCGTACTTTTATTGAAAGCAGGGGGATTTTGTTTATGGCCAAAGCAAAACTCAAAGAACATCTCATCAACCGGGAATGGTGCAAGGGATGCGGTATATGCGTGCATTTCTGCCCCAAAAATGTCCTGGAACTGGATGCACAGGAAAAGGTGTTTGCAGCACGTCCGGAAGACTGTATCTGCTGCAGACTGTGCGAGATCCGCTGTCCGGATCTGGCGATTGAAATTCTGACCGAAAAACAGGAGGCTTCCGAAAATGGGAAATCAGCTTAAATTCATCCAGGGAAATGAAGTCTGTGTGGAAGCCGCCCTGTATGCAGGGCTGGATTTTTACGCGGGCTATCCCATTACCCCTTCCACTGAGGTGGCAGAGCATATGGCAAAGCGCCTGCCGCAGATCGGCGGAAAATTTCTTCAGATGGAAGATGAGATTGCATCCGTCTGCGCGATTGTCGGGGCATCCCTGACCGGTCACAAGGTGATGACGGCCACCAGCGGCCCCGGTTTTTCTCTCATGCAGGAAGGTCTGGGCTATGCCATTATGGCAGAAATTCCCTGTGTTATTGTCAATGTGCAGCGGGGCGGGCCTTCCACAGGACTGCCCACCGGGCCGGGCCAGGGGGATGTGCTTCAGGCCCGCTGGGGGGTTCACGGGGATCATTCCATTATTGCCCTTACGGCCTCTACGCATCAGGACGTGTTTGAAATGACCGTTCACGCCTTTAATATGGCTGAAATGTTCCGGACTCCGGTGATTCTGCTTTTTGACGAAGTTATCGGTCATATGCGGGAAAAACTCATAATTCCCGAAGAGGGGGAAATTCAGGTGGTGGACCGGCTCCGCACTTCCGTAAAGGCGGGAGTGGATTATCATCCCTATCTGCCCCGTGAAGACGGACGCCTGCCCATGTCGGATTTCGGCAGTGAACACCGTTATAATGTTACCGGTCTTTTTCATGATATGTGGGGCTTTCCCACCGGCAATCCGGGAGTGGTGCATGAGCTTCTGCGCCATCTCAACGACAAAATCAAAAACAATGCGGAAACCATCACCCGCTATAAAGAATACTATCTGGAAGATGCCCGCACCGTGCTGATTTCCTACGGCTGTTCTGCCCGGTCCGCCCTGCATGTGGTGGAAAACCGCAGAGCCCGGGGGGAGCGGCTGGGACTGCTGGAACTGCAAAGTCTCTGGCCTTTTCCCTACGGTCTGGTAGAGGAAAAATGTGCAATGGCCCGGCAGATTGTGGTGGTGGAAATGAATATGGGGCAGATCACCCGTGCAGTAAAACGGGCTGTGCCCGAACCGGAACGGGTGGTGCTGGCCAACCGCATTGACGGTGTTTTTATTACACCCACGGATATCAAAAATATTTTGCGGCTTTTCCAGGGAAAGGGGGTTTAATTATGGCAGTCAAGGATTATATTCGGGAGCGTTTTTTTCCCCATCTCTGGTGCCCGGGCTGCGGTCACGGCATTGTACTCAACAGTCTGCTCCGGGCTGTGGAGCAGTTGGGCATGAGCAAAAACGAAATCGTCATGGTTTCCGGTATCGGCTGTTCCTCCCGTATTTCCGGCTATGTGGATTTCCACACCCTGCATACCCTGCACGGACGGGCCCTGGCCTTTGCCACGGGTGTGAAAATGAGCAAACCCGAACTCAATGTCATTGTGCCCATGGGAGACGGAGACGCGCTGGCCATCGGCGGTAACCATTTCATCCATGCGGCCCGGCGCAATATTGCCATGACGGCCCTGGTGATGAACAACCGAATCTACGGTATGACCGGCGGGCAGTATTCTCCCCTTTCCGGTTACGGATGTCAGGCCACCACATCCCCTTTCGGCAATATTGATTACAGTTTCGACATCGCGGAACTGGCCAAAGCCGCGGGTGCCACCTATGTGGCCCGTACCACCACCTATCATGCCAAACAGATGACGGAAATGATCCGGGATGCCGTACTTCATGACGGTTTTTCCGTGGTGGAAATCCTGACCCAGTGTCCCACCTATTACGGCAGAAGAAACCGCCTGGGAGATGCTGCGGAAATGATGGACTGGTACAAAAGCCATACAACCCCCATCGGTTCCAAAGCCAAAGAGGAAAATCCGTCTCTGATTGAGCGGGGGGTGTTTGTGCAGCGGGATAAACCCGAATACTGCACGGAATATGACAAAGTCATTGAAAAAGCAAGAGGAGGGCAAGCCTGATGGAAAGATGCAGACTGGTTTTTTCCGGTTCGGGCGGTCAGGGCGTTATTACGGCTGCCATTATCCTGGCAGAAACGGCCGTACTGTTTGAAGGTCTGGAAGCCACCCAGGCCCAGGCATACGGTCCTGAAGCCCGCGGGGGGGCCACCCGCTCGGATATTATCATCGCGGATTCCCCCATCCGTTATCCCAAAGTTACCCAGCCCAATGTGCTGGTATGCCTTACCCAGGAGGCCTATACCAAATTTTACCCCATTATCCGTCCCGGCGGACTGCTGCTCACGGATTCCCGCTATGTAAAAATGTACAGCAAAGTGGATGCCCGCCAGGTGCAGCTTCCCATGTACAAAAGCGTTATGGGGGAAATCGGCAAACCCATCGTTTTCAACATCTGCATGCTGGGAGCCGTTATCGGCATAACGGAGCTGGTATCCCCCGAATCTCTTATGAAAGTACTGGAAAACCGCATTCCGGCCGGATTCATTGAACTGAACCGCAAAGCATTGGAGATCGGAATGAATCTGGGGAAAAACTGTAAAATCTGATGAACCTGAAAAAAATCCGAATTTCAGATTCTCCGTCATCCGGTCGGAATCCTGAATGTATATAATTAACGCAACTGTTCGAATTAAAAATTAAATCCGCTGATGTAAAATCAACTGCCGATAAAGTCCGTTCCGGAAGTCTGATTTTATGGTGCCCTGGTTTTACTTTATCCGGAGTTCTTAATTGACATTAACTCTTTCGGAGGAAATATGATACTGCCCCAGATAAAATTCAAAAAAATTCTGTATGCAACCGATTTGTCTGAAAGTGCCCGCAATGCCCTGGCCTATGCCGTGAGCATTGCCAATGCCTACAAGGCGGAACTGATTATTCTCTATGTTCTGGTCGAAGATGTCCACATTGAAAGAAGGATTGCCGGGCATATCGGAGAAGAAACATGGGAAAAAATCAAACATAACAATGAGGAGGAGGCCAGAAGCGCCCTTATCGGTAAAAGAAGGGACCGGCCGGCAATTCAGGAGGCTCTGGATCAGTTCTGCGAAAATGTGAAAGAAAATATCGGCGAACATCATGCCATAATGGATGAAACCATTGTGGTACAAGGCATTCCCAAGGATA
>JAABRU010000321.1 GCA_011390755.1 Desulfobacteraceae bacterium | reverse complement strand
TACGGGACTCCTCCCCGTAACACCGGAGGTGAGGCTCCGCCTCATACTGTGTACGGGGCGGAGCCCCGGAAAAATGCGTTACGGGGCAGAGCCCCGTAACGGGTTGTGCAGGACTTTCATATAAATTTATACAATCAAAGGGCACATCGCAAGAGAAATTTTTCGGAATATTCCTGCAATTTGTTTTATTTTCCGAAAGGACAGCGGGGATATGTGCAGTTTTTGCACTTCAGGCACAAACCGCCATGCCCCAGAGAGGCGATTTCACTGCGGGTAATTTTTTCACCTGCCAGCACCCTGGGGTAGATGAGATCAAAAACGGTTGTGACGGCAAACAGGCCGCAGGCCGGAATGCCCAGCACCGGTACACCTTTTACATAGGCAATCATAAACATGGCCCCCGGCAGAACGGCAGAACCGTACACCATATCCCCGGCACCGGCTTTTTTTAAGGCAAAACGGGTGCGGTCATCCGGGTCTACCGACATGCCGCCCGTGGTAATCAGCATATCGGCCCCATCTGCAATCTGATGCAGCGCGGCCTGGGAAATCTGCTCATCATCATCCGGCAGAAAAGTGACATCCCTCACTTCGCCGCCGAGATCCGTCACTTTTTTGCGGATAACCGCTTCAAATTTATCTTCTATCCGCCCGTAGAAAACCTCACTGCCGGTAATGAGAACCCCGACTTTGGCTTTTTTCAGGGGAAGAACCCGCAGCACACCCGCAGCCGCGCTGTGTGCGGTTTTTACGGCCTCATCCACCTTTTGGGAGGAAATCAGCAGCGGAATGGCCCGTGTTGCGGCCACCTGTTCTTCTTTTTTCACCAGAGTATTGCTGTGCCGGGTCGCACACATAACATCCCCGATGAGATTGAAACGCAGCAGGGCATCCGTATCCACTTTGAGCAGGCCATCCTGTGTGGCTTTCATCGCGATTTTCCCTTCACGGGGTTCTCCGCTCCAGCCCACCCCTTTTCCGCAAAGGGCGTTGGCAATAGCCCTGGCCGCATCATCTTCATGCATTTCGTCTTTTTCGGATTTTAATATATAAAGATGGTTTTTTCCCAGTCTCCGGAGATGATCCAAATCCCGGCAGCTCAGCATATGTCCCCGCCGGAATGCAGGCCCTTTGAATTCCCCCGGAATGATTTCCGTAATATCATGGGCCAGGGGATATCCGATTGCATCTTCAATTCTGACAACCTGTATCATTTTTTATGTCTCCTTATAATCCGACAGTTCCGGAACATACAGGACCTGCCCCTGTATCCGCCCTTTCGGGCAGGCAGATGATTTATATGAAAATGTTGAATGCTTAATGCTGAATTATTACAGTCTGTAACAGTTCTTCATTTTTATATTTCATTGTGAGTCATAACTTATTTTGGTTTATATGAAAGTCCCTTTGTAGAGACGCACGGCAGTGCGTCTCTACGGTGTATTTTCATCATTCGTTGTGACCTTCCGTCATAGCCGTTTATATGAAAGTGTCTGCGAAAAACCGGCTTCGGCCTTATTTTTCGCACTCCGTCTTTCATGCTATTGAAAAGTCTCTTACAGAAAAATTCATGACTCCGGGGAAATATTATCCGCGGGATAAAAATACGCCTCCCCTGCGCAGGGGCGGCACAGGGTTTCATTGCCCGCCTCTGTTTCCCGGCCGTCTCTGACCATCTGTCCGCAACGACTGCATACGGCATGGCGTCTCGGAGGGCCGGGCATTTCCCACTCGGGCAGTTTTACCCTTACGCGCTGTATGTCAAAAAGCAGATCATCGGGCATTTTTTTATAGCCTGCTATCTGCTGCTGATATTTATTGCTCTGATCCGGTGCATATTTTTTTGCAAGATCCCGTGATTCTTCCGTGGATACAATGCGGCAGGCAGCGCGGGTATCCAGATTGACAAATGTTGCCGCATTGATACCGAAATCTTTGAATTTCAGCGTCCGCCTTCCCATACGGCAGCCGGTAACACTTTCAATGGCATCTGTGGCGCAGCGGTCAATTTCCACATAAACAATCAGTTTTTTCCGAAATTGGGGGGATTTTGGTTCTTCTATGCCGACAAGACGGCATCCGAGCATTGCCATACGCACTCCGATCACCTGCCCCGCACACAGATGCCCGTGTCTTTCAACAGATTCTTCCAGTAATTCTTCAAAGGATTTCATGCAATTTATCTCCTGTTTTCTGTTTCCGAGTGGCAGATTCTGCCACACGCAGACAAAAAAATCTACTTTAAAATACGCTGAAAATGTGTATCCGCTTTTTTATTAAATTCTTTACTGAATTTATTGAAAAATGCCATTAGTTCCTGCGCGGCGGGTGTCAGCTCGGCTCCCCCGCCGTTTCCGCCGCCCCTGTAGGCTTTTACCAAAGGTTCACCGATGACATCTTCCATGTCACGGATAGCCCCCCGCATCTTGCGGTAGGAAATGCCAAGCTCCTGAGATGCCCGAAGGATGGACCCCCTGTGTTCAATGGCCTGCAGCATTGCCATCCTTCCTGCCCCGATAACCGGATGCCCTTCCAGTTCCAGCCATGCTTTGGTTCTTAAATCCCACTGTCTGACTTTTATTTTTTCCATTTGAAAAACCTTCGGATCCTGGTTTTGTTTTTTTGACAGCCCTGTAAAAAATGCGAACCGTCACGAGTCCGGTCAAAGCAGGAGTCCGGAGCTGCCTAAAATCAGAAAATTCCGCCGGAATGGCGGAAAATCAGAACTTCGGACTTTTTACAGATTCATCATTATTTGATGAACCGGTAAAAAGTCATTTTTCCGGAATTCAGTCTTAATAAAATCAGCATGTTAAATTGCCGAAAAACCCGGATTTCGGACTTTTTACAGATTCATCATTATTTTATTCTGCAAAAATCTTGCATTTTATATTACATGCAATGTCGGTATGTCAATATAATTTTGTACAAATAAGTGCAGATAAAGTCACCATGCCTGACTTTTGTTGTACTGTAAAACAGCAGATTACATTTTTGGGGGACAAAAAAGCATTGCCAGATATTGCATTTCATGAAATATGATATAAAATATAGTTTTTCCTGTTGCGGCAAACCCGTTTTGCAATCAGCAGCATATTATCAATTTATCAATGCCGTTTCCTTAAGCAGAAAATCCCCCCTCCCCCGGCGGGAGGGTTCAGGGGAGGGGGGAAACAGGGCTTTGTAATCAGCCGGATTTTTCACCCTCCCCCTGCCCCTCCCTGAGGGAGGGGAGTCTTAAGGAAACGGCATTGATTTTATATATCTGAAAAAATCAGAAAGAGAAAGAAAAAATGAAATTACCCGTTGTTTCCATTGTGGCCAAAAGCGGCACAGGTAAAACCACCCTGCTGGAAAAACTGATCCGGGAACTCAAACGCAGGGGATACAGGGTCGGAACCCTTAAACATGATGCCCATCAGTTTGATATTGACCGGGAAGGAAAGGATTCCTGGCGACTGACGCAGGCCGGGGCAGATACCATGCTTATCAGTTCTCCGGCAAAAGTGGCCATGGTCCGGCAGAATCCCGAAGGCAGAGAACCGGATGTGGAAGAGCTGGCATCCGCCTATTTTCACGATGTGGATATTCTGCTGACCGAAGGATTTAAAAAAAGCGGATTTCCGAAAATCGAAGTGCACCGGCAGGCAAGAAGTCCGGAACTCATGTGCAGGGGCAAAGAAAAGGATCCCGCACTCATTGCTGTGGCATCGGATACACTGACGGATAAAAAAACAGAACTGGATGTACCGGTTTTTGACATCAATGCGGCTTCGGAAATCTGTGATTTTATTGAAGCGGAATTTTTATCCTGATGCCGGGCGAAGTTGTAACTCATTTAATGAATAAGGAATCGGATTTCTGATGGGACAAAAAAATCTCACACTGGCCGCGTATGACAGAATCAGGGAAATGATGCTCAACTATGACATTGTTCCGGGCCAGCGGCTGATTTTTGTAGATTTGGCAAAACAGCTGGGGGTCAGCCGCACCCCGGTGAACAATGCCCTGAGCATTCTGGCCAAGGAAGGATATCTTGATTTTGTTCCCAATCAGGGCTATTCGGTGCATAAACTGACAAAGGAAGAGGCGGAATCGCTGTATGAGATCCGGGAAATTCTGGAAACCGGTACTGTAAGCAAAGCCATCCGCAGTATGACGGATGAAAAACTGCGGACACTGGAAGAAAGAAAGGAAGCGGTTCTTCAATCCATTACAGACAGAATGCACCGGCAGTTTTTTGTGCTGGATTCCGAATTTCACTCCGCCCTTGTTGAAATGCTGGAAAACGATCATCTGACATACCGCTACCGGGAAGTCTGCCGGAAAATATATCTGTGTTTCCGCGTAGAGGATTTAAAAGTGGGGCGTCTTAAGGAAATCGGCCGGGAGCATGAAGAACTTTTTGATGCGGTGCGCTGCCGGGATGTGGAGCGGACCAAAGAAGTGATAAAAGAGCATCACAAAAATGCCAAAATGAATTTATTCCCGATTATTTTCCGGGAAAAAAACGGAAAAATCAAAACAGAAACGGAGTGAATAGGCGATTTCCGAATATGCATGTACCGAATCTGAAGGAGTCACAGACAGAAAGTCTGTGAGCGGGACTGTCCATCCGCCGGACACTGCCGGACTTTCCGTCCGGCACTCCTTTGGTATCATCTTTTCCGGAGATCACCATACCGCCCGGTTATTTTTCCGGCACCCGGAAATTTTCCCCATATTCCCGGTCCTAAGTGATGCCCGGTTTTTTCATGCATTTCCCCAGACTACCGGGATGCGGACCGGGAATTTCGGCAGATCCCCGGCTGCCGATTATCTTCCCGTTTGTCAGTTCCAGAATCTCTTCCATATGCTGTCTGTTCATTTCATCCGGTGTCAGCGGCTCGGAACCCGATAAACAATGAAAAATAATGGAAACGCGGCTGTCCGTTTCATATTCCGCATCACTGAGAAAAAAAGGGCCGCTGCCTTGCCGGATCAGTGCCTGCCTCACCGTGTTTTCCGATTTTCCCATATTCAGCAGATCGAAAAGTTTCCGGAGGAGTGCAGAAACTGTATTTCTGCATGTAACCGGGAGATGCAGCGGTGCAAAAATACAGTTTCTGCACTCCGGGACAGTGCAAAAATACAGTTTCTGCACTCCGGGACAGCCGTAAAACCGTATACGGGGGAAACTT
>JAABRU010000141.1 GCA_011390755.1 Desulfobacteraceae bacterium | reverse complement strand
CAGAATAACGATCTGACTCCTGTGCAGACCGACCGGACTGACGACAGCGGAATCCGCCCCGGAACCGTGTCCGGCCGGGCCGGAAGTCGGGAGCATCCGATTTTCTCAAAGGGTATGTTACATTACAATATCAGGGGATAAAGCGGATCATAAGGTATTATGAGACATTATGCCGTATACAGTCACCTGTGATCTTTCCTATGCACCTCTGTTCGGAAAGCCACGGTTTCAGTTCGTTTTTTTTAAAATCTTTCTTACACTTTCATGGGATATGCTGTCTGTGATCAGACGTGTGCTCTTCCGATCTGCAATCAGACGGAGGGTCCATTCCGCATGTCCCTCCGGCGGATCGGAACATGCGATGACTGTTATGCCCGCCTCCGTCCGGTTGTCTATTGTTACCGGTCGCCCGCACCGGGGTCTTTCCCTGAGACGATCTGTGACAGATTCATACCCGCATTCACTGAATCTTTTCCTGACAGAATGTACTGTCTGCCGGGTTATTCCCAGAATATCTGTGATTTCCCTGTCTTTTTTTTCTTTGTCCGCAAGGAGAAGAATACGGGCCCGGTTTATTTCCCTGGCAGATTTTTTCCCTTCGGACACAAACGTCTCAAGAGCAGTCCGTTCGTCTTCGTTCAGTTTTACTTTATATTTTTTGTGTCTCCCCATTGCTGACTCCTTTCGGTTTCAGCATACTATATACAGGGACTTTCTGTCAACAAACTTAATTGACAGGACACTGATTTTATCATCCCCTGTTTTTACAGTATCCGGTGCAGGTTTTGATGAATCGGTAAAAAGTCCAGATTTTAAAAAATGCTGTTAATAAAATCAAAACCTGATTTTCGGACTTTTTGCGGGACCGTCACAGATTTTAGGTGATTTCCTGAAAAAAATGTACCGGAGGAGTGCCGGACTGAAAGTCCGGCAGCGTCTGACAGGAAGGCTGCCCGGTTACAGACTTTCCGTCTGTGACTCCTGCTGAAGCGGTACATTCATATTTGGAAATCGCCTTAATTCAGATATATAAACTCAAGTTGCCACCTGCAAACGTAAGTTGTTGATTTTTCGTTCCGGTAACTTTTGGGTATCCTGTAACCGCCTGATTTTCGGTTGTTGTTTCAATAGGCGGCAACCTGGGGTATATAAAAGTACAGAGCGGTGGGACGGTATAAAATTCCGTCCTTTTTTTTTATGCGCAGTTGACTGCCTGCTCCACAGGGTTGCGAACCAAAAGCGTTGCAGGATCCAGAATCAGTTCTCCGGCCGGTTCCCGCGGCGCACCTTTGAGAGCTCTCACAAAAATATCTTTGCCTTCGGGCTGCAGCTGCAGCACAACATCAAAAAGATCTGCCACCTGACTCATGACCGGAGGCAGACTGTCTGTCCGGGGAGATTCATGACGATGGGTACGCACTGAAAACCATACTCCGATCCCCAGTTCCTTTGCGATTTTTTTCAAATCCACCAGGACCGCTTTTGTATTTTCATCAAAAAGCAGACCGTCAATGAGCATCATGCGGGGGAAAAAAATGTCCTGCTCTGTCAGATCCGTGAGACGCTCCTGCAGCCTCTCCGCACTGAAGGATTCCGCTTTAAAAGTCATGATAAAGCGGTTGGGAAGAATCGCATCCCAAAAAGGATCCAGATATTTGATATTGCAGTCAAATGCAAGATTCCGGAATACTTCTTCATACCAGAGACATACCTTTTCCACCGGTTCCCCCAGACTGATATGCAGAACATTCAGATTCCGGAGCAGTTTGTCCAAAGCCAGTTGGACAAGAAAAGCGGTTTTCCCCACACCGGCTCTTGCCGTAATTGCGCCGAAGTCACCGGGATTCAGAATATCTTCTGCATCATAGCCCATCAGTTTTAAAGGGTTGCGCCGTGTGATTTCATTTTTCATCATATTGAAATTCCTTTCCATCAGGTAGATAATTCGGGCTGAACCTGAAGTCTCCTTTTGTTTATGCAGCATTCTTTTTCACTTCCGCCGCTTTCTTTCTCAGTTCTTCGGCAATGCTCTGGGGAACCTGCCGGTAGGTTGCAAATTCCATTGTAAACTGGGCTTTTCCCTGGGTGGAAGAACGCAGCACAGTAGAATAGCCGAACATTTCTGCCAAAGGAACCTGGGCTTCGATGACGCACATGGGGCCTTCATCCTGTGTTCCCACAATCAGGCCCCTGCGCTGGTTCAGCAGTCCCATAACGGCTCCCTGAAATTCGGATGGTGTTTCCACCACCACTTTCATGATAGGTTCCAGAATAGCCGGGGCCGCTTTGTTATATGCTTCCAGAAACGCACCTCTTGCCGCTGCCTGAAAAGCCATTTCCGAAGAATCCACCGAATGGGAAGCCCCGTCATTGATAAGTATTTTGATACCGGTTACCGGAAATTCCATGCTGGGTCCTTTTTCCAGACAGGCCCGGAAACCTTTTTCACAGGCCGGAATATACTGGGTGGGAATGGCACCGCCGGTAACCTTATTTTCAAAGACAAATTCCTCATCGGCAAGGGGTTCCATATATCCGGCAATACGCCCGTACTGCCCGGAACCGCCGGTCTGTTTTTTGTGGGTATAATTAAATTCAGCCATGCGGGTAATGGTTTCCCGGTATGCCACGCGGGGCTGCCCCACATCCACCTCGGCTTTGTATTCCCGGCGCATCCGCTCAACATATACGTCCAGGTGCAGCTCTCCCATACCCGAAATAATGGTATCGCCGGTTTCCTCATCCACAAAGGTTTTAAAGGTCGGGTCTTCTTTGGAAAAACGGTTCAGTGCCTTGGACATGTTGATCTGGGATTTATTGTCTTTGGGCATAATGGCCAGGGAAATGACCGGTGCGGGGACAAACATGGATGTCATGGTCAGGCTCAGACCCGGTGCGGTGAAGGTATCACCGGAAGCACAGTCAATGCCGAAAAGCGCGCCGATATAACCGGCAGGAATGGATTCAATATCCTCCATCTGACTGGCGTGCATCCGCACCACCCGGCCGATTTTGATTTTTTTGCCGCTGCGCACATTGACCAGGGTATCGCCTTTTTTCAGATTGCCCTGATAGACCCGGATATAGGTCAGCTGTCCGTACTGCCCGTCCTCCAGTTTGAAGGCCAGGGCCACGGTCGGTTTTTCGGAATCACTGTCCAGAATCACCGATGCCTCGTCGTGCTCTGTATCCAGGGCTTCATTTTCCACATCCGCAGGGCAGGGAAGCAGGCGGTTCACCGCATCCAGCAGGGGCTGCACCCCTTTGTTTTTATAGGCCGAACCAATGAAAACCGGTGTGAGTTTGCGGCCCAGAACCCCCTGACGGACAGCATCCAGCAGCAGTTCATTGGGAATTTCCTTTTCTTCCAGAATCAGTTCTGTCAGTTCATCGGAAAACATGGAAGCAGCATCCACCAGTATCTCCCTTTTTTCTTCGGCTTCTGCCAGCAGGTCCGCAGGAATTTCTTCCACCCGCACTTTTTCCCCGTTTTCTCCGTCAAAATACAGGGCTTTCATGGACACCAGATCCGCCACCCCTTTGAAGTCGGCTTCCAGGCCGATGGGAATCTGCATGGCAACGGAATTATGCCCCAGTTTTTCTTTGAGCTGATCCACTACCCGGAAAGGGTTGGCCCCGCTCCGGTCGCATTTGTTGATAAATGCGATACAGGGAACCTTGTAGCGTTTCATCTGCTGATCCACGGTAATGGACTGGGACTGCACACCGCCCACGGAACAGAGCACCAGAACAGCTCCGTCCAGCACCCGGAGAGAGCGTTCCACCTCTATGGTAAAATCCACATGTCCGGGGGTATCAATAATATTGATTTTATGGCCTTTCCATTCACAGAAGGTGGCCGCGGACGCAATGGTGATTCCCCTTTCCTTTTCCAGTTCCATGGAATCCATGGTTGCACCGATGCCGTCTTTGCCTTTGACATCGTGGATAGCGTGAATCCGGTCGGTATAAAAAAGGATGCGTTCGGTGAGTGTGGTTTTCCCCGAATCAATATGCGCACTGATACCGATATTTCTGACCTGTCTGATATCGTTTTTCATTTACACGTCCTTGTTTGACAGGCATCCGAATATATCAGTTTTTTCCCGTTTTCCCGGAATCGGATCGGCCCGTCATTGTATTGAATTGTTTCCAAAATAAAAAATCCCTCTCATTCGGGAGTGTCCCGGACGGGGGATTCGGTTACTGCAGGTAGGCAGCAGGGGGAGTAAATTCTCCGCATGAATAATAAAATCATGACCTTGCTCAGATCATTTCCGCTCCTTTTATTTCAGTATAAATAAAAAAGGCCCTGCCAGGCCATCTCATAACCGAATAACAAAGTCTGATGCTATTATACTATTATTTTGTCAGTGTCAAGTTTTTTTCAGAATGAATAAGGGAATTCGGCAAAAATAATCTGCCCAAAGCAGGTCGGGCCGGCGCAGCGTAACCCGACATTCTTAAGACTCCCTTCCCCCTGAGGAGTGTCAAACTTACAGTTTGACATACTTGAAGCAATTCGGGAAAAGACTGCCGGACTGTAAGTTTGGCAGTCCGCAATTTCTTACATCAACAGTATTGCCCCGCCCGCCGGGGAGGAAATTTTCTGATCAGCAGATTTGACCCATCAGCTGTTTTTGCTTATAAAACAGGCTCTCTTGAAACAGGTATTTTTACCGTTGTACCGAAGAAAAGGGAATGGTCTTCATCCCCGATTTCCAGGGTGATTTTCACGGCCGCGGGGCTGGCGTATTTGAATTCCTGTGAATCAGAATCCCAGTTTTCATGTTCCATTCCTTCCTCATCATAATACAGCAGTGTAAAGGCTTTTATATTTGGACATAATACCGGATCCGATGCCTTTGCCTCAAATCCTCTTGGATATTTCGGATAAGGGGCCAGGGTGTCAGAGCGTTTCAGGGCATAGGTCTCATCCTGTCTTTCGCTTACATAATACACAATGGCCGCAATGCCGTTGCGGCTGTCTTTTGTCAGGGACAT
The DNA here is from genome assembly GCA_011390755.1 of Desulfobacteraceae bacterium. GTDB lineage: Bacteria > Desulfobacterota > Desulfobacteria > Desulfobacterales > Desulfococcaceae > JAABRU01. The sequence continues at coordinate 4,083 of JAABRU010000141.1, read as the reverse complement.
ATGCGCATAGGAGGTAAAGCGGAAACGGGCAAAACTGCCCCCGCCGCCAAAAGAACTGTCTCCGATCATGCGGTAGGGATCCGGTTCGGAATCGAATCTGGGTTTGTCATATGCGGGTGGAAGCACAATATACGCGGATTTGATATCTTCGCTCATACGGTTGAGACAGTTATTGACGGTTTCATACACATCCATGCCTTCCTCAATGGCATCTGTTTTGGAAAACACAGCCTGGTAGGAACCGAATACCGTTACCATGACAATGCTGAAAATAAACAGGGAAATGAGGATTTCAAAAAGGGTGAAGGCCCTTTCCCCGGTGACAGTATACTGTTTCATCTATTTTTCATCCGGCAGCAGGCGGTAGGTTCTGAAACTGTAACTGAATTCCCCTTCATTGTACATGACCCCCACATCAATCTGTTTGAGATCTTCCGCGGCTTCTCCCAGTTCTTCGGATTCCACATCTTCCACACTGACAGTCCAGGAATATCCGGGAAATTCATCCCCGTAATCTCCGGAATCCGCGCCCATAAACTCATCGGTTTTGGTTTCCACTTCCGCCAGGGTCCGCTGGGCCAGCAGAGGGGCATTGGTGTAAAAACGGGCGGAACTGTTCATGGAAATGGTCTGGGCGTGCAGACGGTAGACAGCAGTGAGCACAATGGCAAGAATGGAAACAGCCGCCATGACTTCCAGCAGTGTAAAACCTTTTTTTTTCCCACTGCAGATGCGGCAGTATTTCTCAGTTTTCAAATTCCACATAATCATCAAAAATTTCGATATTGGGCAGGAAGGGTTCAATCAGGAGACTTTTGCGCTCCCCGTCCGTATTTTCCAGATGAATCATGACTTTATCCGAATATCCTTTGGGAGAAAAGCGGATGCGCGCCTCACCGTAGGATATTTTTTCATTATCGGGATATTCCACATCTGTAATATCCACATCTTCGGGAAATTCTTCCCCTCCGTCTGCCGCAGCTTCGGCATCTTCTTCCGACATGCCTTCATTTGTCACCCACATCTTTCTGCTGTCAGGACTGATATGCAGAGTGTGCATTTTCCGGCTCCTGACGGCATTCTGGCGCAGATGCTGCACCTGTAAAACAATCCTCCGGACAGTTTTATTGCTGTTATCCGAAAGAAGTGATCCGTGGAAACGGGGAATGGTAAAAGACAGCAGAATACCGATCAGGGCAATGACAACAATCAGTTCAATGAGGGTATATCCCTTTTCTGCATCCGCCTTTTGTATATTTGCCGGGTGCATATTTATCCGGTCTGTATTTATCCGGTCTGTATATATCCGGCAGAATGCAAAAACTATTCGATTTCCCAATTGTTAATATCCTTATTGGCATCTTCCCCTTCGGGCACACCGTCTGCCCCGTAAGAGATAATATCAAAATCTCCGTGCATTCCGGGGCTGAGATAAACATAATCAAATCCCCAGGGATCTTTGGGCACTCTGCCTTTTTCCAGATAACCGCCCTTGCGCCAGTTTTTTGCGGGTGACCCGCTGCCCGGCTGTTCCACCAGCGCCTGCAGTCCCTGATCTGTTGTGGGATAAGAACCGTTATCCAGTTTGTATAATTTCAGGGCGGTTTCCAGGCTGGCTATCTGGGTTTTGGCCTTCATCTGTTTGGCCTGATCCGGTCTTTCCATAATTCTGGGGACGATCAGCCCGGCAAGAATTCCCAGAATGACAATCACCACCATCAGCTCAATCAGGGTAAATCCCTGCATATTCATCTTTTTCATAAATACACTATCTTTCATTATTCCTCCCATATTTTTCAATGCAAAACCTGACACCTGACACCGAAAACCTGACACCTCACCGTATCAGTTCGTTCATTTCAAAAATTGGCAGACAGATGGAAAGCACAATAAATCCCACAATGGCCGCCATGACCAGGATCATGAGCGGTTCCAGCAGCGAGGTCAGACTCATGACTGTGCTTTCCACTTCATTTTCATACACATCCGCCACCTTATTCAGCATGGGCTCCAGTTCCCCGCTCTGCTCGCCCACCAGAATCATCTGAATGGAAAGGGGGGGAAACACATCGGTTTCCGCCAAAGACATCCCCAGTCCCTGTCCTTTGCCGACATCTTCGGCGGCTTTGTCTATGGCCTGGGAAAGCAGCACATTTCCCACAATATTTCTTACAATATCCAAAGCTGCCAGCATAGTGACTCCGTTTTCCAAAAGGGAGCCCAGGGTGCGGGTAAAACGGGCCACCGCCAGTTTTTTTACCAGTACACCGCCGCCCGGAAATTTCAGCATCAGTCTGTCCCAGTAAAGACGGCCTTTTTCGGTTTTGATAAACTGGCGGATGCTGAAAAAAAGAATACAAAGCAGTAACAGAAGAGCCCACCAGTACTGCTTGCAAAAATCGCTGATAATAATCAGCACCTGCGTCGGGGCAGGCAGTGCCTTGTCCATATCGGAAAAAATCGAGGCAATATTGGGAACAATAAAAGTCAGCAGAAAAAAGAGCACCAGCACACCAATGCCGGCCATGAGCACGGGATAGGCCAGGGCCGAGCGGATACGGCTTTTGAGGGCCTGCTGTTTTTCAGTAATGTCGGCCAGTCTTTCCAGCACAATTTCCAAAGTTCCCGAAGATTCCCCGGCCCGAACCATATTGATAAACAGAGGGGAAAACACAGCCGGAAAATGGGACAGGGCAGTGGCAAAGGTATTGCCTTCCACAATGGTATCTTTGATCTGTGCCAGCACCCGCTGGAAGCTCTGGGGCCGGATGTGGGGAATCAGGGTATCCAGGGCCGAAACCAGGGGAAAACCTGCTCCGACAAGGGTGGAAAGCTGCCGGGTCATCAGAGATACTTCCGCAGGTCTGACACGGGTAAATGAACGGCTGATTCCGGAAAAGCGTTCTGCCTTCCTGGTCGGGGTTTCATGGGTTTCCTGTATATCTGTGGGATATATCTTTGTTGTCCGCAGTTTCTGCCGGGCCGCATACGCGCTTTCGGCATCCACAATGCCGGAAACGGACTTTCCCTTGATATTCAAACCTTTGTATTCGTAAACAGGCATTATTCGAAGACCGTCGTTTCCGGTGTATTATCCGGATATTTGAAAAAATAAAAAAACATATCCCCCATCACAATATTTATAAGAATTCATATCCGAAAATCGAATACTTACCCAAACACAATCAATCATATCGCTAATTCTTTCACTTTTCAAGAGAATTATTTTTACAGCCCCTCCTCCTGTTTTGTCAATATCAGAATTAATGCTGCTGACCCAAAACTCCCCGCCCCCACCCCAATACAGCTGATGTAAGGTTCAGGGGCGTATTGCATACGCCCCGGCGGAAAAAATATTCATTACGTCAACTGTACTGCCCCCAACCCTCCCACAGGGAAGGGGAATTTTCAGTTTAAGGCAGCAGCATTGAGTTTTTTGCAAAGAGGGCAGAAAAATTTCTTAAGGAAACAGCACTGATGATATATTTTCAGGTTATATCCCTTTTTTATGATTGATAAAAGGGATATATTATGGCATAAAATTGTAAGGGACTTTCCCATGAATAAACTGCCCGTTTTTGTATCGCTGATGCCGGGTTACACCGGTGCGCTGTCAAATTTGAAATTAAGGGTTAACAAACCGGAATTTTTTTTGAAAAATTCGGTTTTTCTGAAAACTTTATACCCGAAAATTTAGAAGATGCCTTACTTATAAACGGCCATGAGCCGTGACTCACAGCGAAGCATGAAAGCTGCGCGGAGTGCGAAAATTAAGGCGGAGGCCGGTTTTTCGCAGACACTTTTATATAAACGGCCATGATACGCAATCACAGCGAAGCATGAAAGCTGCGGAGGAGTGCGAAAATTTAGGCCGAAGGGCCGGTTTTTCGCAGACACTTTCATATAAACGGCCATGAGTTATGACTCACAACGAAACATGAAAGCTGCGCGGAGTGCGAAAATTAAGGCGGAGGCCGGTTTTTCGCAGATACTTTCATATAAACCACCATGACTGACGGTCACAACGAAGCATGAAAATACACCGTAGAGACGCACACCGTGCGTCTCTACAGGAGACTTTCA
>JAABRU010000140.1 GCA_011390755.1 Desulfobacteraceae bacterium | reverse complement strand
AACGGCCATGAGCCGTTACTCACAACGAAGCATGAAAGCTGCGCGGAGTGCGAAAATTAAGGTGGAGGCCGGTTTTTCGCAGACACTTGCTAACGCATCCTGCGATACTGTAATAATTAAGCATTCAACATTCAACTTTTTTATATAATAAGGAACAATTATGATGAACAAAGCGAAAATTTCAGAAAAAACATCTGCATATCTGACCGGTTCCGTAAGAAAGAAAATTACTGCCATTATTGTCCTGCCGGTAATATTGTCCCTGCTTTTGGTTTTTGCAGCCAAATATATTATTTATGCAGAAAATATTATCGTTGTCATTGTGAGAATGGAAAGAGAATGGCTTGATGCAAATCTTAACGGTTTTAAATATTTGAACAAATATATTATCACCGGTGACAAAAATGATCAGGAACTGTCTCTGAAAAATCTGGAAAAGGGATATAAAATCAACCGGTTCGGCCCGAAAATGACAGCACTTTCAGAAGGAAAAAAAATGGACAGGGAAGAACTGGCAAAACAGATGGATGATGTGTTTGATTCTCTTACTTATAGGGATGCGGAGGGGGTAATCCGTCTGATCGCTGTAATCGGTGCCCATGAATATGTAAAAGTTTTAATGGAGCAGTGGGAAAGTTCCCTGGCAGATTTTAATAAAAACATGCCCTCTGTATACAGCTACATCAAAACCGGAGACAAAACCCTGCTGGAAGCCATTTTCACATTTGCAGAAGATTTCAAAATAAAAGGGGATATATTTTCGGAATATTCAGCAAAAATTTCCGCATTTGCCTATTTTTTTGCAACAAAGGCACTGTGGATTTTTTTTCTGCTGTTTTCCTTCCTCACACTGGGCATATCATTCAGTTATACAAACCGGATGATGAAAGCATTCAGCGGCATTACCGGTATGCTGAAAAATATTGCGGACGGTGATATGAGGCAGAGACTTCATCTTCAGCAGAAAGATGAAATTGGAATCATGGGACAGGCAGCAAACAGTATTTGCGAAAAAATGGGTAAAAATATCTCACAGGTGATTGTTTCATCAAAGCATCTGTCAAGTGATTCCTCCAAACAGGCATCATCTGTGGAAGAAATATCCGCCTCCCTTGAAGAAATGTCTTCCATGACCAGAAGAAATGCGGACAATGCCGGACGGGTGAACGAACTGATGAAACATGCAGGTAGCATTGTAGCAAAAGCCAATGACTCCATAACAGAAATGACCGTATCCATGGAAGATATTTCAAATGCCGGTGAGGAAACTTCAAATATTGTGCAAACCATAGATGAAATTGCGTTTCAGACAAATCTTTTGGCACTGAACGCTGCCATTGAAGCTGCCAGAGCCGGAGAATCCGGTGCAGGTTTTGCCGTTGTTGCGGACGAGGTCAGAACCCTTGCCATGAGAACCGGCGAGGCCTCTAAAAATACAACACTTCTTATTGAGGGGATGATAGATAAAATTACGAGGGGGTCGTCAATTTTGGACTCGGTAAACCGGGCTTTCTATGAAATTTCAGAAGTTACGTCTGAGGCAGGAAAACTGACAGATGAAATTGCAGCGGCATCGGGTGAACAGGCAGGAGGCATAAAACAGATTGCCGAGGGAATTGCCGAAGTGGATAAAATTACGCAGCAGAATGCTTCGGAAGCAGAAGATCTGGTGGCAAGTGCAGGTATGTTCAAAATATAGCGTACTCAGCAGATCGAAAAGTTTTCCCCGGATACGGTTTCAGGGCTGTCCCGGAGTGCAGAAACTGTATTTCTGCACGACCGCAGCTTCCGGCCAACCTGTGCAAAAATATAATTTTTGCACTCCTCCGGAAACTTTTTGATCTACTGATACTGTCATAACCAAATTTTATTCATAAATTCATATTGTTATAATTTTCGGCATCCACACGGGACGCACTGCCCTGCGTCTCTGCTGAAATAATTCGCAATACCGCTAAGTTAAGAACGGCAGAGTCGGGAACGTCCGGCCAATCTCTCGTCGAAGCCTGAAAGTCCGGGACACTGAAATAATTCGGAAAATCCGGCAAAAATTTTGTTTTACTTCATTTTGGCACTCCGGAAATTCCTTAACGAAATGATATTGGAAATAATTCGGGATCAGCGGATTTTTTTAATATACCCCTGGTTGCCACCTATTGAAACGACAAATAAAAATCAACTACTTACAGGATACCCAAAAGTTGCCGGAACGAAAAATCAGCAGGTTACGTTTATAGGTAGCAATTCAATGTCATTGACGTAAGCAGAGTATTCCCCTCTCCCGGCGGGAGGGGGCAGCAGGGGACTGTAATGAAAGCCCCTTTTTACCCTCCCCCTGCCCCTCCCTCAGGGAGGGGAGTCTTACGTCAATGACATTGGGTAGCAATTTTGGGTAATATAAAAACCAAATCGGCCGTGCAGCAGTAATCCTTTTATCACATTCAGTTTTTGACCCTTCTTCTATTTTATGCTATTCATCTTATCTCAGTTGATCCCAATTGACAGTGTATTGTTGACAATTCCTAACGGACAAAAGTAATTATGGACAAAAGAAGGATTCTCAGACTATGGACAAACAGAAAATTGAAATCGGTATTATCGGCGGACGTTTTGACAAGGTTTCCACGGTACTGGAAGAATTTGAACCCGGAGATAAGAAATTTATCCATTCCTATGAAAAAATCGGTGTGAAACCCCGGACAGTGCAGACCGTAAAAGACGCGGAAATCAGGGTCAAAGTTCCGGCCCGGCTGCATCCCACAGTGCTGGATATGAACTGCTTCAACCTCAACCGTCCGGGCGGCGGCGGTATCGGTATCAGTATCGGTGTGTATTTCCATGCCGGTGTGAAGGCCATCAAAGAGCCGGAAATCCGCACCCGCGGGGAACGCTCCCTGATTGTGAAACATTTCGCCCATATCTTCAAAGAACTTCTGGGTTATGAGGGCGGTTTTGAAATTGAACTGCAGGATCACGGACGGCGGCATGTGGGACTGGGCTCCTCCATCGGAACCATGTGCTCCGTATGTATCGGCATGAATGAAGTGCTGGGCCGTCCCTTTACGGGCTGGGAACTCCGCCGGATCATGGGCTATCATTCCTGCGAGGAAAGTCCCATGACCGAAGGCTGTCTGCTGCCCGCATTTGAAACCGGTATCGGTGCAATGGTGGGCATCAACGGCGGCTGGGTGGTGGCCAGTGATGATCTGGTCATGGTTCACCGGGTGGATCTGCCCGATACAAAGGTCATTGTTTTTATTCCGGAAGTGAAAAGCCTGGAAGATGAATTCCAGGGCAGGGAAACCTCTGCGGAATCCGAAGTGGAACTGCTGCTCAGACGGGCCAGAAGCCTGGATGGAATGCAGGCCGGGGCCAAAGCCCAGATTGTTCTTTTTGATATGATTCCGGCCATGGTCCGGGGAGATCTGAAAAAAATGGGGGATGCGCTTTTTGATATTTCCTATCTGGGGTCCAAACGGGCCGAATGCGAACAGCACGGCGCATACGGAACCCCCATCTACAGTTTTATCAACGCGTTCCGCGGCATGGGCGTGGAGATTGCGGGAATGAGTTCCGTAGGTCCCACCATTTTTGCCCTGACCCGGAAACAGGAGGTTTATGACAGGGTGCTGGCCTATCTGGATTCCCTGAATATTTCCAAAACCCGTATCATTGAAACCGAAGTGGACAATATGGGCGGAACCGTTACGGAAAACGGTGTGGAACGCTCCTTCATCAATGACAACTGGCTCAAAGGCTAAGGGCATGACCGAAAGCTATAAAGCCAAAATCTGCGGTACGACCAATGCGGAAGATGCGGCCCTGGCCGCGGCAGAAGGGGCTGATTTTTTCGGAACCGTGATTGAAACGGATTTTTCCCCCCGTTCCCTGTCCATCGCAGATGCCAAAGCACTGTTTGACCGGCCGCCCATTCCCGGTGTGGCCCTGGTCTTTCAGATGAAAGAACAGCGGATCGAAACCCTGATCCGGGAACTGCATCCCTTTGCCGTTCAGTTCCTGGATCCGGCGGATATTCCTTTCCTGAAATATCTGGATCAGACCTATCCGGATCTGGAACTGTGGCAGTCCGTGCATCTGCCACCGGAAGGAAAAGCAGCGGATGTCCGTTACTTCCAAAAAACTGTGACGGATTATACGGATGCGGGGGTGGATGCCCTGATCTTTGACACAGTGGCCGTCATGCAGGGAAAGACAAAATTCGGGGGAACCGGGCAGACCTCGGACTGGAAGCTGGTGAAAAAACTCATGGATGCCGTTCAAAGTCCTGTACCGCTCTGGCTGGCCGGGGGGATCCGTCCCGAAAACGTGGGCCAAGCCCTTGAAAATCTTGACCCTTACGGAATTGACCTTTGTTCCGGCGTGGAGGCCGTGCCCGGAAAAAAAGACCCGGCCAAAGTAAAGGCCCTCATGACGGTCATCAAAGAAAAATCCCGAAGCAGGAGAAATACATAAATGAAAGCAGCGCTTGTACATGGAAAAGGCGATATCCGCATTGAAGAATATCCCACCCCTTCCGCAGGGGAAGGGGAAATCATTGTCCGGACAAAGGTTTCGGGCATCTGCGCCACGGATATCAAAACGCTTTTAGGCCAGGGTTTACCCAAAGACCTTCCCACAATCTTAGGCCATGAGGTGGTGGGGGAAATTGCGGAATGCGGAAAGACTGTCAGCGGATATCATGTCGGGGACCGGGTGGCGGTTTATCCCATTGCGGTCTGCGGAAAATGCCATTTCTGTAAAAAAGGTCGGCATAATCTCTGTGAAAATGAATTCGGACTGGCCCACGGCATTGAAGGCGGTTTTGCAGAATATGTCCGGCTTCCCAAAGAGATTGTCAATATCGGCGGTGTGGTGAAACTGCCGGATGATCTGTCTTATGAAAAGGCCGTACTTACCGAACCCCTTTCCTGCGTATATGCTTCTCTGAAAACCTGTAAGGTGGAGGCCGGAAGCCATGTGCTGATCCTCGGCGCAGGGCCTATGGGACTGATGCACCTGAAAATGGCCAAATGGGCCGGGGCCAAAGTCATATCCGTTGACCTTTTGGATGAACGCCTGGAAACAGCCCGGAAAATGGGCGCGGATTACTGCCTGAATCCGGGTAAAACGGATCATAAAGCGGAAATCCGGAAGATCACGGATGGAAAAGGAGCGGAAACCGTCATCGCCTCCCTGGGCATTCCCTCGGTCATTGAAGAGCATCTGACACTCACCCGCAAGGGCGGAACCTTCAATATCTTCGGCGGCCCGCCCGCAGGGCAGATGATTTCGGTGGATCCCAGATGGCTGCACTACTGTGAAATCAATTTAACAGGAACCTTTGCGGCCTCGCCCGTGCAGTTCCGGGAATGCCTGGATATTATTATCCGGAATGAAATCGAGGTGGAAGATATTATATCCGACCGTTTTTCCCTGGACGATTTTCTCAAGGCAGTGGAAAGAGCCAGAAATCAGAAAATGATACGGGGGATTGTGGTTTTCTGATACAGAATTACTCGTTCCCACGCTCCGCGTGGGAATGCAGCACCGGACGCTCCGCGTCCCATTATAATCCGGGACGCGGAGCGTCCCAAAAGCGTTCCCACGCGGAGCGTGGGAACGAGCTGTCATAAGGGAGAAAAAATACAAAATGAACGGAAGACAAAGACGACTCAACAGAATACTCAACAAAAAAACCGGACGCAGTCTGGTCATCGCCGTGGATCACGGCATGGCTCTGGGCGCAATGACCGGTATTGTGGATATTGCCAAAACCATCCGGGATCTGGATGCACTCAACAAAATTGACTGCTGGCTCATGACCAAAGGGGTCTATGTCCATGCCTTTGATCCCGCAGGCGATCCGGGGGTCATCCTGCGCGCCAGCGGCGGAGCCACCATCGCCGGGCCGGATCTCACAAGGGAAGGTTTAACCGCCACTGTGAAAGAGGCCCTGCACCTGGGCACGGATGCCATGGCCACCTCCGCATTCATCGGGTCCGATTTTGAGCATGAAACCCTTATCAATATGGCGGCCCTGGCCGGTAAATGCCGGAAATGGGATATGCCCTTACTGGGGGTCATCGGACTGGGCAAAACCAATGAAGACAAGAAAAAAGACCCAAAATTCATCGCCCTGGCCTCCCGCGTGGGAGCGGAACACGGCGCCGACATCATCAAAACCTACTATACGGAAACGGATTTTGACAAAGTGGTGGCCGGATGTCCGGTTCCGGTCATGATTGCAGGCGGTCCCAAATGTGAAAGCGATCTGGATACCCTGAAAATGATCCACGGCGCATTACAGGGCGGGGCCAAAGGCATCGTCATGGGCCGCAACGTCTGGCAAAGCCCGCACCCCGCAGCCCTGCTCTCCGCGGTTTACGGGCTGATTCATGAAAATATGAACGTCACCGAAGCAGCGGAACTGCTGGCGCATGGAATAGCGGGGGAATAGCGGGGACGGAAATAACCTGCATGATGCCTGCATGAATTTCTGAAATACTGCCGGGTTCCCCCTGTATCCGGGAATCCGGCTAAAAAAAGTCTGCCGCGGACGCATTCCGCAGACTGTTTCAGATATGGGATTTTGCAGCTTCATAAAAATACCGGGCCATGATTTCATAGCCCGCATCATTGGGATGTATTGTGTCGCTCATCATTTCCGGTTTTCCGAAGATACCTTTGAAGATATTGGGAATCAGCAGCGCGCCGCATTCACCGGCCAGTTTTTCATATGCCTGCCCGAAACCTTTTCCCCAGAAGGGAATATCTATGCCGCCGATAACCACCATCGCGCCTTTTTCCTGAATGGTCTGCACAATGATTTTCAGATTGGCAAAGGCCCTGTCCCTGGGAACCCCGTTTTTTAAGTCATTTCCGCCCAGAGTAATGAAAACAATGCGGGGGGACTGTTCCAGTACATCCCTCTCCAGTCGCTGCAGGGCGGAATCTGTCGTGTCTCCCGGTACTCCGGCGTTGATGACCGGCATCCCCAGCATTTCCGAAAGCCGGGAAGGGTAGTCTTTTCCTTCGGAAGCACCGGTTCCGTAAGTCAGACTGTCGCCGAAACAGATAATATTTTCCCCGCGGGGTGAGGCATTCCGGATTTCCGGGGTATGGGAAAAATATGAAAATCCCAGATACAAAAGTCCCGCGGCCAGCAGGATAAGAATAGTATTTTTCATGATCAGAACCTGAAATCAATGGTATCAATCACGCCTTCCAGATTTTCGGATACAAAAGAAGGCAGTACAAAAGCGGAGCGGTGAATATCGGCATTATAATACCGTGTGCGGATATTTGCATTTTTTACCCGCTGCGGATCAAAATCCCGCACCGGACAAAGTCCTTTGGAGGCAAAACCGAAACTCCATAATCCGCCCGGATAAGTGAGATTGGAAAAGAGATAAATATGCAGTTTTTTAAAAAAAGGATGCTGGTTCATGAGCATGGGACGCTGAATTTTCTCATCGTAGAAAGGGGATTCCGCCTGGGAAATCAGAATGCCGTCCGACCGTAATATCCGGGCTGTATTTTTATAAAATTCTTTGTTAAACAACGGTGTGGCCGGACCTACGGGATCGGTGGAATCCACCATGATAATATCAAAGGTTTCGGATGTTTCTTTTACATAGCGCACGCCGTCTTCAATCAGCAGAGTGAGGCGGGGATCATTCAGCGCGCAGCTTACTGCGGGGAAATGTTCCCGGCAGACATCCACGACCATGCTGTCAATTTCCACCATCACCGCTTTTTTTACAGAGGGATGCCGTAATACTTCCCGCACGGTTCCGCCGTCTCCGCCGCCGATCACCAGCACCCGTTCGGGATTGGGATGTACAAAAAGCGGTACATGGGCAATCATCTCATGATAGATAAATTCATCCCGCTCTGAAAGCATAATCATATCATCATTGAGCAGCATATTGCCATGCGCCTTTGTCCGGAATATTTCCACTTTCTGAAAAGGACTTTGCTCGCTGAACAGTTTTTCATCTGCCCGGAAACTCAGGCGCATGTATTCCCTGTGGCTTTCTGTCACCCATTGTTCCCCGTCCGGCCCTGCATTGTCCCCGCGGGTTTCCCAAACCGGCTGTTTCTGTTTATCCCCTTTGTCATTATCCATGACATTTTTCTCCTTTCATCTGATATAATTCAAAAAAGTAACCGCGTAACCGCAGTCGAATTCATAAAGACTTTTGTCTGTCAGTGCATATCCGTGTACGGCATTTTCCAGGGTTTCATGGGAATGCAGGCAGTCCTCATCCATGCTGCTGGTCAGCACCAGTGAAAAACGCCCGGGACGGAATATTGCAATGACTTTTTCAATGGTGGGAGAATAGTCCGTTTCCTTGATATTGCTTTCAAAACTGACATAGGAACTGGAAAGATGGGGGGTGACATGGACAGTAAAATAATCATTACCGTCAATGCCGTTCATGGAATAGCCGCAGGGGGAAAACAGATATCCGTCTGTCTGCATGGGTCGTCTGTAAATTCTGTGAATGCCGGATTCCCGCAGCATGGCATCGGCTGTCATGTTTCCGTTTTTGCAAAACAGCTGCATGGCATCGGCTTCCAAATTGTGCATAAGAATCTGCAGGGTGACATCGGCTTCGGGACGGGCTTTGGCATGGGAGGAATAGAAAACATTCACATGATCATAGTTGGCCGGTCCCAGTTTGTAATGTTTTCCGGGAAAGGAGGCGGTAATCAGGGCAACATCATTTTCAAAATCCGAAGGCTGTTCTTTGGGGAACATAAAGTTTTTCTGTTCATAAAAAAGAAAAGCCACATTGTTTTTGTCCACTGTCCTGAGAATTTCCGGCAGGGCCTGTACCAGTGTGGTTCTGCCGCAGGTTATCATAAGAATCCGATCCTCCCGGACAAAAAGACTGGATTCGGACAGCAGATATGCGTCCATATCCGTACCGGATATTTTGCTGATAATTTCGGCCCCGCTGGCCCGGACCACTCCCTGCCATCTGCCGTTTTCATCGGAACGCAGGCCCGGCTGCGGAGAAAAGAGAATCATTTCCAGTTTTTTTTCGGGTCCTTCAAAAGCAGGTAAGAGCAGTTCCAATTTTGATATCCTCCTTACATTCTCGATAGTCATAAATTGTTCATATGCAATCTGATGCACTGTTTCATATAAACGGCCATGACCGCGGGGTCACAGCGAAGCATGAAAATCTCTCCCCGGACCCGTTACGGGGCTCCGCCCCGTAACGGGTTGTGCAGGACTTTCATATAAACGGCCATGAACCGTGACTCACAGCGAAGCATGAAAATCTCTCCCCGGACTCGTTACGGGGCTCCGCCCCGTAACACCGGAGGTGAGGCTCCGCCTCATACTGTGTACGGGGCGGAGCCCCGGAAAAATGCGTTAC
>JAABRU010000037.1 GCA_011390755.1 Desulfobacteraceae bacterium | reverse complement strand
TTCCGGTCATCTTTTTGCGGATAGGCAATATTAAAATGCAGTCCCCGGCTTTCTTTGCGGTGCGTGGCACAGTCAATAATCAGCCCGGATACCGTGGCAATATTGCGCAGTTCAATGAGATCGGGGGAAACCCTGAAATCCCAGTAATATTCATGGATTTCTTTCTGTATAATTTCAATACGGCGTTTGGCCCGCGCCAGTCTTTTGTCGGAGCGGACAATCCCCACATAGTTCCACATCAGGCGGCGGATTTCATCCCAGTTATGGGAAACCATAATGGCTTCATCACTGTCACTTGTGCCGACTTCATCCCAAAGTGGCACTTCGGGCAATGATTTCAGATCAAGGCTCTGGAATTCTTTCACTGCCTGCTGTGCGGCCTCATGGGCATAAATCAGGGCTTCCAGCAGGGAATTGCTTGCCAGCCGGTTGGCCCCGTGCAGCCCTGTGCAGGCAGTTTCCCCCCCGGCATACAGATGCGAAATGTCTGTGCGGCCGCACATATCCGTAACAATGCCGCCGCACATATAATGGGCAGCCGGAACCACGGGAATGGGTTCTTTTGTCATATCTATGCCGAAACCCAGACATTTTTCATAAAGATTCGGAAAGCGTTTTCGGATAAATTCTGCCGGTTTGTCAGTGATATCCAAAAATACGGATTCATTCCCGCTTTTTTTCAGTTCCGTATCAATGGCCCGTGCCACCACATCCCGGCAGGCCAGATCTTTTTGCGGATCATAGTCTGCCATAAAGGCCCGGCCGCCGGCATCCGTCAGAACAGCCCCTTCCCCCCGGACCGCTTCGGAGATCAGAAAATTTTTGGCATCCGGATGATACAGACAGGTGGGATGAAACTGCACGAATTCAAGATTGGCAACCGTCGCACCGGCCCGGTAGCCCATGGCAATTCCGTCGCCGGTTGCCACATCCGGATTGCTGGTGTAAAGATAGACTTTTCCCGCGCCGCCGGTCGCCAGCAGCGTAATCCCAGCGGAAAAAGTAATGACCCGGTTTTGAGCCGTATCCAGAATATAGGCCCCGCAGCAGAAAGCTTCATGGGTGGTGGTAATCAGCCCCCGGCGCATCCGGGTGCAGCAGACAATGAGATCAACTGCCATATGATTTTCAAAAATGCTGATATTGGGATGCTGCCGGGCATGTTCCACCAGAACCCGTTCCACTTCCCGGCCGGTCATGTCAAAGGCATGGACAATCCGCTTGTGGGAATGCCCGCCTTCCCGTCCCAGGTCCAGCCGGTTCCAGTCTTCTTCCTGCACCTCCCCCTCTTTCATATCAAAATGCACCCCCATCTGCATCAGTTCCCGGATCCGATCCGGTCCCTTCCGCACCACCTTTTCCACAACATCCTGATGGCAGAGACCGTCTCCGGAAGTCAGGGTGTCTCTGATATGCAGATCAAAAGAATCCACTTTGCCGAAAACCGAAGCAATGCCTCCCTGGGCCACGGCTGTGCTGCTGTCGCAGATTCCTCTTTTGGTGACCAGCGCCACTTTGCCGAAAGCGGCCGATTTGAGTGCAAAAGTCAGCCCGGCCACACCGCTGCCGATAACAAGAAAATCTGATGCAAATTTCATGGAATTACTTTCTGAAAATATATTCAGCAGATCGAAAAGTTTCCGGAGGAGTGCAAAAATTGTATTTTTGCATGGGTAACCGGGAGATGCGGCGGTGCAAAAATACAGTTTCCGCACTCCGGGACAGCCGTAAAACCGTATCCGGGGGAAACTTTCCGATCTGCTGATATTGGGTAATCATCCCTGTCCTTAACGCAGATAAGGACTCTTTCTCCGACTTCCGGTATTCACCACCCCCAGCAGAAAACCCCCGAAAAAAAGAGCGACCCCGATTCCCATCAGTTTCATATCCCCTTTCCAGGTTTCCAGCTGAATCTCCAGTTTTTCTGCCTTCTTCTGCATTTTTTCCAGTCCGGAAGATGCTTTTTCATAATCTGATTTCAGGCTCAGATAGTCTGCTGATTCCTTTTTCAGATTTTCATAGGCACTGACAGCCGCATCCTGCTTTTCGCGGCTTTTTTCGCTCTGAATACGGAGTTCCTGATTATCTGCAAGAAGTTTCCGGTTCTCTTCCTTCATCAGGGCAATTTCCTGCTCAAGACTCTCCTTTGCCTCCTGCAGATGTTCCAGTGCAATTTCTTCCGGTTTCTGTTCTGTCAGAAACTGGGTATTCACCCAGCCTTCCATCCCGTCCGGAATCCGTATCCGGGTCCATATTTTTTTATTTTCCAGCACCTCAACAGACTGACCGGAACTCAGTCTGTTAATGATTTTATATTCCGTACCCGCGCCTCTGCGCATCATAATCTGTATTTTATCCGTCACATACATTGTTTTTGCAAGTGCGGGGGCACAGAGGAAAAAAACTGAGATGCCGACAAACAGACTGCATATGAATTTCATAAAATATCTCCTTTTGATTATCATTATCCGCCTCTTCTTTCCTGGTGAACCCGTAAAAAGTCCGATTTCCCCCCATTCCGGTAAGGTATTTTCAGGCTCTTCCGGACTCCGGCTTTCTCCGGAGCGGCAGAGCTTCTGACTTTTTGGCGTTCCATCTTTCTTTATTGTGTAAAATTATCTGTTCTGTCAATAATTTCTTTCCAATGCCGGGGCCTTATGATAGTATCAGCAGATCGAAAAGATTCTGTTTCCGGTCAGGCCAGTGCCTCCGCTTTCAGACTCCCCTCCCTGAGGGAGGGCGGGGGGAGGGTGGAAACTGTTTTTAATTACAGACTGTTATTTTACCCCTCCCCTAGCCCCTCCCGCAGGGGGAGGGGGATTTTTTTTTCTTACGTCAACAGTATTGTCCTCTCCCGCCCGGGGAGAGGGGGAAATTCAGGAAGTTTTCGATCTGCTGAGTATGGATACACTGTGAAAAAATACAGTCCTGATAATATCTGACCCTGTCAAATCTGAGAGGATGAAAGTTCCATGATTGTTTTTGATTTACAATGCGCCCGGGGCCATCAGTTTGAAGGCTGGTTTGACGATAACCGGGCCTTTGAAGACCAGAAAAAAAGACAGCTGATTTTATGCCCTGTCTGCAATGACAGTAATGTATGCAAAATCCCGTCGGCCTTTGCCATCGGTTCTTCCCGTACAAATACGGAGACAGATACAAATCCGGAACTCCGCCCCCCGGATCCCGCCGCACTTGCCAGAAAAATTTCTCATTTTCTGGAAAACAGTTTTGACAATGTCGGCAGCGATTTTGCCAAAGAGGCCCTGAAAATTCATTACGGTGCGGAAGAGCCGCGCAATATACGGGGGGTCAGCACATCCGAAGAGGAAAAAATGCTGAAAGAGGAAGGCATCCGCTTTTTCAAAATCCCCGCGGCCCCTCCTTCGTCTGAAAAAAATTAGCATTCATCAGACCTATCTTCTTCCCGGCAGTATTTTCCCGGCAGCATTCCCGGCCAGATGCAAAGATCGTTTTCGGAACCGTCCAGAAGCAGACGGCCCGCCTCCCCCTTTCTCACCGGTTTTGAAAAAAGAAAGCCCTGCCCGTATTCACAGCCGTATTCGGCCAGACGGTGAAACTGACTTATGGTTTCCACACCTTCGGCCACAACTTCCATTTTCATACTGTGGGCAATGGAAATAATGATGGGCACCAGATCTTTTTCCCCCTCTTCTCCCATGCGCAGAATAAAAGCCCGATCAATTTTCAGCACATCAATGGGGAATTTATACAGATAGGACAGGGAGGAATAACCGGTTCCGAAATCATCCAGGGCCACCTTTACACCCATTTCCCGCAGACGGGAGAGTACGTCCGCGAGATAATCCACATTGTCAATGAGGACACTTTCGGTCATTTCCACTTTCAGATAAGCCCCGGGCACCTGTGCGCTGTCCATAATCTCTTTAAAATTTTTAATAAAATCAGGCTGTAAAAACTGTTTCCCGGAAATATTGATATTGACAAAAAAATGCGGCTTTGCATCAGAGCAGTCCAGCCATTCCCGCACCTGCCTGCAGGTTTCGGCAATAATCCATCTGCCCAGTTCAAGAATATAGGCTGTTTTTTCCGCGATAGGGATAAATATGTCCGGAGAAACAACCCCCCGTTCCGGATGAATCCAGCGGACCAGGGTTTCAAATCCGGCCAGTCTGCATTTTTTTATGGAAATAATGGGCTGGTATTCCAGAATAAATTCATTTCTGTCCACTGCGCCCATCATATCATTTTCCAGACGGAGCAGATCCATGGTTTTTTCATGCAGGGCCTCGTCATAGGTCTGAAATTCGGCCCTCCCTTTTGTTTTTGCCCCGTACATGGCAATGTCGGCATCCCGCAGCAGTTCCACCGTGGAGCTATATTTTTCTCCCCCGGGCACAATGCCGATTCCCAGACTGATATGGACATCCTTTCCGTTTACCGAAAAGGGTTCTTTCAGTGCATCTTTTATCCGCCGGGCAATGAGGATGCTTTCATCCGCATCCGCAGTGCCTTCCAGCAGCACGGCAAATTCATCCCCGCTGAAACGGGCCAGGGTTTCCGAACGGCGCAGGCAGTTGCGCAGTCTTTCGGCTATTTTTATGAGTACCTGATCGCCTGTCATATGACCGAAACTGTCGTTGATCGCGTTAAAACGATCCACATCCATATATAAGACAGCATAGTCATGCTTTTTACTTTTCCGGGAATTCCGCAGCACTTCCTGCAGCCGCCCCAGAAAGAGGGCACGGTTGGGAAGACCCGTCAGGCTGTCATGATATGCCTGATGATGCAGCCGTTTTTCCGCGCGGCGGCGATCTTCAATCTCTCTTTTCAGGCGGGTGTAGGCTCTTTCCAGATTCCGGTTTCTTTCTTTGAGATCTTCAATAAAATTATCCGTTCTTTCCCGGATCATGGCCGTGAGGTTTTTGAGGAAGGAAAAGGAAATTACCGCGGATTCCTGTAAGACTTTCTGAAAATTTTCCCGGTGAATACAGAGCAGTTGGGAAGATTCCAGGGTCAGAACCGTTGCACTTCTCGGAAAATCATCAATCAGGGCCAGCTCGCCGAAACACTGCCCCTGCCGGTACACTGCAATTCTGTCCTGATCGGATTGGCCGTAGTTTTTGACTATTTCCACACTGCCTGCCAGGATGATATAAAAAAGCTGACCGCGGGAACCTTCTGCAAAAACCACCTCTCCGGATTTCAGGATTTTTTTGGTGCAGAATTCACAGATCCTGTAAATTTCCGAATCGGGCAGTGTTCTGAAAAAACTTACATTTTTGAGAAAATCCGGATAATTTTCCATTCCTATATATTTTCCATGAGATGGCAAAGCAGGCGGACACCGAATCCGCTGCCTCCGGGACCGCAGTACGCGTTTCCCTTTTCGCTGCTGGCCGGTCCGGCAATATCAATATGTGCCCAGCGGGTATCTTTGACAAAAGAGGACAGAAAGAGCGCTGCAGTGATGGCCCCGCCCCATTTGGAGCTGCTCATGTTACTGGTATCGGCAATATCGCTTTTCAGCAGTTCTTTATAGTCATCGGGCAGGGGCATGGGCCAGCATCTTTCATGGGTCTTTCTCCCGGAGGCGATGATCGCTTCCGAAAGCTGCGCATCGGGTGAAAATACTCCCGCTATTTTATCCCCCAGCGCCACCACACAGGCCCCGGTAAGGGTGGCCAGATCAATGAGCATATCCGGTTTTTCATTCCGGATGGCATAGGCAATGGCATCAATGAGAATCAGACGGCCCTCGGCATCGGTGTTTCCGATTTCCACTGTTTTTCCGTCATAACTGCGGATGACATCTCCGGGGCGGGTGGCGGTTCCGGAAGGCATGTTTTCCACAAGGGGAATCAGTCCCGTAATATTCAGGGAGGGTTTGAGCTTTCCGGCTGCAATCACTGCCCCGGCCACGGCTGCCGCACCGGCCATATCTGTTTTCATACCGCTCATGGAACCGCTGATTTTCAGATTCAGTCCGCCGGAATCAAATGTCACTCCTTTTCCCACCAGTGCCAGATGTTTTTCCGCCCCTTCGGCCCTGTAGCGGAGGATAAGAAAACGGGGCGCGGCGTTGCTGCCGCGGGCCACCGCAAGCAGGGCACCGAAATGCTGTTTTTCCAGTTCTTTTTCATTCAGGATACGGACAGAAAGTCCGGCTTTTTCTGCCTGCTGCGCAATGGAGTCTGCAAATTTTTC
The DNA here is from genome assembly GCA_011390755.1 of Desulfobacteraceae bacterium. Lineage (GTDB taxonomy): Bacteria > Desulfobacterota > Desulfobacteria > Desulfobacterales > Desulfococcaceae > JAABRU01. Next base: position 42,969 of record JAABRU010000037.1, on the reverse strand, counting down.
CGGAATTTTATCATTGGCGGGCATGGATACCCATTCCCGTGCCAGTACCGTACCCGCGCAGATAATTTCTGTACGCGAAGGCAGATCCTTATATTTTCCGGCTGTCTGCGCATTCACAAACAGAGAAATTTCTTTCAGGGGACTGTGCTTTTTTTCTTTTTTATAGGCATCATAGATATGGTTGCCCAAACAGGCCCCTTCCATGAGACTTTCCAGAATATCCCGCATATCTGTACCGCATTTTGTTTCTGAAGGCGCGGCGATCAGGATATCCGGCAGTTTTTTTTTGATGCAGTATTTTACCGCTTTTCCGGCAAATACACGCAGGACTTCCGGTTCCAGTTTTTCCTTTTTCCCCAGTCCCATAAATATGATCCGCCGGATATTTGTTCCCGGAAAATCATAAAAAAGCAGTTCATCCTCTTTTTTCCCGCTAAATTCTTCCAGTTCCTTCGCTTTTTTGACAAAAGCGGATATGCTCCGGTGGGCATGAATATCTTCATCTTCACAGACCGGAATGACCAGGGTTGCAATTTTTTCTTTTTTCAGATCAGGACGTTTGAATCGCAGCACAGTTTATCTCCTTTTATTGTGAAAAAAGGGGCAGGGAGTTTCCCGGCTTCCTGCCATCCAATCCCTTTTTCATCTTTCTTTATGATTTATATGAAAGTCCTTCTGTAGAGACGCACGGCGTGCGTCTCTGCGGTGTGCGTCTTCTGCGGCGTGCGTCTCTGCGGTGTATTTTCATGCTTCGTTGTGAATGCATATCATGACCGTTTATGTGAAAGTGTCTGCGAAAAACCGGCCTCGGCCTTAATTTTCGCACTCCGCGCAGCTTTCATGTTTCGCTGTGACCGTCAGTCATGGCCGTTTATGTGAAACTCCCCCTGTAGAGACGCACGGTGTGCGTCTCTGCGGTGTGCGTCTCTGCGGTGTATTTTCATGCTTCGTTATGAATGCATATCATGGCCGTTTATGTGAAAGTGTCTGCGAAAAACCGGCCTCCGCCTTATTTTTCGCACTCCGCGCAGCTTTCATGCTTCGTTGTGAATGCATATCATGACCGTTTATGTGAAAGTCCCCCTGTAGAGACGCACGGCGTGCGTCTCTGCGGCGTGCGTCTTCTGCGGCGTGCGTCTCTGCGGTGTATTTTCATGCTTCGTTGTGAATGCATATCATGACCGTTTATGTGAAAGTGTCTGCGAAAAACCGGCCTCGGCCTTATTTTTCGCACTCCGCGCAGCTTTCATGTTTCGCTGTGAGTTATTCCTCATGGCCGTTTATATGAAAGTGTCTGCGAAAAACCGGCCTCGGCCTTATTTTTCGCACTCCTCCGCAGATCTGACCCGTTCCCTGGCGGAGCCCCAATGGTATTAAGTTAAGACTCCCCTCCCGCCGGGGGAGGGGGATTTATTTCTTAGTCTAATGGCATTGGGGCGGAGCCCGGGAACGAAGTTGAGACTTTCATGCTTTTTTATGAATGTCCCATCATGTCTCTTTATAAATACTATGAACGGAATGTGGCTGTTATCCGCAGGGGGCACTGTAAAAATTCCAGGGCACTCAGTATGTCGGTGAAAACCGCATCCGCGGCCATGAGTGTTTCTCCGGCGGCCCCTTCTCCCAGAATAACAGCCAGCCCCAGCAGGGCCGCCGAAAGCATCTGCCGGTCATTCCGCCCGTTTCCGATGCAGACGGTATGCCCGGCACCAAGTTGTTTAACATATTCCAGTTTTGCCTTATCCTGCTCTCCTGCCGGAAGAACAGAGAGTTTGCAACGGACACCTTTCAGCTGTGCAGCGGATTTTCCAAAGGTATCCGCGGTGATGACATGGATTTCCAGATCATCGGCCAGGGCATTCAATGCATTGCGCACACCCGGCAGCAGGTGCCCGTCCACGGCCAGTGTTCCGTTGAAATCCAGCACCAGATAGCGTATCTGCAGTTTTTTATATCCGGGAACATCAATTTCAATCATAATTTCTCCTGATGAGATTTAATAAAATATGTTAATTCTACCGATAAAAAGACGGATATGCAAGTAATTATTCTTTCCTGATTTTGGAATAAACCCATTGGCAGATTATCAGACTGCTGCTTTGTCCGACGGGGATACCCGGATTTCCCATACACCGTTTCCCATATCTTCGGCCCGAATATCCCGGTCCAGAAATTTCTGAATAATTTCCATATTGGTCCGGGTATGGCGGGTCAGGCGGAGGGTGCGGAAACTGCCTTTGCCTGCCAGTGCCAGGGGAATCAGAAGCTGATCCGCCAGATATTTTCCCACAGGCACATCCGCGGCCAGATATTCCTTTACATCCCGTACCACTTTCCCGGCCACTCTTTCCGCTGTCACCCCGCGTTCCCCGAATGCGCTGAAAACTTCTGTCAGCCCTTCACTTTTCAGTTCTGCAAACAGAACATTCCCGGGGCCCCGGGAATCCTCCACTTCCTCAGTCCGGAGAACGGCACCCGGCAGGGGCAGTTTTTTCCCAATCACTTTGAGTTCTCTTTGGGCAATGTGCCGGGGGAGTTTTGCCAGCAAAGCCCTGACCGAACAGCGTTGAATCTCTCCCCTTTTTTTGAGATGGAAAGGGCGCAGTTCGGAACAGGGCCGGATATGTACCCGGAATCTTCCGCCTCCGGCCGGATAAAAACCGTGCCGCTCCAGACGGACTGTAATCTCCGGCCCCATATCACTGACAAGGGGAAGAAAGGTTTTGGCAAGAAAATCAAAAGGCGGGGCAAAGGGATTATGGGTTCCCCCTTCCAGCAGCAGTTCCGATTCTCCCCGCGCCTGTATCAGTGCGGGCAGAACTGTCTGAAATACCAGGGTACAGCTGCCGGCCGTGCCCACGGAAAAATGATAAGTGCCCGGGATGATGGCCGAGGGAATAAATGTCAGCGACTGTGAAGCCAGACTGCCCCCCTGTGCCACTGCCCTTCCGATTTGCCGTGCGGCTTCCAGTGCCGTCAGATGCTGGTGCATCAGTCCGGGTTTCCGGCGGCCCGCCCGGATATTGTGAATTTCAAAAGGCTTTCCCGTTACCAGGGACAGGGCCAGGGAAGTGCGCAGAATCTGCCCTCCGCCCTCACCGTATGAACCGTCAATCTGTATCATCATCAAAAATCTCTTCGTGCCTGTTTGAAAAGTACGCTGTGAGCTGCTGATAAGCTGCATCTTCAAAAAATGCGGATTTTTTGTGCATTATTTCAGAATATTGTCCATCATCAGCGCGTGTCTGAAAAATAAACTCCTGCTTTGTCAAGATTTAACTGACGGGTTGTACGCCCTGAATTTTCCCTAGGGTGGGCAGAAGCGGATCGCTGCCCACCGCATGTGCAGGCGGTGGGCACGGAAAAAGCATGTGCCCACCCCACCGGGGATTTTACCCGTCAGTTAAATATTGGCAGTGGGTCAAATCCGCTGAAAAAGACTCCCCTTCCGCCGGGGAAGGGGAATATTCGGATCAACGGGTTTGACCCACCACCTAAATATTGACAGAACACTCCTACATTTTCAGCAGGCGGATAATTTCTGCCGAGGTATATTCCCCCACATCCGCGAGTCCGTCCATGGGCATAAACAGGGAGGCATTATTGGAATACAGACAGGTGACAGAAGCCGGGAAATCCTCATCTGCTTCATAAAAAATATAGGTCAGGGCAATTTTGGGCAGGGGCCAGAGGGTAAAAGCAGCATCACCGCCCGCATTATCTGTATTTTCATATCCTTTGAATTTTTCCAGAATAATATCCATATTTTTTTTAATTTCCGGCACATGGGAAATGAGTACATTCTGGGTGTGGCTTACAAAAGCCCCCGCGTACGGAGCACTGCCGGGAAAATCTTTAAAAGACTTCAAAGGCATAAGAATGGGTTCTTCCGCACCGGTATGCAGGGCATACAGGGAAAGCAGAATGCCGATAACACTTTCCTGCTTTTCTTCCCCCAGAAAAATCCCCCGGGGAGAAATACGGCAGATTTCACCAAAGGCCGGAAACAGAATGCTTTCCCCCTCCTGCTTTCCCGGCAGGCACTGCAGCAGCTCTTCCGTATTTCTTTTTTTATAAATTTCTTCCAGATTATTCCGCACCAGTTTTGTGTAATTATCTGCCATCAGCCCTCCTTTTTAATGTTTCATGTTTAATTATCATAGGACTTACGCAGTTGAAATATAATCTGCTGTTTTTATTGACTGTCAATTTTTAAGGCACATAATAAATTCAAACAGTTAAAATTCAACTGCGTAAGTCCTAGTTTAATTATCAGTAGATCGAAACGTTTCCGGAGGAGTGCAGAAATTGTATTTTTGCATGGGGCAGCCGGGAGATGCGGCGGTGCAGAAATACAGTTTCTGCACTCCGGGGCAGCTGTAAAACCGTATCCGGGGGAAACTTTTCGATCTGCTGATTATCATTCACCCTTCACCCTTCCGCAAGCTCAATACGGCATTCCTCCCGGATTTTTTCCTCCAGTTTCCGGATTATTTCCGGGAAATCCTCCAGTGTATTTCTGATTTCACGGATGTCCATCAACTGCGCGTACAGTTCCAGCTGTTCGGCCCATGACACCAGGGGCGGGAATGCATATTTCTCCCCCAGGTATTTCAATTTTCCGGAAAATTCCTCTATACCGTCAATATATATAATTTCCCGGAATTCCGCCCATTTTTTCCGCATCCTTCCTTTGAGTATTTCGGACAGCTCCCTGATATCCGAAGAACAGTCCACGACCGCTTTTTCCGGAAATGCACTGTCCTGTTTTTCCGTATCCGATCCTTTCAGGGAATAGGGCAGATATTTGCACAATTGGAAAATCAGATCCTTCTGATTTACCGGTTTGCGGAGATAGGCATCACAAAAATTCCGGATATGTTTTTCTTCATCTTTCATGGCCGAAGCGGTGATGGCAATAATGGGAATGTCATGATACTTTTCCGTGCTGCGGATAATTTCCACTGCTTCATAGCCGTCCATGATCGGCATTTTTATATCCATGAGGATAATATCCGGCCCGAAAATCTTTGTAAAATTAACGGCTTCTTCTCCGTTGGCAGCTTCGATAATATCAATATCATAATTGTCCAGATATGCACAGATAAGTTTTCGGTTTTCCTCGGTATCGTCCACCAGCAGCAGTTTCGGGGACGCAAAAACCACATTTTCGGGCAGAATTTCTGTTTTCAGACTGTCAGGGACTTTATGCTCTTCCGCAATATCCACGGAATCAAAACAGAGGGTAAAAATGCTTCCGCCCCCGGGACGCCCGGCAACCGAGATACGGCCCCCCATCAGTTCCGCCAGTCCTTTGCTGATGGAAAGTCCCAGTCCCGTTCCTCCGTAGACCGAGGTATTCTGACCTTTCTGCTGCACAAAAGGTTCAAATATACCGGCCCGTTCTTCTTCCGGAATACCGATACCGCTGTCTTCCACACGGATAATCAGTTTTGCCTTTGGGGTATCATTCCCTTCTTCCTTCTGCGGTTCGGAAAGGGCCAAAAAAGCAGACTCCACTGAAATTTTTACATATCCGGATGTTGTGAATTTCACGGCATTGCCCACCAGGTTGAGCATAATCTGGCGGAGACGGGTTTCATCCATCCAAAGCGCATAGGGGAGATCAGGAGACAAATCCAGAATCAGATCAATTTCCTTTTCATATACACTGTGGGTAAAAATTTGGGATATTTCATTGAAAAAAGAAGTGACTGTCAGCGCGCAATACTGCATTTCCGTTGTGCCGGATTCAATTTTGGAAAGATCAAGAATATTATTGATAAGACTCAGCAGGGATTTGCCGCTGGACTGAATACAGCGCAGATACATTTGGGCTTTTTCATCCCGGGACATCTCTTCCAGCAGGGAGGAAAAACCGAGGATCGCATTCATGGGGGTACGGAATTCATGACTCATATTGGCAATAAAGCGGCTTTTGGCCCGGTTGGCGGCCTCTGCCGCATCTTTGGCAATCCGCAGCCGCTCTGCCTCTTTTTTACCTGATATGTCATGCAGCATCCCTTCAATATAAAGAATATTTCCCTGCGCGTCTTTTACCGCGTGGGCATTTACCAGCACATGGACCGTACTTTTGTCTTTACGCAGGCCGCGGACTTCAAAATCTTTTATCCGGCCTGTTTTTTCTGTAATGTGCAGCAGTTTTTCCCGCTCCGCGGGATCCGCATAAAGATCCTGCCCCAGGTCTCTGATACCGGTCATCGCGTCTTCTGTTGACGCATAACCGAGTATATGCGCAAAAGCGGGGTTGATCTTCAGTATTTTTTCCCGCGGAACAATCTGAAAAATACCTTCGGAAGAATTTTCAAAAATATTCCGGTAGGTTTCTTCCGACTGCCGCAATGCCCTTTCTGCATTTTTTCTTTCCTGTATTTCCGCTTCCAGACGACTGTTCATCTTTTCCAGCTCATCTGTCCTTTTCCGGATATTCCGGGTTCTGTGCAAATGGACAGATGCAATGAGCAGAACAGCAGACAGAATACCGCCAATCCGGAACCAGAGCATATCCCACACAGGAAGCGGAACAGTGACATGCAGCGAAACCCCTTCCTCATTCCAGATCCCGTCATTATTGGCGGCGGTGATGCGCAGGGTATAGGTTCCCCCCGGCAGACTGGCATATCTTCCGAAACGCCGGTTCCCCGCATCATACCAGTCTTTATCAAAACCTTCCAGCATGTAGCGGTAGCGGTTTTTTTCCGGAATGCTGTAATTGAGGGCGGCAAATTCAAATTCAAAAAAATTCCTGCGCCAGTCCAGTTCAATTTCCCTGATACGGGCCGGAATGATTTCCGGACGCAGTTTTTCCCCGCCGCGGCTAAGGGAAGTCAGCACCACCGGCGGGGGATGGGGATTGTGTATCAGATGCCCGGGATGAAAACGGCTGAGCCCTTTTGTGCCGCCGAACCACAACTCTCCGTCCGCAGTTCTGAGAACACTTTCCCGCAGAAAAGCATCTCCCTGCAGTCCGTCGGCCTCATGATAGCGGCGGCGGACGCTTTCACTTTCCGGATCAAAGCATATCAGCCCGCTGTCGGTTCCCAGCCAGAGATTCCCCTGTTCATCCTCCCCTATGGAATTTACCGCGGCGGGCAGTCCCTGTTTTTTTTCATAGGAATAAAATATCTGCTTCTGCCTGTCCAGACGGTTCAGGCCCCCGCCTTTGGTGCCGATCCACAGGCGGTTTGCCCGGTCTTCGTAAATACAGGCAATGGCATCGGAAGAAATACTTTGGGGATTTCCCGGATCGGAAAAATAATGCCGGAAGGTTTCACTTTTTTTATCAAAACGGTTCAGGCCCCCGCCGAAATATCCGCCGAACCAGAGAATCTCTTTTTCCCGGTCATGGAAAACTGTCTGCACATAGGTATTGGAGGGCCCTCTTTCCGGATGCTGTGCATCGGGCCGGAAATAGCGGTATTTTTCTGTTTTTTTATTAAATTCCGCCAGACCGGCACCATGGGTCCCCAGCCAGAGGATATGGGGATTCTGCGGATCCCCAATTATTTTTGCGATGCTTTCGGCCGCAGCAGGGTAACGGGCCCTCACTTTGCCGCTGTCTCTGTCCAGTTTTGTCAGCGGCCCGACATAATAGGAAATCCAGAAATTTCCGGCCGCATCCTCGTGCATATCCAGAATATAATCCGCATCCGGACTCTCCGGATTTTCCGGATCATGATGCAGGGAAGTGAATTTTCCGCTTTTCCGATCAAAAGAATTCAGGCCGCTCTGGGTTCCTGCCCATACTGTTCCCCTGCTGTCTTCATACAGGCATGTCACCGCGTTATGACTCAGACTGCCGCGGATACCCGGCTGATGACGGTACAAAGTAAAATTACCGGTATAGGGATCAATTTTATCTATTTTGCCGGAATACATGCTGATCCAGAAAATCCCCGAACGGTCTTCCCCCGCATTCACCACCAGATCATCGGCGGGACTGCGGGGATCATGGGGAAGGTGTTTATAATTGCGAAAGGTTTCCCCTTTCTTGTCAAAGAGAGTCAGGCCGTTATTGCTTACATAACCGCCCAGCCACAGGCATCCCCTGCCGTCGTCATAAATCAGGGCGACTTCGCCATTGGTCATTTCCGGGGGGTAGTTCCGGAATATTCCCCTGTTTTTGTCAAAACGATCCAGACCGTCTTCCGGGCTGCCGATCCAGAGAATATCCCCATTGTCCCGATCCTGTACCAGGGCATCAATATTATTGTTCCGGGCACTCAGGCTCCGGGGATTATCCGGATCATGGACATAATGGTAAAACTGCTGCGTATCTTTTTCAAAACGGTCCAGACCGCCGCCGTAGGTTCCGATCCACAGCAGATTGGGATTTTCCCGATCCTCAATGATCCGCCAGACATCATTAAAGGCAATGCTGAAGGGATCGTCCGGATCATTTTCAAAACGCTGCACATCCCCGTTTTTTTTATTCAGACGGTTCAGGCCCCCGCCCGATGTGCCCAGCCAGAGAATACGGGGGTCTTTTCCGTCCTGTACAATATCCTGCACCGTATTGCTGCCCAGGCTGCGGGGATTGGCAGGATCATGGCGGAAGCATCTGAATGTTTCCGAGGATTTGTCAAAACGGTTCAGACCGTCCGATGTGCCAATCCAGAAGATGTCGGGATTTTCGGCATCTGCAATGATCCGCCAGATACTGCCGTTGGACAGTCCCCCGGGTTCGGGGCTGAAATGTTTTACATCATAGGCATTATAGCGGAACAGTCCGCCGCCGTCCGAACCGAACCAGAGGAAACCGTCCCTGTCCTGCAGAAATGTCTGTGCCGCGGGCACCCCCAGATCCAGCACATGATCGAAACGGAGCTCCCCGGATGCCGCGGCATATCTGCCGCAGGAAAGAACAGACAGGATCAGGGACATCAGCAGAAGGGAGCGGAAGGTTCCCGAAATATCATTTTCTTCTCTTTTTTTCACAGATTACTGTTCCGCTTCTTCCAGAAACTGAGAAAAGGTCTCCATGGTTTCCGATATTTTTTCAATATCAAAAGTGCCGGTATGAGACAAAAGTCTGCCGGCCCATCTGTCCAGCGGGGGGGAAGCATATTCTTTTCCCAGAGACCTTATCTGCCGGGCAAAATCTTCAATGCCGTCAATAAACATGGTTTCCCGCAATGCCAGCCATTTCCCGCGGATGTTTCCCCGCAGGATTTTTTTCAGTTCCCCGCAGTTCTGCATATTTTCCGCTTCTGTTTTTCCCGTCAGAGGGGGCGGAAACAGTGAATGGCAGGTATCCGCCTGTAAAAAAGGCCCGCGGATGCGGTGGGGCAGAAATCGCCGCATTTCCCGGATCAGATCGTCCCGGTGCAGGGGTTTGCACAGATAGGCATTGCATACCTCCCGAATCCGCTTTTCCGAATCTTTCATTGCAGAAGCCGTTACCGCAATAATGGGAACAGCCGACAGTTCCGGATGGTTCCGGATGCGTTCCGCGGCTTCGTATCCGCCCATCAGCGGCATTTTCATATCCATCAGAATAATATCAGGACGGTGTTTTTCGGCCAGTGCCAGCGCTTCTTTTCCGTTTTCCGCTTCAATCATTTCCAGGGGAAAGTCTTTCAGATAACCCATAATCAGTTTCCGGTTGTATTCAATATCATCCGCCAGCAGCACGCAGGCCGCTTCAAATACAATATCCCTTTCCCCGGCCCCTGCATCCGGGTCTGCAGAGGGATATTCCCTGCTTTTTTCCCTGTCCGGTATTACCAGCACACTGCTGAGAACGGCCCTAAACACCGAGCCCCTGCCATCCTGACTTTTTACATCAAGCTCTCCATTCATCATTTCCAGCAGTTTCCGGCTGATGGGCAGTCCAAGTCCGGTACCTTCATAATTCCGGCGGCACTTTCCCCTGCTTTGGGCAAACATGTCAAAAATATATTCCTGCTCATCTTCGGGAATACCGATGCCCGTGTCCCGGATTTCAATTATCAGCCGGACCCGCTTTTCTTCGGCCAAATCTTTTTCCGCGTCACTGTCCCGGTCTTTTTCCACCCGGACAGACATGGTGACACTCCCTTTCACGGTATACTTAACGGCATTTCCCAAAAGATTGAAAAGAATCTGGCGCAGCCGCGTTTCATCCAGCAGTACCCGATGGGGCAGACCGGGATCCGTTTCCAATATGAAATTCAGTTTTTTCCTGCGGATTTCCTGGCAAAACAGCGCGGCGGTTTCCCGGAAAACCTGATGCAGATATACGGGATTGTAAAAAATTTCCATTTTCCCGGCTTCCACCTTTGACAGATCCAGAATATCATTAATCAGTCGCAGAAGTGCTTTTCCGCTGCTGTTCACCGCTGCCAGATATTCTTTCTGCTGCGGGTCCGTGAGCAGTCTGTCCAGTATATCCGTAAAACCCAGTATGGCATTCATGGGGGTCCGGATTTCATGACTCATATTGGCAAGAAATTCACTTTTGATGCGGTTGGCTTTTTCCGCTTCTTCTTTTGCGGTTTTCAGGGCTTTTTCCGCTTCTTTCCGTTCCCGGATTTCTACCTGCAGTTCCTCATTCATTATCCGCAGTTCCGCGGTCCGTTCCCGTACCTTTTGCTCCAGGTGATGGATAAGTGTATGAATCCGGGCACCCATTTCATTAAAGGTAAGTGCCAGCTGCCCCAGCTCATCCCCGCTGTCAATGCGGACTTTTTTTTCCGTATCCCCGTTCCGGATGGCCTCTGCCCCTGCGGTCAGCCGGATAATATTCCGGGTAATGCTGCGGTTGAGTACAGCAGCCGTCATCAGTGTCAGCAGCAGTCCCGTAACTGCTGCCGACAGCAGAACAAAAACAATCCAGCGGTATATTCTGCCCATTTTTCCTCTGGCATGTTCCACTTCCCGGCGGGCCAGTTCCATCAGTTCCTGAGCAACCGGCCCAAGGGCTTCGGCCTGCAGATCCGATTCCCTGATTTTACTTCGGATCTTCACATCTGTATGGAGAATCTGTTCGGCGGTCTGCCGGAATCCCTCCAGGTATGCACAGATTTGCTGCTTTCTTTTTTCGGAAATATGCTCTTCTTCTTTCAGATCTTTTTCCAAAACAAAAGCCGCATTCAGCGCCGACTGCATAAAAGGACGCTGCCGGGTCAGCAGATAATCTTTCTCCAGGGACTGCATCTTCATATATGTCAGGAAAAGAAGGGAATTATTTACAATTTCAGGGCTTTCGGCAATTTTCCCCGCATAGTTTTCCAGCAGAACCTGCAATCCCTTTTCTTCTGAGGCCAGTGTTTCCACCAGCGATACGGCTTCCCGGAAAATCAGAGCATAATGGTCAGATGCGGAAAGGTAAAGATTCAGATTCATATCACTTTCCCGCAGGGCATCACTGACTTCGGAGGCAGCGATTTTTTTCTGCAGCTCACTGCTCAGTTTCACAACTTCGGCAATCTGCTGTTCTGTAGATGCAAAATACATACGGAAGGCATGGGAAAAGCCCATCGTGGGATAACGGAGAAAAAACTCTCTTTCCATACGTCTGGCATTCTGGAGATTTCCGTTCATTTCCAAAACCATACGGCGGATTTCCGTACTGTTGAAGATAACCGTTTCTATTTTATAGCGGATATATGTCAGAGAACCGTACGCGCTCAGAGACAGGAACAGAATCAGGAAGAGCAGTATGCCGAAACAGTAAAAAAATTTGGCAGATATGGAAACGCTTTTCCAGCACTGATATATTGGTTTCATATGTTTATCGCGCCCCCTGTCTGTTTTCTGACAATGTCAGTATATCGAAAAATTTCCGGAGGAGTGCAAACATTGTATTTTTGCATGTAACCGGGAGATGCGGCGGTGCAAAAATACAGTTTCCGCACTCCGGGACATTGCAAAAATACAGTTTTTGCACTCCGGGACAGCCGTAAAACCGTATCCGGGGGAAACTTTTCGATCTGCTGAATATATGAAAAACTGCCGGTACACGGGCTATTTCATTTTTGATGAACCCGTAATCAGATTTTTGAAAATCGCTGTTAATAAAATCAGCAGATAAATGTGTATCAACACCTGATTTTCCGACTTTTTGGGAACCCGGCAAAAAATAAATCTTCTGAAACTGTCCGGCAGAAACAGACCGGACAGTTGTTTATTCTCTGCTGCTGAAATGAAACAGGGAAATTCTCTTTTCCCGAATCCCTTACGGGGTCATCATTTTTTATATTCAAAAAATCCGCCCTTACCGCAGCAAAAACAGCTGTCTCAAAATAAGAAGCTGAATTTACAAGCACTGATAGTCTGATAAACATGGTAATCACCTTATCTATGCTGTTCATGAAATGTTTATTTTGTCAAGAATAAAAGAATGCTCTTTCTGTATTGTGTTTTCGGGTTCAGAATTATATAATCAATACCGTTTTCTTAAGACTCCCCTCCCACCGGGGAGGGGGATTTTCTGCTTAAGGAAACGGCATTGATTATATAATAGATCTCCTGCAAAACTCATTTATTTCATTTTATGGATTTATAAAAACAAACAGTTACAATGAGCAATTTTAGTTTTGCAGGAGGTCTGGTCAATACCGTTTTCTTAAAGCAAAAAATCCCATATTCAGACATTATCTGCAAGGAGAAAAAATCGTGAAAAATGAAAAAGGGGCCGCTTTTATCAGCGGTGCGGCCCGGGGTATCGGGAAAGCCATTGCCCTGGAGCTGGCAAAATCCGGATATTATATCATTGCCAATTACCGCTCCAATGCAAAAGCCGCAGAAGATACCCTGGCAGAGATCCGCGGCTGCGGCGGTGAGGGGGAAATCATTGCCTTTGATGTGGCCGACACACAGCAGGCTCTTCCGGCTATGGAAGAAATATGCAGTCGCACGGACAGAATTGATATTCTGGTCAATAATGCCGGAATCACTGCGGACGGACTTTTTGTCATGATGCCGGAAAATGACTGGAACACCGTGCTGGATACCACTCTGAAAGGTTTTTACAATCTCACCCGCCCGGTGCTGAAAAAAATGATCCCGAAAAAAAAGGGTTCTGTGGTTTCCATTGCCTCGGTTGCCGCGCTGCTGCCCAACCGGGGGCAGGCCAATTATTCCGCGGCCAAAGCCGGGCTGATCGGTGCCAGCCGTTCTGTGGCAGCGGAAGTGGCCCGTCTGGGAATCCGGGTCAATGTGGTTGCGCCCGGACTGATTGAAACGGATATGATTCAGGATGCCCCGGTACAGAATATCAAATCCATGATTCCCATGGCCCGCATCGGCAAAGCTGAAGAAGTGGCAAAAGTGGTAAAATTTCTCTGTTCTGATGATGCATCTTATATTACAGCTCAGGTCATTTCGGTTAACGGGGGGATGTTTTAGGAACAAACTTTGACATAGCACTGTGCGGAAAATAAAAAAGGAGTTAAATCAGATTTAACTCCATGATGACATTTGGCAGGCCAGGCAGGATTTGAACCCGCGATCTACGGATTTGGAGTCCGTCGCATTAGCCAACTATGCTACTGGCCTGTATGAATGGAACCTTATATATAATAATTATTTCCCTCTTTCAAGTCTTTTTTAAAAAAAATCTGCCGGGGGGGAAATCCGCTATGGATAATCTGCGACGGATAAATCCATAAGTTGTTGATTTTTTATTAACCTTATGAACAAACTAGACAGTTTCCACCCTCCCCTGCCCCTCCCTGAGGGAGGGGAGGTGACTTCACTGATAACGCAGACGACCTCGACCCTCCCTGAGGGAGGGGAGTCTTAAGGCAGCAGCACTGAGGGAGGGGGATTTTCAACGGATTTGACCCACTGCCGATTTTTCCATAGCTTATTTAACCTTTTGCCTAAAACGGAATTCATTATGCTGACAGAAAGAGAAATCATATCTACTTTGGAGATGCTGCGCAATGAGCATCTGGATGTGCGTACCGTAACCCTGGGCATCAGTCTCATGGAATGCGCCAGTCATGATCCCATACGTTTTCAGGACAATATCCGCAGACGGATTACAGGACTTGCTGCAAATCTGGTTTCTGTCTGTAATGATGTGGGAGACAAATACGGTATTCCGGTTGTAAACAAACGTATTTCCATCAGCCCCATCGCGGTTGCGGCCGCGCCCTTTTCCGCCGGACAGATGGTGGATATTGCCAAAACCCTCAATGACATCGCCAAAGAAGTCCATGTGGATTTCATCGGCGGTTTTTCCGCACTGGTGGAAAAAGGTATGGCAAAGGGAGATCGGGCACTCATTGAAGCCATTCCCCATGCCCTGACAGAAACGGATCGGGTCTGCGCGTCTGTAAATGTGGCCTCTTCCCGTGCGGGAATCAATATGGATGCGGTGCTGCTTATGGGAAAAACCATCAAAAAAGCGGCTGCCCTCACATCCGACAAAGACGGTCTGGCCTGTGCCAAACTCTGTGTTTTTGCCAATATCCCCCAGGATATTCCCTTTATGGCCGGGGCCTATCTGGGGATCGGGGAGGCGGACGCGGTGATCAATGTGGGGGTCAGCGGGCCGGGGGTGGTAAGAAAAGCCATTGACCGGGCTTTGGAAAACAAACCGGATATGTCTTTAGGGGAAATATCGGAACTCATCAAGCGCACTTCCTACAAAGTCACACGGGTGGGGGAACTTATCGGCGGGGAAGTGGCCGAAAAACTGGGCATCCGCTTCGGTGTGGTGGATTTGTCCCTGGCCCCCACCCCCAATGTGGGAGACAGTGTGGGAGAAATTTTTCAAAGTCTGGGACTGCTGAGTATCGGGGTTCCCGGCACTACGGCAGCGCTGGCCCTGCTTAATGATGCGGTGAAAAAAGGCGGGGCTTTTGCCAGTTCTTATGTGGGCGGCATGAGCGGGGCTTTTGTGCCGGTGAGCGAAGATCTGAATATCTCCGAGGCTGCGGAAAAAGGCTATCTGTCTCTGGAAAAACTGGAGGCCATCACCGCGGTCTGTTCTGTAGGGCTGGATATGGTGGCCCTTCCCGGGGATACTTCCGAAGATACCCTGGCGGCCATTATGGCCGATGAAATGGCCATTGGTGTGATAAACAAAAAAACCACGGCCACCCGACTGATTCCCGTACCCGGGAAAAAAGCCGGGGATAAAGCATTTTTTGGCGGACTTTTGGGAGAATCCGTCATCATGCAGGTAAACAACGGCACGGGGCAAAATCTTTTTATCCGCCGCCGCGGACGCATACCCGCGCCCATACACAGCCTGAATAATTAATTTTGTCAGCAGTGCAATTTTGATTTTATGGCTTCCGTGCCCCGTCCATCGCCCCTTGCATTGTTATCCGAACAGATATATAATTATTGATATAAAACATATTTCAGACGAAAGAACCGTTTATTATGATACACGGAATTGATCCGAAAGTGGACTGCGTTTTCAAGAGAATTCTGGGAAACGAGGAAAATAAAAATCTGCTGATCCATTTTCTGAATGCAGTGCTGGAACCGGAACTGCGGATCAGGGATGTCTCCATTATGGACCCTTATAACGAAAGAGAGTTCATTGGAGACAAGGGGAGTATTGTGGATGTGAAGGCCGCAGATGAGAAGGGAAGAAAATATCAGATTGAAATCCAACTGAGCATCCATGCAACACTGACATCCAGAATGCTGTACACCTGGAGCAGCATATACCATTCGCAGATAAAGGCAGGTAAGAACTATTCAGAGTTAAAACCGGTAATCTCTGTATGGATAGTGGACGGAAATCTGTTTCCGGACACGGAGGCATGTCATACTCCTTTTGAGATTTATGACAGAAGCCATAATATTATTCTGAGCGATCATCTGAAAATTCATGTATTGCAACTGCCAAAATGGAAACAGGAAAAAAGTGCAGGAAGTGAAATGGACCGGTGGATTTACCTTTTCAGGGAAGGACAGAATATTGATACGGATAATCTGCCGGAAATTCTGAACACCAAAGAGATGAGGAAGGTTATGAATATATTGCAGGGTTTTTCGGAAAATCAGAAAGACTATCTCCTGTACCAGAGCAGCCTGGAAGCCATGTATGAACGGAACACATGGGTGCGTGATGCCGAGGAGTCCAGAAAAAGAGAGAAACAGGCGGAAAAAAAAGCGGCTCTGGAAGAAAAGAGAAGAAAGCAGGCCGAAAAGGAAAAAAGGCAGGCCGAAAAGGAGAAAAAACAGGTCGAAAAGGAGAAAAAACAGATCGAAAAGGAGAAAAAACAGGTCGAAAAGGAGAAAAAACTGCTTGAAGAGAAACTCAGACAGATGGAGGCACTGCTACAGGGGAAGATGACCGACATTTCGGATGACGGAGTGAAATAAATAAGGAGGCCAAATGAAATCATTGCCGGACAGTCGGAATACAGAACTGGATATGAAGGAGGCAATAGCCGACGAATGTACACATCTGTATATGAGCTGGTTGCTTAGCGGTACAGGATGGGCAGATACTGATAAGGGAGCTTTTTTTTCAAAAGCTCAGAAGATGTATTTTGCGTACATGAGTCATCTGGAGGCACTCTCAGAGCGAAATACATGCTTGCGTATCGAAGGAGGAACAGGCGAGCCGGATGAGGATAAAGAAATACCTCCTTTTTCAGAAACTCAAAGGAAATATCTTGCGTACATGCATGAGCTGGATGCACATGTCGAACGCAATACATGGGTGCATGAATTTGAAGAGGCCATAAAAAGACTGTCTCTGGAGGAAAAAAAGATTAACCGGGAAATGAAGAGAGCAAATTCGGATGAAAAAAAGAATTTGCAGGCTGAAAAAGAATCTGTTCTGAAGGAAAAGGAAAAGTTTCAGGCTACAATAAAGAAAATTCGGGGAAGGGAAAAAACTGTACCGGAAGAAGAGAAGCGGAGGCAGGCCGAAGAGAAACTCAGGCAGATGGAGTTGCTGCTGCGAATGAGAGGGATAGAGATTCCGGATGATACCAAATAAAATCAGTTACTGAATTATCGGGGAGGTGTCTGTGAGTCCAAGTTACAGCCATGCAGCAATATCCGGAATGCTGATAACAGAAATAAACAATAGCAGAAAATTCCGGGCATTTGCGGAGCTGACTCTGCTGATTGATGAAAACGATTATATTCCGGATATTTCTATTTATCCATGGAGAAAGGTGGATTATCTTCAGGGTGATATTATTAAAATGGCAGAACTTCCGCTTCTGGCTGTGGAGATTCTTTCTCCCACTCAGAAACCAATTGAATTGTTTGAAAAAGCACAGAATATCTATCTGCCGTCCGGTATCCGGTCTGTGTGGATAGTGCAGCCGCTGGCGCACACAGTTTCCGTGCTGACAAAAGAGGGAATACGCCTGCATCATGCGGGCCGTTTGGAAGATAATACAGGGCTTTCTGTTGACTTGGGGATAATTTTTGAGGATAATGATTAAAAAATATTGATTATTATATATTGTAAGCCGGTTATCATGATAATCACAGGAATCGTGTAATCATAGTTCAGCAAAGTAACACACAGACATCAATAAAAAAAATCCGCCGGGGGGATGAAATTACCCCGGCGGATTTTTGTTTTATGCTTTCTTGTTATCCATCCTCAGAGGTGGCAAGGCTTCGCTTTTGCCAACCCTGCCTGACTTACGGCACTTTCGTCAGTCCGGGACGCGGGAGCGTCCGGGGCTGCGTTCCCACATGGGAACGAGGAATCAATATGTTAAAGACCTTTCGTTACCGGAACAACCGGGAACAGCATTATTATTACATGCAGGAGTAAACGTAAAGGTTACTAAAGCACATCCTCCCATTAATGCTTTCGGAGGGGCAATATAGGGATCATTTGTAGTCAGATCTGAAATATCCCTCCAGGTTCCTTCATGCATATAAACATCAGCATATGTTTCATTAAGATAAGTCCCTCCGCCAACTTCACAATCTAAATACTCAATCGTAATATTTGACTCTGCAATGGGAGGATTACCGTTTTCATCTTCCACATACACGATAAAAGCATAACCCTGTGACTCCACCCAGGACCGCAAAGTATCATATTTTACCTTACCCACCAAAACATCTGAGAGAGTGATAATACTTCCGGTTTTTTCATCTTCATAATCCAATTTTCCATCAGCATCAGTATCCCGGACAACAATGACCTTCAATTCAACCGTACCGGAAAAGAGCACCGGCATCCGTGCCATGATGCGGTTGGTCAGTCCGCTTTTGCTGACCTGCCAATTGGGATTTCCGGAGGCGATTTCTGTATTGTCGGCCTTGTAGAAATTGATGCCTTCTCCGCCCGCAAATATTTTTCTGGGATTCTCCGGGTTATCCATAGCCAGGGTATGCTGGGCAAATAGCGTGATATCATCCGGCGGATCAAACTGCGGCAGACCCTTATTGGCTTCTCTCCAGTCTCCCAAAGGCATGGAACCGTCAATATTCAGGTCATGCACATAAACATTTCCGACCGGATGGGGTTCCAGTGTACCGTCAAAATAGGTAATGGCATACAAAAGACTGTTTTTCTTATCCACCAGCATATCCATGATATGCCTTCCGGGATCTCTGACAGTGCTGAAAGTAAAGTAGTCATTGACAGCAAAATTACATCCGCTGTTATCTATGGTAAATCCCAGCACATTGGGAATCAGATAACTGCCGTCTGCTGTATTATACTCTGTCAAGGAACCGGAAACGCTTCCTTTTACGGTAAATGTACGGGATGTGACATTATCCTGCGCATCTTTCTGCACATCCTTGCATTTTACCGTCCACTCTTCTGTCTGGCAGTCCGCATATACGCTAATTCTGTCATCCACTAACCCGCTTTTGTCACCCGTATTAAAGCGATATACCACAGGTGTGCTGGCTCTCAGCCCTTTTCCCAATCCCCCGTTATGGGCTGTCCAACTGGCTCCGCTGTCTGTGCTGACCCACACACCGGATTTTTCTGTGCCTGCATATATCACATCATTGGACTGCGTATTTCCTCCTTTGGGATATAATGCCAGTTTGGTGATATAATCCCCTGTAAAATCCTTCAATTCCCGCCATTTCAGATATGCGGTCTTCCGGTCATTTTCAGATGATTCTATGTTCAGCTTTTCACCACGCTCTGTCTCATATTCTCCTTTAAAAACGCCTGTAGCTGTTCCTGCATAGAGTTTGGCAGCATATCTGTGTGTGCCATCCACTTTAACAATATCATTTACATAGGTTCCGGGGCCAAGTCCGCCGCCCTCTGTCTGGTTAAAATGCTTTCCGTCATCCGAGTAAAATGCCCCCGATCCGTCGGTTCCCACCCATACATAACGGTGACAGTTTCTTATTACACACTCTTCCAGAATGCCGTTCTCATCCTGGCAGATACAGTCATCATCTTTTCTGCCGCTGCTGTCCTGACAATAACAGTCTTCATTGCTGCCGTCATCATCGGCAACAACTGTAAGGGCAGCCCCTGAGACATCTGCCAAAAACAAATCATCCTTATTAATTCTCCGGATGGTAATATTTTTCAGCACACCGTTCCATTCTTCCGAATTGTTGCTGTTCCAGTTGGTTCCGCCGTCAAAACTGCGGTAGATATTACCTCCGCCCAGGTAGCCGGTGGCTGCATAAACCGTATTGGGGTTATCCGGATCAAAAACAATATCATTGATATAGGGATCAATCCAGTTCTGGCCCTGAATGCCGGTAGAACGGCTGATGTTCTGCCAACTGGTTCCGGAATCGGTGGATTTATATACACCGCCGCCGTCGGTTCCCGCATACAGTATCTGATTGTTCTGCGTTTCGGAAAAAACAGCAAGGGAAGTAATATGGGTGGTCCTGCCGCCGTTGACAGCCTCGGCTGTTACCGAGACAAAACCCTGCATGGGGTTCGGGCTGGGTGTTGTCACCAGATTGCTTTTTGCCGCCCCGTCTGTGGTTGCAGCGCTGGGAGGGGCAAAGGTTCCACCTGTGTTATAGGTTTTGAAAGAAAGAGATGTGTCATTGGGTATGGCATTACTGTAAAAATCCGCCGCGTCCGCTGTAATCTCATTCTCCAAACCGAAATTCCGAAGGCCGGAAACATTGCGGAAGGTAGCCGAAACGCCGAATTCCTCACCCACGGGCTGACCGCCTGCAATGGAAATCTGCCCGGTACTGGTACTGACATTGGTATCATAAAAATAGGTGGCCTTAATACTGACCGGCCCGGCTTTGGTGCCGCTGCGCAGGATGGTGCTGACCTGTCCCCCGGATGTGTAAGCCACTATGGGGGAAATCTCTTCTCCGCCATCCGGCCCGCTGAGAATATCAAAATCAATGCGGTATCCGTCCACCACAGAATTTCCGGCAATATCCTTAACATCAAAGACAATTTGAGTGGTGGACTGCCCACCGGTACCTTTGATGCTGATAATTGACGGATCCACCTTGTTTACCAAAAGAAATGCCGGGGGATTATGGATGGTGACCTCGGCTTCCTCCGCAATGAGAAGATTCCCGTTTTTCATCCATTTTGCAATAATCACAGCCGTACCGCCTTTGGCAGCCCCTTTGAATTTGGCGGTAATAATACCGTTTGCATTCGTTACCGTAGAATCCGGTGTTATGGTTCCCATTGTCACATCCGCCAGTTCAAACACTACGGTTTCACCAGCAGCCGGATTGCCTTCTGCATCTTTAATCGTCGTTGTAACCGTAATATCCCTTTCCTTTCCGGTTCCCAGAATAGCATTGGTGCTGAGTGCCATTGTGATACTTCCCGGAGTGTAGGTGATTTCCATTTCATCAATGGCATCCCCGGATTCTGCCCGGATAGTAACCGTTCCCGGTGTAGGCCCGCTGACCAGTGTTGCCCGTGCGACACCGTTGGAAGTCGGTACATTCTCCAAAACAGTTTTTTCATCCTCTCCGTCCCTGAAAAAGCCATTATTTTCAGGGATAATGGTGAATTTCACCGGCGTTCCTTCCGGCACAACTCCCCCGCCCTGCAGTGTCGGTGTGGCTTTGATAATAAGTTCCGATTCACTATCCCCGATACTGATGGGCATACTTGTCCGGTTGCTGGAAAGGGTGATTCCCACAATCTCCGCTCCGATAACCGTTATCAGCCCTTCCTTCTCAATAGTGACCAGCCCGCCGTCACTTTTCATAATTTTCACTGTAATATCGTCCGAACCTTCAGAGCTTGGAGGTGTATAATTGGTTGTTGCCACCCCATCCTGCGTTGAAGTCGTGAAGGGATTTACCCGGCCCCTTGCAGCACTGAAAATAACGGTCGTTCCGTCCTCAATGGGATTTCCATTGCTGTCTTTTACAATGGCAGTTATTGTACTGGTTGTTTCAGAACCGGCTACGACGGTGGCAGGTTCGGCAATTACACTGCTTTTATCCTTATCGGGAGGACCGGGAACATAGATATATTTGAATAGAACTTTGATTGTTTTTGAAATACCAAGAGCAGAGCAGGTAACCGTTACCGATTCGGTTGCTGCAACCGGTTCAGTAAGCAGGGTCAAATTTACTGCCCCGGATTCATCCGTTGTATAAGATGTTCCATTCGGAAATGAACCTTTACTTGTAGAAAAAGTAACTGCCGTATTCGGAGCTGCTTCGCCGGAAGCCTGTTTCACCGTTGCAGTGATCTGTACAGTTGATTTTCCGTCTGCTTCGATTTCAGCAGGACTTGCCTGCAGTACAATACTCGGCTGGGGATCTGCACCTTCAGTAGTAAATTCCATTGTAGTACTTTGGGTAATACTTCCCGCTGTTGCGGTTATGGTTGCAGTACCCGCTGTTTTTCCGGCTGATATAACGGAAACCGTAACCGAACCGCTGTCATCCGGCGTTTCCACAGAAAAAGTGCCGCTGCCGTTGGGGAATTTTCCAAGATTGGTCTGATCAATCTTAAAATCTATTTTGGTACCTTTGGCAACCGCATTTCCGCCGCTGTCACTCGCAGTAGCTGTAAGTGTAGTAGAACTGACACCGTCTGCCGGAATGGCTGCGGGTTCGCTGAGTTCCAGTGAAGCAATCTCCTGCGCCACCAGCGTCAACGATGTTTCTGCCGAACCGTAACCCGTTGCGGATGCAGATATTTTCACCGCACCGGCTGTCCGGGAAGCCACATAGGTCACATTGGCGACACCGCCCTGGGTAGAACCGGTCACCTGCCTGTCTCCGTTTGACTTAAACGTTCCCGAATCTGTGGAAAAATTAATCTGAATATTATCATCCTGAAGAATATTAAAATCCGCATCCCGCAACTGTGCTGTAATGATGCTTTCCGAACTGCCGTTGGCCGTCAGTTCAATCGGATTGGCCGTCAGCACAATCAGACCTTCCGTCAGAAATATCTCTGTGGTTGCAGAAAGACCGTTTGCCGTGGAAGCCTTAATCACCACCGTACCGGGCGTGGAAGAAACGTAATAGGTCAAATCCTTGACCGTACCGCTCACCGTACCGCTGGTAACAACAGTCTCTATCCTTTTATCATGAAAAGAACCGGTTCCTTCCACAATTGCTACCGTAATCGGTGTACCGTCTGCAACCGCGTTGCCTTTGGAATCCGTAACATTAATGTCTATATTGGTATTGGTAGTTATTTTCCCATTGGGAATCAGAGAAGTACTCCCCGCGCTGATGGTAATTTTGCTGGGCGGTGCATTCTCTTCCGTCACCCCGATAAACACACTGGCAGACTGGGACACGCCGCCTGCCGAGGCGGTCACTTTGGCCACCCCTTCTTCCTCTGCAATGGAAATCAGGGCCACGGCTGCTGTTCCGTCTGTGGTATTCAGCGAAATTTCC
The DNA here is from genome assembly GCA_011390755.1 of Desulfobacteraceae bacterium. Classification (GTDB taxonomy): domain Bacteria; phylum Desulfobacterota; class Desulfobacteria; order Desulfobacterales; family Desulfococcaceae; genus JAABRU01. The sequence continues at coordinate 20,226 of JAABRU010000037.1, read as the reverse complement.
TGCAGCCCGTTGGGGAACTTGCCAAGAGTGGAAGTAAACCGCACCTGCGTACCGTCCGGCACGGGCGTACCGCCACTGTCTGCCAGAACAGCCGTCAGCACAGTGGAACTGAAACCGTCCGGATTAATATTCTGCGGATTGGGTGTCAGTGAAATGGAAGCCACCGGCAGATTGGTGGCCCCTTCCCCGAAAATCACAGAAATCACCTGGGCCACCCCGCCGGAAGTACAGACAACCGTGGCAATGGCATCTGTAGTGGCGGAAATCAGGGAAACCGAAGCCTTTCCCTCGGCATCTGTCACAGCCGCTGCCGTCTGCCCCCCGCTTAAAAAAGTACCGTAGGTCGTGGTAAAAATCAGGGAAGCACCGGCAACATTGGTCTCACTGCTGTCTTTTACCGTGGCCTCAATTTTGGAAAAACTCACCCCGTCCGAAGGAATTTTATCCGGTGTTGCCGTAAGACTAACGGAAGAGGCGGGCGGGGCCGTAACATCCCCGGTAAATTCCAGCGTGGCGGCCTGGGACACATTCCCGGCCAGCCCGCGGATCTGCGCCGTACCGGCAGTGGTACCGGCAATAATGGAAGTGGCAACCGAACCGCTTTCATCCGGGGTTTTCACCGTATAGGATGACTGACCGTTGGGGAATTTCCCCAGTGTAGTGGTAAAAGTAACAGAGGTTCCCTGGGATACGGGCTGTGCCTGATTTCCGCTCATCACCGCGATGATTGTTGTGGAACTCACCCCGTCGGCGGGAATACTTGCACTTCCGACACTTAAGAAAATAACCTCGGGGGCAACTGCACTTGCAGGCGCACCACCCTCCCCGCCCTCATCCATTCCCCCGCTGGAACCGCATCCGCTCATATTAAACAGTAAACAGATAGCTATTAAAAACAGAACCGCATTTTTCAGTTGTCTCATTTTCATGGCAACACCTTTCTTTAAATAATTCTTCCATTCCCTCCGGCAATTATTGCAATATCTTTCGGATAACCATTCCGGAATCATACATCCGCTGCCCCTCCATAAGATCGGGGAACAGCCTTTTCAAAAACATTATCTGAAAACCTGCTGCTTTGTCAATTTTGTTTTTCACCTCCGCAGTAAGCAGATGTACCGCTCATCATCGCTGGCATCCCTTACTGCGGAAAAATGATAAATTCAGATTTGACAAAACAAAATAATTACCGGCGAGAACCGCACGGATTAAATTTTATTGAATATTCTCCAATCAGACCTAAGCCCTGCGGTTCTGCTCCATTAAAAAAAATTCCTGTCCGGAAAATATTTTATATGAAATTCCTTTACCCTAGGGTGCGTTAGCGAAACGTAACACACCGAACCGGAGATATTACGGTGCGTTACGGTTAGCGCCTAACGCACCCTGCCTGCTTCATTTTGGCACTCCAAAAATTTCTTACCTTAATGGCATTGGGGTTCTGCCTGGGAACGAGTTGAAAGCCCTGAAAGGGCGCATTGGTATAGCCCAGGGCAAAGCCCTGGGAATATTGAATAAAATTTAATATAAGCCCTGAAAGGGCGCATTAAAAAATGATCCGGGTACATAATTCGCCCTTTCAGGGCTTATGGTTTTTTGTCCTGTATTCCCGGGACTTTGCCCCGGGCTGTATCAACCCGCCCCTTCGGGGCTTTCCTTAACTTAGTGGCATTGGGGGCTCTGTCCGGGAATGCATTGGGTGCGGCTCTGCCTCACACACTGCCGGAGCCCGGGAACGGGTTGAAACTTTCATGCTTCGCTGTGAGTCATAACTCATGACCGTTTATTATATGAAAGTGTCTGCGAAAAACCGGCCTCCGTCTTAATTTTCGCACTCCTCCGCAGCTTTCATGTTTCGTTGTGACCGTCAGTCATGGCGGTTTATATGAAAGTAGTAGAGACGCACGGCGTGCGTCTCTACGGTGCTTTCATGCTTCGTTGTGACCGTCAGTCATGACCGTTTATATGAAAGTCCCCTGCAGAGACGCACGGCGTGCGTCTCTGCGGTGTGCGTCTTCTGCAGAGACGCACACCGTGCGTCTCTACGGTGTATTTTCATACTTCGCTGTGAGTCACGGCTCATGCCCGTTTATATGAAAGTGTCTGCGAAAAACCGGCCTCGGCCTTAATTTTCGCACTCCTCCGCAGCCTGACCCGTTCCCGGGCTCCGCCTGGGAACGCACCGGGTGGGGCTCTGCCTCACACCCTGCCAGTAAGCTCCAAATTCCGGTGCGTCAGGGCCAGCCGCCTAACGCCCCCCGGCTGAAAAAAATTTTACAGGCACTCAAAAAAATATTTCATGCCAAACAGATAAACCATACCATTTTCATATGGGCAGTGGATCAAACCGGTTGATTTGAAACTCCCCTCCCCCGGCGGGAGGGGGGATTCAAGCGGTTTGCCCTGCTGCCTTCATATGTATCATACCGGTTCTGACGGACTGCTAAAAAACAGTGCAAAAAAAATGCCAAAAAAAAGACTTTATAACGACGCAATTTTTCCCCCGGAAATGCCTGTCATGAATAAAACCGCCATCGGTATAAAGTCTTCTTTTGACAATTTTCACAAAACCCTGATTTAAAACTGGGCCGTCCGCTGTTCCAGCTGCACAATTCTGGGGGTAATAAAAATCAGCAGCTCTTCCTTATCATGGGTTTTATCCTCTTTTTTGAAAAACCAGCCCAGAATGGGAATTCTGGACAAACCCGGAATACCGGCTATACTCTGCCGCTCTGTTGTTTTGATAATACCGCCGATGACCACCGTGTCCCCGTCATTGACCAGCAGCTCTGTCTGGGCCTCTTTGGTGGTAAAAGACTGCTCTCCGGAAATCACCGCCCCCAGATCGTTTTTGGTAATATTGATGGTCATGGCTATCCGGTTATCCGGAGTCACATGGGGAGTCACCTCCAGCAGCAGATCCACATCCTTAAACTGCAGACTCACCTCTCCGTCCTCCACTGTCTGATAGGGATAGCTCAGCCCCTGGCGGATAACAGCCTTTTTGTTATCCAGTGTCACAATTTTGGGGGCGGAGATAATCTTCCCTTCCCCCTGGGATTCCATGGCCTGGAGTTTGGCATTGAGCAGCAGCGGGGTGCCGGCCACACGGGTAAAACTGAATCCGAAACTGCCGTAGTTTTCACCGACCGCAGCGGGGAAATTCATGGCCGTATTAAAACCGTAGGTGCCGCCCAGCTCATTGTATCCCCGCTGGGGGCCGACTCCGACTCTGTCCATAATAAATTCACCGACATCAGCAGGAACATCTGAAACCATATTGCCGGGATCCTGCAGACCGATGGCCATTTCCCACTGGGTTCCCAGCACACGGGAAAAAGACTGAGTGGCTTCCACAATTCGGGCTTCAATAATCACCTGGGGCGTTACCCGATCCAGTTTCCGGATCAGATCTTTTCCCTGCCGGATTTTTTCCGCGGTATCGGTCATAATAATCATATTGGTGCGGGCATCCACACTCACACTGCCCCGATCTTTGGTCAGCAGTTTTTCAATATGGGGCGCGATTTCCGTCTGGGCCTTGGAATAATTGACGGGAATATATTCTCTCAGCAAGCGTTCCAGCTGTTTTTTCTGTTCCCGCAGGGTTAGCTCCGCGGTCCGTTTTTCCTCGCGGAGTTTATCTTCCTCCTCCATGGTTTTCCGTGTGGCTATGCGGATAATATTTCCTTCGGAAGATTTCCCCAGCTGGTTCATTTTCAGCACCAGATCCAGCACCTGATCCCAGGGAACCGGTTCCGCCAGGGTCAGGGTCACCTTGCCGGTCACATCCTTATCCACGGCAAAATTTCTGCCGCTGATTTCCCGCAGTATGCGGAAAACATTTTTTATATCGGTTTCATAAAAATCCAGTGCAATCTTTTCCCCGGTATACTGGGGCACCTCGTCAACGGAAAAGGCCGGATTCAGAGCAGGATTTCCCATATCGTCCGCCGTATCTGTGACAGGGGGGGGAACGGCTGCGGAAGGCACAGGCAGGCCCGGGGAAACAGCAGGGGGAACTGTACTGCCTGCCATTGTATTATTCGTATCATTTGCCGCAGCCGCGAGCGGTGCGGTATTCGCCGGAACAGCCGCGGTAATCACAGGAACAGCTTCCATGGGTTTGGGAGAAATGGAAGAGGCTTCAAAATAGACCTTCAGCACACCGCTGTCCTGTTCCGCAAAATAGGGCACGGATTCCCGCAGACGGATCTCAAAAACCGCTGTGTTTCCGGATTTACGGCGGGGCATAATCTCATCCACCGCACTTTCAAAGCGGTCGGTTATCAGGGGCCGGATATGGCGGTCCGGAAGTTTTGTATGCAGCAGTTTCAGTTCCAGACCTCTGTCCCCGCTTTCTGCAATTTCATACGGCACAGGCCGGCCGGTGCCGATGATCAGAACAGATTTTCCGGCATCCTCTTTTAAAAAGTCAATGGTTTCCACAGATGCGGGACTGCCGCGGTCCGCAGCGGGAAGAGACGCGGATACCGGAGCCGTATCGGCAACAGCGGTTCCCTCCCCGATATGAACCACCAGACCGTTTTTATCGGGCCGGGCCGAAAAAGCCCTAAGATAGGCCGGACGGGTTTCAATAATCAGCTGCACACCCTCTGCATTTTTCCGGTGCCGGACCGTTTTGACCCACCGGGTGTCCACAGGGAAAAAATTTTCTCCCTCATAGGGGCTGTCCACACCCGGCATATCCACAATAATCCGGGGGGGATCCTCTGTCACCGATGTCCTGTAATCGGAAATAGGACTGTTTCCCCGCACTGTTACCAGCATTCCCCTGTCCAGCTGACTTGTATAAACAGACTGCAGACGGATATTGCCGGAAGGGGAGACAGCAGAAAAACTTTCTGTTTCTGCACCATCTCCGGATCGCGCCGTACCCGGATCCGCCACCACACCGTCTCCCATCTGTATCAGCAGGCCGTTTTCAACGGGGATTCCCCGAAACGCATTCAGATAGTCCGGCCGGGTTTCCAGAATGACCCGGACTCTGTCCGAATAATTATAATAGCGGATCTGACTTACCCAGGGGGTGTTTACCGGAATGACTTTTTCTCCCGAATAGGGACTTCGGATATTGAAAATATCGAAAACAATGCGGGCCGGACTGTCTATGACAAAAGAGCGGTAATTTCGGATCATTCCGTCCGCCCCGACAAAGACTTTCAGACTGTTCCCGAATTTTGCCGCATATACGGACTCCAGATGATTGGGACCGGAGGCATCGCGGGCAGACAGGGCGGCGGGTTTGGGAAAGGACTCTGTCATGCCTGTATCTGCCGGTTCCGGGGCAGTATAAACAGGCGGGGCTGTCTCATGATAAACGGGCGGCGGGGCCGTTTCATTCTGAAAAGACTCCGATGCGTTCATGCCGGACAGTTTGCTGAAGGTCACCCGCAGACTGTCCCCTTCCCGGGTGATTTCATAAAAGGCCTCTTTTTTCAGGTAGATTTCCACTTTGGATGTTTCCACAATCTCTGCGGCATTTACGGATAAAACCACTGCATTGGGCGGGGTGAAAAAATTCTCTGTGGTATTCAGGCCGGTTTTGGAAAAATACAGAATCAGACCCAGGGGAGCCACCTGCCGCACCGAGGTATAGGTCAGTACCTGATTTCCCTGAATCAGCACATCCACAGATTCGGGATGATCCGTCACAATTACATTTTCTATCATCCGTTCGTAAAAATCCGCAGGGTTTCCGCTGTTTTCCTGTGCAGCAAAAGCAGATTCTTCCGGATTCCATAAAGACAGCAGCATCAGCAGCATGAAAACAGATATGGAAACTTCTCCGAACCGGGAGGATATGGATTTACATTTCATAATAATCTTCCTCTGGCCTGTTAAACTTCAGTTCTCGTTTACGGACAATCACTTTCCCCAAAACATCCTCTTCCTTTTCTTCCACAACAATGCGATCCTGTTTTATTTCCACCACAATACCGGAACGGATGCCGATATATGTTCCTTTCACAATAATATATCCCTTACCGGAGGCCTCTTCCACCAAAGCCTTGTTTCCGCTTTCCGCGCGGATAATCCCCACCAGTTTTAACTGATCCAGGTCCAGTTTTTCCAAAGGTGTAAGTCTTCTGGGCGGGGTTTTGGGTTTGGATGAATCCTGCGCGGATGCAACTTCCGTTTTTTTCTTTTCTTTGGCCTCCTCTTTGAACAAAGGCTCAAAAGGGTCCGCTTTTCCTTTGGGATCATAGGCGGTCAGCATAAGCTGCCCCTCATCCTGTCCGGCAATATCGGAAATTGCCGCAAGGCTTTCATTTTCTTCAGCGGCAGAAGCATCTGCTGCGCTTTCTTCCGGAGTGCGAAGGGCTTTCTCCCCTTCACTGTCCGGGGTTTTTTCCGCGGCATTTTCCGCGGCTTTTTCCGTATCCGGGGCTTTGGCGGTTTTGATGCCGGATTTTGTTTCCGGCGCGCTTTTATCCGCTTTGTCCGTCTGTTTGCCGGATGCCCTGCTGTCTTCTTTTTCTGCTGTGCCGGGTTTATCCCCCTCCCCCTTTTCCGGCGCTGCGTTTTTTTCAGAAGAAGTGCCCGAAGCGGCAACGCTTATGTTTTCTGCGTCTTTTTCTCCTTCTTTTTCTCCTTCCGGGGGTTTGGGCCTGACAGACAGTTTTTTCCGGATGCTTTTGGTTTCGGAAGGTGGGGGCGCGGATGTCTGTTCCTGACAGGCGCACAGTAATGTTCCGGCTGTATAAATGAGAAGCAAGGTAAAGATGAAATCCGGTATGATAGGATGTTTTTTCATAATCCGCCCTATTTTGTTTTTTTCTTCGAATCTGTCTGTTCCAGAAATTTATAAGTAACCGCGAAACAACTCACAGCCAGGGTGGTTTCTCCGCTGTCCTTATCCTTCCTTGTGCTGATCTTCACATCTTTCACATTGACAATCCTGGATAAACGGGCAATTTTATCATAAAAAGCGACCAGCTCATGGAATCTGCCGAGCACCTGTATGGATACGGGAATTTCCGCATAAAAACCGCTGGGAATTTCCCTTTCAGGTTTGAAAAGCAGAAATTCCAGACCGGAATCCTGACCGGAGCGGGAGATGTCGGTCAGCAGGGCCGGAATTTCCTCGCTTTCCGGCAACGCCCGACTGGCAATTTCAAATTTTGCCTCCACTTCCTTCATTTCGGCTTTGTATTTGCTGAGCTGACTTGCAATTTTCTTGACTTTGTTGAGTTCGTCCGTCAGATTATTATACTCGGCAGTCAGTGTTTTGATATTTTCATGCTTGGGAATATACACCCAGTACACCGAGGGGCCGATCATTGCCGCCAGCACCAGCACACAGATCAGAATTCTCTGATTTTTTGAAAGTTTGCTGACTTTTTCAAAAAAAGGATCCAGTTTGTCAAAGGAAAATTTGACCGGCAGTTTTTTGCTTTTTTTGGCTTTTTTCATTTTTCTTCGCCCATATTGTTTTTCATCGGCGGATTGACGCAGGCAATCTGAAAACCTTTCAGATCAATGGCTTTTTTTCCCCCGCCCTGGTTGAAGCGTTCTTTCCGCAGGGTAATGAGACGTACTTCGGTAAAATGGGGGGATTCTTCCAGCCGTGTCATAAAATCCGCTACGGTTTTGTTGTCAATGGCAATGCCGTCAATGCGGATTTCAATATTGGATTCCGGCACTTCCGGCACTTCGGCCTCCGCGGCCTTTCCTTTTTTGCCTTTTTTGCCTCCGGATGGTTTCTTTATTTTTTTTTCAATGGCATCCAGTTTGGTAAACCACAGGCGTCTTTTCTTTTTTTTGTCAATGATGACTTCGGAGAAGGTGTCCATCAGCACATAGGCGCTTTCACGGTTGGCATCCAGCTGGGCAATCACCTCCAGCTTCTGCCTGAGCAGTACCAGTTTGTTTTTCAGTTCTTCCACTTCGGCTGCAATTTTTTTATACCGCGCCACTTCTTTTTTGGTATATTCGATCTGACTGCTGAGCGCGGCAATCTCTTTATTCAGTTTTGCATTGTACCACAGCAGGGCAATACCGGCAATCAGTACAAGCAGCAGAAATACCGCCACCTGCTGTATTACATTTTCTCTTTTCTTTGCTTTGGCATAAGGTAAAAGATTGATCCGTATCATTTGTCATTTACCCTTCTCATGGCAAGTCCCATGGAAATGGCGGCCTGGGGTGCAATGGTTTCCAGATAACTTTCGTCAAAACTGCTGTCCACCGCAAAATTGATAAAAGGATTGATGATATCCACATCCGCGGAAGTTTCCACGCTCAGCAGCTGCCGGAATTTTTTGATATTTGCCCCGCCCCCGCTTAATATGATTTTCCGGATCTGATCGTCCGGATAGGTGGAATAAAAAAAATCCAGGGCCCTGCGTATTTCGGTGCACCAGTCGGTGACAACAGAAGAAACGATTTCCACCAGTTCTTTGGAAGATATTTTATCGCTTTTTTCCGTATTATACAGTTCTTCGGCTTCTTCCAGGCTGCAGCCCGCCAAAGAGACGATTTTGGAGCTGATCTGGTGGCATCCCAGTGAAACATCCCGCATAAAAACCGAAAAACTGCCTTTCAGGATATTCAGGGTGGTTTTATTGGCCCCAATATCAATCAGCGCCACATTTTCCCCCTCTGTTTCATAATTGGCTTCATAAATATTCTGAAGGGCAAAGGCATCCACATCCATAATACAGGGATTCAGACCGGCAGACTGCACCAGACTCACATAATCCTGCACAATTTCTTTTTTGGCGGCCACCAGCACCACATCCATCTGGTTCGGATTGTCGGCATTTTCTCCCAGTATCTGAAAATCCAGATTAACATCCTTAATATCAAAGGGGATATACTGTTCCGCCTCAAACTGGATGGTTTCCCGCAGCTGTGCCTCATCCATGGTCTGGATACTGATGTTTTTTACAATGACCGAATAACCTCCCACCGAAATGGCGGTATTGGTCTCTTTGATCCTGTTTGCCTTGAATAATCGGCGGATGGCATCGGCAACCCCTTCGGGATTCCGGACGGAACCGTCTTCAATCAGCCCGGGTTCGATGTCAATCATGCCGAATTTTTTCAGCACCCATCTTTTTTTCTTTTCCTCGGCCTCGGCCACCTTAATGCTTCTGGACCCAATATCCAGACCGACGGACTGCACTTTTTTTCCGAATAACATAAAAGCTGTTTGCCTCTCCCCTATACCGGAATATTTACAAAAAACCGGAATTGCAGGCCGGTGAAAACAGAAAGCGGTTTATGCCCGGTAACTGCTTTGAAAATCCCTTTTCTGCGGATTTTTTTTATTGTAAAGACATGCATTATACTTTAAGATTACTGGGTGGCGGACCGAAAAGGCTGATTTCCCTGTGCAGGGGCCTGCCGCATACGCCCCTGCAGTCACAGATATGATCAGCCCCTTTGACCCGCTGCCGCTTATTGATATGTCTGAGATTCAGGCAATAAGGTTTTTATATCTTTTATTATACTGTTTTCCGGCCGGTTTTTGAAAAATACGGAGTTACAAAAAAGTGCCGGATACTCTTTTTTGTTTCGCTCCGGTATGAATAAGGGACAAAAATCGGACGAAGAATGCGGAAACCGGCCGTATATTCCGACAGAATCAATTTCGCTGCCTTTCCGGCGGAGGATTTTCTGAATATTTTTTATAAACATAATTTATCAGGATTCATGTTGCAGTGTCAATGAAAATAAATCTGTTTTCGGCTTTTATTCAGTCATTTTATTGTTCTGTAAACAATATCTGCGCATAATTCAATGGGGGGGCAGTGTATTTACCGGTAGGAAATTCCTGCTTTCCGGCAAATTTTTTTCCTGATACACAATAAATCTCACAGGTTCAGACAATGCATTCTTCGCCGGATGATAAAATCAGACCTTTCCGTCTGGTAAAATATTTTACATTTTCAAGCCTGACCGTCATCTTTCTGGGAACAATCATCCTTTGTTTTCTGAACATTCACTGGGCACGGACCCTGCAGTTCAACCAAAGCGAGGAATACGCGCTTTTGCTGACGGAAAATCTCAATCATCAGATTTATACACAGTTTCAGATACCTGTGTATTATATTTTCGGGAAAATTCAGCTGCGGAACAAAAGGCAGTTTGAACTCATGGACAAAATTGTCCGGAGCACCCTGCACAGCTTCCGGATAGATATGGTAAATCTTTATGATGTCAATGACAATATCATTTCCTACAGCTTTGATCCCGCGCTTGTGGGGAAAAGAGACAGGGGCGGGGATGAATACCGGAACGCGGTAAAAGGCAATGCCGTGAGCAAACTGGTGCAGGAAGGAAATTTCTGGGAAAAGCTGCTGGGTTTTCCCAAAAAAATCAAAGTCATCACCTTTGCCCCCCTGCGGGAGGCCAAGCCCCTGACCCGGATATCGGGGAAAGTGCTGGGGGTGGTTGAAATTGTGCAGGATCTTTCCGATGATTATCAGAGCATATTCCGCTACCAGGTGCGGGTGATACTTACCAGCACTATGGTCATGGGGATTTTGCTGGGGGTGCTGATTTTTGTGGTAAAACGGGGAGAAGGGATTATTGAACAGCGTACCGTGGAAAGAATGCGTCTGCGGGAGCAGCTGAACCGGGCAGAACGTCTGTCGGCCCTCGGCGAGATGGTTGCGGGAATTTCCCATGAAATCCGGAATCCTCTGGGCATTATCCGCAGCTCCGCGGAACTGCTCAAGAAAAAAATGCAGCAGAACGGTCAGTCCAATTCCATTGCGGATGTCGTTGTGGAGGAATCCAGCCGTTTAAACAATATCATCACGGATTTTCTGGCCTATGCCAAACCGGTTCCGCCCAACCGGAGCCTGTGCCGTGCCGGGGACATACTGGAAAAAAACATCAGTTTTCTGGGACCGCAGATGGAAGAGGGCGGTTACAGTGTTAAAATACAGCAGGAAGAGGCCCTGCCGGAAATTTCCGCAGATCCCGACATGTTATACCAGGTATTTCTGAATATTCTGATGAATGCCATGCAGTCCATGCCGGGCGGCGGGGAAATTCATATTGATATGACTGCGGACAGGGAAAAACTCTGTATTGCCTTCAAAGACAAAGGGCCGGGCATTCCGGAGGATATTCTGAATAAAATCTGGGATCCTTTTTTTACAACCAAAGAAACCGGAACCGGCCTGGGGCTGGGCATTGTAAAAAATATTATTGAAGCCCACAGTGGAAATATCCGGATGGAAAACCGCCCGATTTACGGGGCACAGATAATAATTGAACTGCCGGTCACAGCGGAGTAGGATATGGAAAACATACTGATTGTGGATGATGAAAAAAATTATACCCTGGTACTGGCCGCCATTCTGGAAGAAGAGGGATTCGGGACCCTGACAGCCAACAGCGGTCAGGAAGCCCTGAAAATATTCGATACATCCGATATTGATCTGGTACTTACGGATATGAAAATGCCGGGAATGGACGGTATTGAGCTGCTGGAAAATATCCGGGAAAAAGATCCGGATCTGCCGGTGATTATGATGACCGCTTACGGCACAGTGGAAAAAGCGGTTGAGGCCATGCAGAAAGGCGCGTATAATTATATTCTGAAACCTTTTGAAAATGAAAGTCTGGTGGTTCATGCCAGAAAGGCCGTGGACATGTTTGCCATGGTCAAAGAAAACCGGCAGCTCAGAAACAGCATAGCCTCCCGTTACAGTTTCGGCAATATTATCGGGAAAAGCAGAAAAATGCAGCAGATATTTGAAATAATAAAAAAAATTGCGCCAACAGGTGCCACAGTTCTCATTGAGGGGGAAAACGGAACCGGCAAGGAGCTGGTGGCCAAGTCCATTCATTATAACAGTTCCCGCCGCGATGCCCCCTTTATTGCAGTCAACTGCTCGGCACTTTCCGAATCCCTTTTGGAAAGTGAACTGTTCGGTCATGAAAAGGGCGCGTTTACGGGGGCGGCATCCATGAAAAAGGGCCGTTTTGAGCTGGCCGACGGCGGCACCCTTTTTCTGGATGAAATCGGGGAACTCTCCCCCAATCTCCAGGTGAAACTGCTTCGGGTAATACAGGAACGGGTTTTTGAACGGGTGGGGGGAACCCGGCCTGTTTCGGTGGATATCCGCATACTGGCGGCCACCAATAAAATCCTGAAAGAAGAAGTGGAAAAAAACCGTTTCCGGGAAGACCTCTATTACCGCCTCAATGTGCTGCATATTGTCATGCCGCCCCTGCGGGAAAGGGCCGAGGATATCCGCCTGCTTGCCGGGCATTTTATGGAAAAATACGCGGGGGAAAGAAAATCGGATATTCCCGTCAAAGGTTTTGAGCAGGAGGCCGAGCGTCTTTTTTATGAATACAGATGGCCCGGAAATGTGCGGGAGCTGGAAAATATTATCGAACGGCTGATGATTCTCTGTCCGGGTGACACCATCCGGGTTTCGGACCTGCCCAAAGATTTTACAGCCCATCTTGGCAATACACTGCAGATAGACAGTATTCCTGCGGATGCGGGTCTTTCGGAAACCCTGCTGCAGGTTGAAAAGGATATGATCCGCCGCGCCCTGAAAATGTCGGACAATGTACAGGCCCGCGCGGCCAAAATACTGGGAATCGGCAAAAGCGGGCTGAATCAGAAGATCAAAAAATATAAAATGGATAAAGAAGCGGGGAAATAGTCTGGGGGCACAGAGGCAGGGCTCTCAGGCCGGATGAACAAAAAACGGACGGCCTGCGGTCCTGCCGGAACAGACTTTCCGAAATTTCCGAAACTTCGGAAAGTCTGTATGCAGGTGTTCCGGGCCTCGGATATCAGCTTTTTTCCACTCTTATCCCGGTTTTCTCTTTCACCATCTGCGCATAGGAGGAATCCGGATAATCTTTAAGAAATTTCTCAAATTCTTTCCGGCTTTTTTCCTTCTCCCCCATGCGTTCATAAAGAAGCCCCAGGGTAAAAACCGCCTCCTCCTTCATCAGCGCATCCGCTCCCGAAGCTATTTTTTCAAAATATTTTATGGCATTGGCATAATCCTCTTTGCCTTCACAGGCATGGGCCAGACCGCTCAGAATCAGATTTCTCACAGAAGGTTTCTGCTGAAAATTTTCCAGGGCCGTATTGTAAAGGGATATGGCTTTATCATATTCTCCGGCATCATGGGCCATACCGGCAAAGGTAATGACCGCCATCTTCCCCCCGTTTTTCCCGGCATACTGATCCAGAATCTGCTGAAAATCCTTCTCCACACCCTGAAATGCGGCTTTGGGGTCTTTGTCTTCCCGGATTTGATTATATTTTTCCACTCCCTGACTCAGCAGGGCAAAAGCCCTGTTTTCACTCTGCACAGAAAAATACTGCACCAGGGAGGCAATAATGAGAACGGAGAACAGTGCCCCCAGTCCGCTGATGAATTTTACTCTGTGCGTCAGCACAAAGGCCATTGCCTTCTGGGAAACAGTGAGAAATTCATCCGGTTCTTTTAATAACTGTTTTCTGGTAACTTTTTTAGCCATTTTATCTCCTTTTCAGGATTCAAAATCATTTTAGGCACTCAGCAAAAAATAACGCCCCCGTTTCATCTGATTAGGGGACGGAATGCACAGTTTCTGTTTATCCGCAGGATATTTCCGGAGGATTTATTTCTTACGGGTCCCTTAGGCAATTTCCAAATATGAACATAGGCGATTTCCGAATATGAATGTACCGTCTCACAGGCGGAAAGACTTCGGCAGTCCTTTGGTACATTTTTTTCAGGAAATCATCTTATGAAAAATACCGGCGGATGCCTTCCCATTTTTCCTCCGGAATTCTGGCACCGTCGGTTTTGCAGACTTCATAACCGCACAGGGAACCCAGCATGGCGGCTTTTTCCAGGGAAAAATCATGGGCCAGTCCGTAGAGAAAACCCGAAGCCCACAGATCGCCTGCCCCGGTGGTGTCAACAATGGGTTCTCCGATCTTTGCCGCAATTTTTATAATCTCTTTCCCTTCCGATACATAACTGCCTTCGGGGCCCACTTTCAGAACAGAAACAGGGGATTTTTCCGAAAGGGCCTTTATTGCATCATCGGGCCGGGTAAAACCGGTAAAGGCCGCGGCCTCATCCTCATTGGCAATCAGAATATCCACATATTCCCGCACCAGCTCATCCAGAAAATCCTTTGCCTGTTCCACCACGGTAAAACTGGCCAGGTCTATGGAAATCAGCGCACCGGCCTGCCGGGCCGATTCCAGGGCGGCCTGTATCAGCTCCCGGTTAAACAGAAGATAGCCTTCCACATGCACAATGGCGGAATCGGCAAAACACCCGGGGGTAATTTCTTCGGGCCGGGTTTCCGCGGATGCTCCCAGATAAGTCATCATAGAACGCTGGGCATCCGGTGTAATAACAGACAGTACTCTGCCGCTGGGAGTGGCAGATGTGAAAAGCAGGGGTTCCACCCCGTTGCGCCGGAGGTCCTGCTCATATAACTGCCCTATTTCCCCCTTTCCGCATTTTCCCACAAACCGGGCCGGGCCCCCGAGTTTTCCCACACCGATAATGGTATTGCAGGCGGATCCCCCGGGGACGACCGAAGGCGGATTTGCCGTCAGTGTCAGCATTTTTCCAAGATGTTCCGGCTCTGTATATACCATGCCGCCTTTTACGGCACCGCATTTTTCCAGAAACGCATCTTCTTCATGAATCAGCAGATCCGTCAGTGCGGACCCGATACCGGCAACCAAAGTTCTTTCATTGTTTTTTTTAATTCCCAAAATAATCCTTTCTTAAAAATAAGGGGTGGCGGGCCGAAAAGTCTGATTTTCCTCTGCAGGGGGATGCAATACACCCCTGCGGCCATATCTGTTTAAGAAAATCTGCAGTTTGGGGTGAAAACGAACCCCGGCAGATTCCGTATGCCGGGGTTCACTGCGTTTACCCCGATCCGGCCCGGGGCAATTATCTTAAACACTATGGTTCTGACTCATCAGTCCATTTGACCCGCTACCCGGTAATGACAGGGGAAATACAGCCAAAATTCCGTTTCACTTCATTTTGGCACTCCGGACAAATCCTTTATGAATGCCATTGCACCCCGGGCTGCCTGAACCCCCGAATCTCTTTTCTTCAGCACGGTGACACCGCAGAGACCCGGGGACCTGCACCTCTGCCGAAAATCCGGAATGAGGATTTTATTACCATACCAGCATTTTGTGAATCCAGCCCTCATCGCCGTCCGAATGCCGGATATGTATCCAGTCCCCCTTTTTTTCCAACACTTTAAAGGGGACTCCTTTTTCAACAGTAAAAACAATAGGATGTTCCGTTCCGGGTCCGGAACGGACATTGCATTTGCCTTTGCCTGCAATCACTGCCGGTTCATTGGCAACAACGCTTTTATGAATCCAGGCCTTATCACCTTCATAATCCTGAAAATAATACCATGCCCCTTCTGTTTTCAGCACCTGCACAGGATGATATTTTTCCAGTTTCCACAAAACCTTATAATCCGTCCCCGGCCCGGAGCGGACATTGGCCAGAGGCACACTGATTGTCAGGCGTTCTGCAAAAACCCCCTGCGTGAAAAGGCATATCATCAGCAATGCACATCCCAAAATTTTTATTTTCATTTCCACATCCTTATTCTCAATGTCATTGACGTAAGCAAAAAAACCCCCTCCCCCGGTGGGAGGGGTTAGGGGAGGGAGTTTTTTCTTAAGGCAGCAGCATTGTCCCTCAGGGGAGGGGAGACCGTCATCAGCAGATTTGTCCCACTACCGTCTTTCTGTCCCTCCGGGACAGCGTTTCAGAAAGCTGTCCTTCCGTAACGTAGGAACCGGTACGAAATAACTTTCCCGTTTGAAAAGCTGTATATTCAATTCCTTTTACGACTGGATAAATTCCGTTTCCGGCAGTTTTACGCAGGTCAGCCGGTTACCGTACACGGCTCCGGTATCAATGCCGATTTTATTCGGCTGTACCAGAGGTTCCGAAAAAGGTGTATGCCCGAAGACCACTTTTTTTCCATAATCAAAATCAGAACGGATAAAGCGTTTGCGTATCCAAAGCAAATCTTCGGATTTCTGTTTTTCCAGGGGGATTCTGTCTTTCAGACCGGCATGGACAAAAATATAATCTTCGGATTCATAATACAGGGACAAAGAGGAATAAAAATGCAGATGTTCCGGGGGAATTGTCTGCACTTCCCCGCCGGGATTATGGCGAAAATAACTTTCCAGGGTATGCTGCCCCCCGTTTACCATATAGGCATGCCGTTCCAGTCCCAGCAGGTACTGACCGAACATTTCTTCATGGTTTCCTTTGAGAAATATGATTCCGGGAAACTGTTTTTTCAGATTCGTCAGATATTTGACCACGGAAAAGGAATCCGGCCCCCGATCAATATAATCCCCCAAAAAAATCAAGGTGTCATAGTCCGGCTCAAACTGTTTCCACACTTTCTCCATCAGTCTGCGCAGTTTTTCATAGCAGCCGTGGATATCCCCGACAGCATAGATGCTTCCCCGGCTCATGTCAGCACAAAAACACGCCGCGGCCCGTGGATCCGGTGAATGCCTTCTTCTGCGGCGGCCTGAAAAGCTGCTGCAAAATCATTCCGGTCCGGATATTCACCAAAGCCCGGAATTTCTCCGGCTCTGCCGCAGGGGCGGTACTGGGTCATGAGGTTAACATAGGTATCCGCCGAAATTTCCTGCGCAATAAAACGCATAATTTCACGGGTTCCGGCCATAACGCGGGGAAGTATAAGATGGCGGAGCAGTACCCCCCTTTTTGCCAGTCCCTCTTCATTAATATAAAGATCGCCCACCTGCCGGTGCATCTCTTTGACAGCCTGGCGGGCCGTTGCGGGATAATCCCGCGCGTCGCAGGCCAGACGGGCGATTTCCGGGTCCGTAAACTTGAAATCCGGCATATAAATATCCACAATTCCTTCCAGAAGTCTGAGGGTGCTGACCCTGTCATAGCCCCCGGTATTGTAGACAATGGGCAGATGCAGCCCTGATTCCGCCGCAATCAGAAGGGCTTCCAGTATCTGGGGCACCACATGGGACGGGCTGACAAGGTTGATATTGTGGCAGCCCTGTTTTTGCAGATGCAGCATCATTCCGGCCAGTTCCCCGGCCCCCAGTGCCCGTCCCGCGCCTTGATGACTGATGTCAAAATTCTGGCAGAAAAGGCAGAGCAGATTGCAGTGGGTAAAAAAAACCGTACCGGAACCCCGGGAACCGGTCAGGGGTGCCTCTTCCCCGAAATGGGGGCCATAGTCTGATACCCATGCTTTTTCCCCGGTTCTGCAGACACCGTATTCCCCTTCCATGCGGTTCACACCGCATTTTCGGGGACAGAGTGTGCAGGAAGACAGCATTGTTTTTGCCTGCCGGATCTTTTTTTCCAGCAGACCGTTTTTCCATGTGTCTGTGTACACAGCTTCCATCATTTCCCCCCGGATGCCTGTTTTTCAGCGGTGTCCTGCTCTGTCCGAAAAATTTTATCTGCCTGTCTTTTATATGAGTCAAGTTGCCACCGATAAACGTAACCTGCTGATTTTTCGTTCCGGTAACTTTTGAGTATCCTGTAACTGCCTGATTTTTGGTCTGCTGCCCCGACAGGTGGCAACTTGGGTTATACATGATTCCGGGAATTCTGCAATCCGGCCCGGAATCAGTGTCTTCATCAGGCGGACGATGAATCCTTTCAATGATACTCAGCACCGGCATCATCTGAGTTTTATGAAACCGGTTCCGGTAAGACCGAAACTGAAAAACACCTGCTTTCAAAAGCGCAGTTTATGACGGTGGACAGTATTTGCAGGACACGGCCTGTTTTTCGGGCCGTACCAGAATTTTTTCCGCCAGGCCCCGTCCCAAAGCATAGCGTTTGCAGTCCAGGGCAACAACCAGCTGCCCGTTTCCCGTATTGGTGATGACTTCCAGGCGGTCACCAATCCGCAGCCCCATGCTCATCAGACGCATACGGGAAGTCATCCCTCCGGTAATTTCCCGGATGGTGAGAACCTCCCGCTGCTTTGCCAAAGCCAGGGGAAGCAGGGCATGATTATCGCTCAGACAGTCGGAGCAGATACCGTAAATTTTCAGACCGTGCTGCAGCATATGAAAACCGTATGCGGAGGCCACCTGCATATGCCGGGCATCCAGTTCCTTGTTGAAAAATTCTCTGATTTTACCGCAGCGGGTGCAGATCAGGTGGTCATGATGCTGCCCCAGATGCCTGTGTTCATAGCGGACAATCCCGTCATCAAATTCATTTTTCCGGGCAAAACCGTATTTGCACATCAGCAGCAGGGTTTCTGCCACAAATTCGGGACTGAATTCATGGCCCGCGTCTTTGAGGAGCTGCAGCAGTTCTTCTTCCGTAACATGATGCTCGGTGCTCAGAAAAATTTCCAGTATGCAGAACCGTTCTTCAAAACGGTCTATCTTTTCCTGGCGGAACAGCCGCTGAAACTGTTCTTTTTCCTGAAAATGAATCTGTTTCATAGCAGTCGGTTCCTATCGGGTATGCCCGGGAACCTCATAGGTCGAGCAGGAACCTCCGGAGCATTCCCTTGTCTGGGTTTTGATACCGGATGCAGCCCCCCCGCATCCCATGGCATAATTGGTGGAACTGAGAATCCGTTCAAAATTTTCGGCACGGCATTTGGGACAGGCCATTTCCACATCTTCATCCGAACGGGTGACCAGGATTTCAAAAAACTCATTACATTCCAGGCATTTAAATTCATAAATCGGCATATTTCTTCTCCTGAGAAATGATTAAAAATAATATTTTTGTATATCAATACAAATGAACTCGAAAAAAGTACGAATATCTAATTTTTCGTCATTCCGGCGAAAGCCGAAATCCTGTATTAACATAATAAGCGGACTGTCAAATATATCTTCCGAAAATTTTTAGTAGCGACAATCTCACCGGTGCAAAAGGGCGGAGGGAGCAAAACGGCCGGA
Organism: Desulfobacteraceae bacterium; assembly: GCA_011390755.1. Classification (GTDB taxonomy): domain Bacteria; phylum Desulfobacterota; class Desulfobacteria; order Desulfobacterales; family Desulfococcaceae; genus JAABRU01. The sequence continues at coordinate 1,277 of JAABRU010000037.1, read as the reverse complement.
ACCCTTTTGCGTCCGAGTGCAGCTCCCTGTTACGTGTTTAATTTAATAGGAATCCAGTTTTTCTTTGGCTATCTGCCTGAATTTTTTATTCAATTGATCTTTAAAAACGTTGCCTACTTCATCAAATGTCTTTAACAATTCAGAAAAAGTGTTTTCTCCGCCTATAAAATTCCAATATTCATCGCCGACCAGAAAATCATTCGGTGAATCCATCATTCCGACTTCGGCAAAGCGATGATACGACTTAGGATGATATGGGTTATATGGAAATGCCAGATACACATTCACAAACTTTCTTCTCCTGGCAACCCATTCTAATAATTTAGTTTTGCTCTTTTCAAAAACATCAATATTCGGTTTTACTGTTTTTATCTCAAAAAAATACGCTTTTCCATCTCTTTTCATGTAAAAATCAGCAATATTGCCGGATTTCTGAAATTCTCCGTTTTTTGCAGAAACTGCCAAGACTTCCTTTATCTCTTCATCTATTTTGGCAGTTCTGTCTCCATTTCTCAATTTTGAGATAATATTCGATATTGTTTTTTTTGATCCTTTGAAATGACACCTCCAACTCCATAATTTCTAAAAGCGTCTTCGGCTGTCTCAGATGCGATTATCACTGAGACATCCTCATAAATACTCATTCCAAGTGTCGTTGCCATAGAATGTATAAATGAGTAGGCTGCAATTTTTTCATTATCTTGGATAAGTCTTGCTAAAAAAGGCATTGAAGTAGTTTCCCTGCCATATGACTTTAGTTTAGCTTCTATTTTTGATGATAAAAGCCTCTTTATCTTTTCTTTCTGATTACGCGATAACGCCATTATTATTTTTCTTTCATATGAAATATTATTTCAGCATAAGCAGATCTGACTTTCTCAACCCGATTCAGAACAGGTCTTTTATATTCATTTACAATTTTCATATTTGATAGTTCAGCAATTATGGGGTATAATCCATGTTTGTCATTGGCTACCAAAAAGACATCATAATCTTGTCTCAAAAATTTTTTGCAATTATTCAAAACATCGGAGATTCCTTTAACATAAGATTTCCGGGCTTCTAATCCCTGACCTTTATACAAAGGCCCTATTTCAAATTCATCCCTTCTTTCAAAACCGAATAAATCATAAGTGTAGGCATGTTGTTCATGATAATTTATCAAACCAACATATAATACTCTGATTTTGGTTTTTCATGGCATGAAATTTGCTTAAATCTGAATATATCTGACTAATTTCAAAAATGGAGAAAGTCATGAAAAAAAGAGACAGATC
>JAABRU010000036.1 GCA_011390755.1 Desulfobacteraceae bacterium | reverse complement strand
GGCAAAAGCGCAGCGCTGCCCACCGATTCAGGTGGGCACGGAAAAACATGTGCCCACCCTGCAAAAAATTCAACCCGTCATTTAAACCTTGACGGAACACTAATGGCATTGACACAAAACCGGGGAAGGAGAAAAACCTATATAACCGGCAAAGCATCTTCCAGTCCGGTAAGGAAATGGGTAAATGCGGCGGGGTGTTTTTTGACGGTTCCGGCAAAGGCCAGGACGGTTTTTTTAGCGTCTTCTTTCCATTTTTTTTCTCCGCTCAACCGGGCCAGACGGAAAAGGTTGGAAACGGAAACCGAATTGGCCGAAGGCAGGGCGCCGTCATAGATTTCTTTGGGGCGCACCGGCAGATCCTTTTCCTCTTTTCCGGTGAGATAAAAACCGCCCTTTTCTTCATCCCAAAAATCATCTTTCATCTGCTGCTGAAAGCGCATGGCCTTTTCCAGAAAAAGAGGATTATTTTCTGCATCCCAGAGTTCCAGCAGTCCCCATATGAGAGAAGCATAATCATCCGCATGGGCTGCAATCGCGGCATCCCCGTCCCGGAAACGGTGCAAAAGCCGCCCGTCTTTTTGCAGCATATTTTTTTCTGTAAAAGCAAAGGCCTTCTGCGCTGCTGCAAGATACTCCTTTTTCCCCAGAATGCGTCCCGCATAAGCCAGGGCCGCAATCATCAGACCGTTCCAGTCTGTGAGAATTTTATCATCTTTCAGGGGATGAATCCGCTGTTTCCGGTGTGCAAAGAGTTTTTGGCGGACCCTCTCCCACTTTTCTGACAGATCTGCCGGAAAATCCGGACTTTCCCCCTTTGCCGGAAAAGACAGATGCGGGATGTTGCCGGAGGATTTCTGCCGGGTGGATTCATCATGGAAATTGCCTTCACTTTTTATATTCAGCAGATTCTCCCAGATTTCCCTGTCTTCTGTCCCCTCCAAAACCCTGCGGAATTCCGCCCGGGACCAGACGTAAAAGCGACCTTCCTCTCCTTCACTGTCCGCATCTTCTGCCGTATAAAATCCCCCTTCCGGATCTGTCATATCCCGGAGCACATAATGGAAAATCTCTTCCGCGGTCCGGGAAAAGAAATTTTCACGCGTTATTTCCCATGTTTCCAGGTAAGCCAAAGCCAGCATGGCCTGATCGTATAACATTTTTTCAAAATGGGGCAGTAGCCAGTGCCGGTCAGTGGAATAACGGTGAAAACCGAATCCCGCATGATCCCATATCCCGCCCATGCGCATGGCTTTCAGGCTTCTTTTTACCATATCCAGAGCATGTTTTTTTCCGCTGCGGCGGTAATAACGCAGGAGAAAGAGGAAACGGTGGGGTGTCGGGAACTTGGGAGCCGCATCAAATCCCCCGTATTCTGCATCAAAACTTTGTTCCAGCTGTGCATATGCCCTGTCTGCCATCTGCGGCAAATGTTTCATTTCATCCGCAGATGCAGGGGGAAAGAGAAAAGACCTGCCCAGGCCGGAATGAATTTCAGCAGCCGATTGCAGCAGATTTTCCCGTTTGTTTTTCCACAAGTCTTTGACATTCCGGCAAAGTTCCATAATTCCGCCCTGTCCCAGAGGGCCTGTTTTGGGGATATAGGTGGCTGCAAAAAAAGGAATTTTATCCGGTGTCATGAAGACCGTCAAAGGCCAGCCCCCGCGGCCGGTAAGCATCTGACATGCAGCCATGTAAACGGTATCAATATCCGGTCTTTCTTCCCGATCCACCTTGATGCAGATAAAAGTATCATTGAGGCGGGCAGCGGCTTCCCCGTCTTCAAAAGATTCCCTTTCCATTACATGACACCAGTGGCAGGTGGCATATCCCACAGAAAGAAAAACCGGTTTATCTTCTTCTTTGGCCTTTGCAAAGGCAGCTTCGGACCAGGGGTACCAGTTCACGGGATTTTCCGCATGTTGCAGAAGATACGGACTTTTTTCATGGATCAGCTGATTGCTGTGTTTCATTCTTCCCCCTTTCTGACGGGTTTTGACAGGTTATGCTGATTATATTCAATATGTTATTCGGAGAGACAAGCGGAGTGCGAAAGTGGACAGAAGCGATTTTTTTTGCCCCCGGTTCCTTCGATCTGCGGGTGAAAAATGATTTCCGCACTCCGTTCTCAACGGATGTGTCATATTGCAGATTGAATCATAATTATCAGCATCTCTTTTTCTGCCGTCAAGCATTTTCCCCTCCTGCTACCCTTTCAACAGGTTCAGGGGCATTCATGAAATTTATTTTCTGAAAGACAGCAATAAAGATTGACATCCGATCTGTTTTTCGTTAACCTGTATTAGAATATGTATTAACGAAAATATTTCTATCTGAATTTACAAATAATTAAACAAATATCCACGATGAAATCCCATATCCTGCAAAGACTCGGAAACAGCACAGCAGCCGTATCCGGGGAAATTCTGCGTACCGAACTTAATACCTCCCGTGTGACCGTATGGAAACATATACAAAAACTTCAGGAACTGGGTTATGACATCCGATCGGCGGGAAACGGTTATACCCTGCACAGTTCCCCGGATATCCCCTATCCCTGGGAATTTCCTGAACGGGAAAACAGAATTCATTACCACCCGGAACTGTTGTCCACCATGGATGCGGCCAGGGAACTGGGACGGAAAAACTGCCCCCGTTTCACTGCTGTTATCGCCGGTCGTCAGACCGGAGGGCGGGGACGCCTGCAAAGACAGTGGTTTTCCGATGAAGGCGGTCTGTATTTTACTGTGATTATCCGCCCCCAAATCCCTCCGCTTTTGGCTTCCAGGGTAAATTTTGCGGCCTCCCTCACTATGGCACTGGTACTGCGGGAAATGTTCGGCATTGATGCCGGTGTGAAATGGCCCAATGATATTCTGGTCAATGAAAAAAAAATCATGGGGATGCTTTCGGAAATGGAAACCGGGGCAGATATGGTATCCTTTATCAGTATCGGCATGGGAATCAATGTGAATAACGATCCCACTCTTTCCGAACCCAATGCCGTATCCCTGAAACAGCTTGTCGGCCATGAAGTGTCCAAAAAAGAACTGCTGAGGGCCTTTCTGGATGCATTTGAAAAGCGGATGGATACTTTGGATTATGACCGCATCGTGGAAGAATGGAAAAAATACACCATCACCATAGGCCGGGATGTCCGTATAGTTACAACGCAGGATGTCAGCGAAGGCCGGGCCGCGGATGTGGACAGGGACGGTTCCCTGATTCTGGAAAATGCGGACGGTATGCAGAAAAGAGTGATTTACGGGGACTGTTTTCATCAGAATTCATAAGTGAAAGAAAGATATGCCGACAATTAAAAATATTCAAAGCCCTTATCGCTTTTTTTCTGCAGTTTTGACTGCAATGAACCGATGCATGTGCATGTTCAGAAAGACAAATCGGTATGCAGGTTTTGGATTGAACCAATATCAGTAGATCGAAAAGTTTGCCCCGGATACGGTTTTACGGTTGTCCCGGAGTGCAAAATTATATTGCTGCACGGCAGCAGATCCCGGCTGCCCCATGCAAAAATACAATTTTTGCACTCCTCCGGAAACTTTTCGATCTGCTGAATATCCATGTCGAAAAATTACGGATTTTCTTCAAAAGACTTGAATCAGATTTTTAAAATCATCAGAACCCATAAAAAAATAATTCAGGAGGCATGGCATGAACACTGCGGTCAGCATGATTGAACCCGGATTGAAGGACATACGGGTTACAAATGAGGAAATTATTGCATATCTTGCAGACGGACGGACAATCTCTGTTCCGCTGGTATGGTCATAGTGTCTTGCCCGTGCAAATCGCAGGCAGCGGGAAAACTATGAAATCATCGGAGACGGCTATGGAATACACTGGCCTGATATTGATGAGGATATCAGTGTGGACGGGATGCTGTACGGCATTCCTGCTTCCAGACCAGGGCATATTTCTGCCGTGAAATAAACAAAAAATTATCAGGAGGATTACCAGCAGATGCAAAACGAAAATCAGAAACAGAATCTTCAGATGACGGTGTATGCTTCCCTTTTTGCCGCTCTCATTTCCGCCGGAGCCTATCTGGCCATTCCCATCGGCCCGGTTCCCATTGTTCTTCAGAATCTTTTTGTTCTTCTGGCAGGTCTGCTGCTGGGAAGCCGCTGGGGACTCGCCGCTGTTGCCATATATCTGCTGGCCGGGGCCATCGGGCTGCCCGTATTTGCAGGGGGGGCCGGTGGCATGGGCCGCATTATCGGGCCTACCGGCGGCTATCTGCTCAGTTACCTGCCCGCGGTTTTTCTTGTCGGAAGCATCAGTGAAAGAAGCCGGGGCAAAGTCTTATGGGATATTTTCGCCATGATCTGCGGTTCCCTGCTGGTTTACGCTTTCGGTGTTTCCTGGCTGAAATTCATAAGTGGCATGAGCTGGAGCAAAACTGTTACAGTCGGGATGCTGCCCTTTCTGCCGGGCGATCTTATTAAAATTGCCGCGGCTGTGCCCATAGTCAAAACCCTGCGGCCCATTATTTCCGGAAAATTTTCCGCCCCGCGGCCGGAAACGGCAGGGTGATTTACAGAACGCAGCCCCAGCCGGTTCATCCGCAGTTTATTTATTTCTGAACCTGTGCTGTCTGATGCTTTCCCATTAACCTTATACTTAGCCACGTCTCATAAAATTTCAGTAGATCGAAAAGTTTTCCGCCGACCGGTTTCAGAACGGTTCCCGGAGTGCAAAAATTGTATTTTTGCATGAATGCCCGGCAGAAAACGCTCCGTTTTACCCATGTTCAGCGGTGCAGAAATACAATTTTTGCACTCCTCCGGAAACTTTTCGATCTACTGAATTTGCGTGTTTAAAAGAATTTTATGAGATATATCTGTCCGGAACAGGCTTTCCCTGAATATCTCAGGCCTGCCAAAACCGGTGAATCATTTATTATCAATAGTGGCGGCAAAGCGGTTTTTGAATTAAAGTATATCTGAAAAAGATGTGAAATATTGAATGCTGTCAGTTAAGGAGGAGCTTTAAGATGGCTATACAGACAAACACATTGGAAAAGCTTCACATTCTTGAAGCAATTTACCAGCAAGGCTATCAGTCTGATATGGCAAATCGTATATTGGACAAACTTATCGCATCAGAACGGGATAATGCTCAACGTGAATACACGGAATTAAAAACTCTGCTGCAATCGTTTGAAAAACAGCATCAAATGTCGTCAGATGATTTTTTTCATCGTTTTCACAAAGGGGAACTTGGAGATGATGCGGATTTTTTTGAATGGAGCGCAACCTATGATATGTACAGGTCTGTATGCAGGCGGCTTTCCGGACTGAAATGCGAGACTTTATGAAAACCGTGAAAGACCATTTTGAAAACATCAGGACAAAACTTATAATGCCATGGGCCGTTAAATCAATGACAATAGTTGCCGAACGCACCCTGCCGGAAAGAGGTTATTTTCGTGCCCGTCTATGCCTTGCAAATGATGATTTTCTTGAGGTCTCAGAATATTTTAGAAGCTGTTTTAAAAATATCTGCGATTCTGAATTCGGAAAAAAAGGAGTGCGAAAATAAAGGCCGGAGGCCGGTTTTTCGCAGAACGGCAAAAAACGCTCCGCTTATTTTTGCACTCCAAAAATCCGGTTTCCGGATTTTTAAAACAGTTTCTTATTCTTGAACCGGACAGGTGTTCTGCAAAAGAATACCGTTACCAATGGATGGATAAATCAAAACAGAAACTGATAAGACGGTGGGACAATGCCGAACATTTTCCTGATCCGGATAACTTCCCGCATCATATTCATGCCGAAAGTGAAACAAATGTAATACCCGGAACAGTTTTAAGCATCATGGAATTGATTGATTTGCTTGAAGCCGAGATTGCCGCAAGATAATCAGATATATCCGGAATTATGATAATAAAGAAGCAGAGAACTTTGTAGGCATTTAGCACAATAAACAAAACATAATATGCAAGGAGGTAAAAAATGGAATGGTCTGAAATCTGCGAAGATCAGCATCTCCGGGACTTACCTTATAAAATCGAACAGAATGAATGGGGAAATATTGTCATGAGCCCGGCAGGCAATAAACACGGCTTATATCAGGCCAGACTGATTCGGCTGATAGCAAAAATGAAAAAAGATGGTGATATTATATCAGAATGTTCTGTACAGACAAGAAAAGGAACCAAAGTGGCGGATGTGGCATGGACTTCAGATGCTTTTATTAAAAAACATGGTTATGAAACACCCTACACCCAGTGTCCGGAACTGGTCATCGAAATCAAATCATCTTCAAACACATATAAGGAACTGGAAGAAAAATCGGATTTCTATTTTGCAAAAGGCGCATCAGAAGTATGGGTCTGTGATGAAAGCGGAAATATTAAATTTTATACCAAAGGTTCTGAAACAGATAATTCTGAACTTATTCCCGGATTTGCTAAAAATATCGGCTGATAATAACATCATAGCAAGGAAGTATTTAATTATGAACGAAACATTACCTGAAATGCTGAAAAAATATTTCTGGGACTGTGATTTCAAAGAGTTGAACATGGACCAATACGCCTTTTTTATAACTGAAAGGATACTGAATTTCGGAGACACGACTTCCCTGAAATGGCTGATTGACAGAACAGACAAAGCTTTTCTGAAACAGGTAGTCGAAAAAAGCAGGAATCTTGACAATAAAACAAGAAATTACTGGGAAATCATGCTGTATGACAATGAACCTGCATACTGAAATTTTACCGGAACAACAGAAAATCCTATTTGATATTCTCTCAGAGCAGGCATGGATAATCCCATTTTATCTGGCTGGCGGAACATCTCTGGCCTTGCAGATTGCACACAGACAATCTGTTGATTTTGATTTCTTAACTTAATGCCATTGAGGCTCTGCCTTATTGACAATAAATTATACACACGCAAATGGAAATCATCCGAACAGAAAATCTCCGTCACCGTTTTTCCGACGGCACATACGGCATAGACGGCATCAGTATTTCCATCCGCAAAGGTGAATTTGTGATTATCGCCGGGGCCAACGGATGCGGTAAAACCACTTTTCTGCGCCATCTCAACGGGCTGCTGATGCCCTGTGAGGGCAGTGTGATGGTGGACGGTATTTCTGTCACATCCGATCCGCGGCGTGCCCGGCAGATGGTCGGCATGGTATTTCAGGATGCGGACAGCCAGATTGTGGGGGAAACCGTATATGATGATGTGGCATTCGGCCCGGAAAATCTCTGCCTGGAACGCGCGGAAGTCCGGTGCAGGGTGGAAAGCGCGCTGGAATCTGTCGGTCTGAGCAGTTTTGGGGATCGGAGACCCCACCTGCTTTCCGGCGGGGAAAAACGCCGGGTGGCCATTGCGGGGATACTGGCCATGCAATCGGAAATCTTCATCTTTGACGAACCCTTTTCCAATCTGGATTATCCGGGGGTGTGCAGCCTGCTGGAAGAAATACGCAGACTGCACCGCAGGGGGCACACCATTTTGCTCACCACCCATGATCTGGAAAAGGTTTTGGCCCACGCGGATCGTCTGATCATTATGCAGCAGGGGAAAATTGTCCGGGACGGACTGCCCGAAGAATGCGTAAAAGGCTCGGATGCCTTTGGTGTGCGGGAACCTTTTGCCTCCCGTCAGGGAATGGAACTGAGCTCATGGCTGAACTGAGTGAATTCGGATTCCGGCCCGGTCTGTCTTTTCTCCACCGTCTGGATGCCCGTTTCAAACTGCTTTTTCTCCTGCTGCTCAGCCTGAGTATACTCCGGGCAGAATTCCGGGGACTTGTCTTTTTTACCGCACTTTTCCTTTTCTGTATCCTCCGTATCCGCATTTCCCTTATTTCCCTTATAAAAGAAATGCGCTATTTTCTGCTGCTTCTGTTTTTTGTTTTTGCGGCCCGTGCCCTTACAGTTCCGGGTGAAAAAATTTTCCAGTACTGGCAGATAAGCCTCAGCCGCCAGGGAATTCTGGAAGGATGCCTGGTCTGCTGGCGACTGTTTGCCGTCGTGCTGCTGGGACTCTGTTTTATCAGCACGAGCCGGCCTTCGGAAATCCGGGGGGCAGCGGAATATATGCTCAGACCCGTCCCACTGATCCCGGAAAAAAGGGTGGGGATTATGCTGAGTCTGCTCATCCGTTTTATTCCCCTGATTCTTAACCAGGCAAAGGAAACCGCAGAAGCCCAGCGGGCAAGGGGCATTGAACAGCGGAAAAATCCTGTTTACCGCCTGATGAAGTTTTCCATCCCCTTTTTACGAAGAATATTTGAAGAAGCCGATGGTCTTGTCACTGCAATGGAGGCCCGCTGCTATTCGGAAAACCGTACCCCTCCGGAATACAAAGCCGGCAAAGAGGAATGGATTTTTCTTTTGCTTGCGGGCTTTGTTTGCGCTATGGTACTATTCATATCTTAACCCAAGTTGCCACCTATCGGGACAGTAACCAAAAATCAGGCAGTTGCAGGATACTCAGAAGTTACCGGAACGAAAAATCAGCAGGTTGGGTTTATAGACGGCAACTTGAGTTATCTTAATAAACCGCTTGGAAAAGGAGGATAAAATGGATCCAGGCAGCCTGTTTGCCGGTGTGCTTTTCGGTTCCGTGGGCATGGCATATATGGTGTACGGAAAAAAACAGCAGAATTATACAGCCCTTCTTTCGGGCCTGGGATTATGCGGACTGCCGTATCTGATTTCCAATCTCCTTTTTCTGTCAATCATCAGTATCGCATTGATTGTTTTGCCTTTTATCATTAAAAGCGGGTAAATCCGCAAGACCGGCGCTGAATCAAATCTGTCCGCTTGCAGCGATAATCACCTGCATTTCTGATGTAAAATACAGAAAAACCCCTTGTCCGCCGGAAATATCAACCATGACAAAGTTTGCAGGAGGAAAAATGAAAAAAAGTATTCTAAAGGAACTCGGACTCAAAGAAATCGAAGCCGGGGCACGAAGCGGTTCTGCCCTGGAATGCAGCGGGAACATAATGGAAAGCATTTCGCCCATTGACGGAAACGTTATCGGGAAAGTGCATTGTGCGGGCCGGGGCGAATATGAAAAAGTTTTACAGACTGCCGGGGAGGCCTTTCAGGAATGGCGCAAAATTCCTGCCCCGCAGCGGGGGGAAATCGTCCGGCAGATCGGCAATGCCCTCCGGGACAAAAAAGCGGCCCTCGGTGCTTTGGTAACACTGGAAGTAGGAAAAATCCGGGCAGAAGGGGAAGGGGAAGTGCAGGAAATGATCGACATTGCGGATTTTGCCGTGGGACAGTCCAGAATGCTCTACGGCCTGTCCATGCACAGCGAACGGCCGGATCACCGCATGTATGAACAGTGGCATCCTTTAGGCCCGACCGGTGTAATTACGGCCTTTAACTTTCCGGTGGCCGTATGGTCATGGAATGCCATGCTCTGCCTCATTGCCGGAAATACCGTTATCTGGAAACCCTCTTCCAAGGCGCCCCTTACTGCAATTGCCACCATGAAAATCATGCGGGATGTCATGATAAAAAACAATCTTCCCGAAGGCATCCTGAATCTGCTCATCGGTTCACGGGAAGAAGTGGGGGAGAATCTGATTCAGGATACCCGCGTTCCCCTGATTTCAGCCACCGGCAGTGTGCCTATGGGACGCCATATTGCCAAAACCGTGGCCGGCCGGCTGGGGAAAAGCATTCTGGAGCTGGGGGGCAACAACGGTATAATTGTAACAGAAAAAGCGGACATGGATATGAGCGTCCGGGCCATCCTTTTCGGGGCAGTCGGCACGGCAGGGCAGCGATGCACCACCACCCGGCGCATTATTGTACAGGAATCCGTGCAGGAGAAACTTCTGCAGGGACTCATCCGGGCCTACGGTCAGGTCAAAGTGGGCAATCCCCTGAAAGAGGGCGTGCTGATGGGGCCGCTCATTGACAAAGAAGCGGTGTCGGCCATGCAGGCGGCACTGAAAGAAGTGGAAAAGCAGGGCGGGAAAATTCTTTACGGCGGAGAAGTGCTTTCCGGCGGAATCTATGACAGCGGAACCTATGTAAGCCCCTGCATCTGTGAGGCCAGAGCCGATATGCCCCTTGTGCGGGAAGAGACCTTTGCCCCTATTCTCTACATTATCCCCTACAAAGAAATCAGCGAGGCGATTCACTATCATAATGATGTCCCCCAGGGACTGTCTTCGGCCATCTTTACGGACAGTATCCGGGAAGCCGAATATTTTCTCAGTTATAAAGGCAGTGACTGCGGCATCGCCAATGTCAATATCGGCACATCGGGTGCGGAAATCGGCGGGGCCTTCGGCGGAGAAAAAGAAACCGGGGGCGGCAGGGAATCCGGTTCCGATGCATGGAAAGCCTATATGCGAAGACAGACATGCACCATCAACTGGTCTGAAGAACTTCCCCTGGCCCAGGGAATCCGCTTTGAGCTGTAACTGCGGTCTGCCGCAATGAAATGATGCAAATTTCTTTCTTCCACTGGCAACTCAATGTCATTGACGTAAGCAGAATATTCCCCGCCCCCCGGTGGGAGGGGAGTCTTAGGGACTCAGAAAAAAATAATTCCCCCGGTTCATCTCAGCAGCAGACAGCAGATCGGAAAGTTTCCGGAGGAGTGCAAAAATTGCATTTTTGCATAAGCCGGGGCCCTGCAGAAATACAGTTTCTGCACTCCGGGACAGCCGTAAGGCCGTATCCGGGGAAAACTTTTCGGTATACTGACAGAGAATAAACAAACCTGTCAGATAATTTCAGAGGATTTATTTTTTGCCGGGTCCCTTAAGTCAATGACATTGACTGATAACTGATAACTGACAACTGTTCACCGTTCCGCCCCATGATGAAGCGGAAAAAAATTAAATCTTGACTTTGAAAATCGTTTCATGTAGGATATTTATCTTTAAATAGGCGGCAGAAGCCGTCTGTGTCAACCCGAACAGACAGATAAGCAAAAAAAACGGATTCCGGCATCTGCCGGAAATTGTATTAAAAAGGCCACGAAGGCTGATTTTCTTTCCATGAATACGGGAAGAAATAAATCTTCGCGGCTTTTTTTGTTTTGCAGACCTGCAGAAATTCATTTCACATATCCGCTTCCTGCTGTCCCCCGACAGAGCCGGGGAGAATGCTGAAACCGCAGACGGAACACAGATCGGAATCCTGTGAAAGGGATTATCTCAAAATTTATTCAGGAAGGAGTTCTGATGAATTTTTTCAATGTTTCAAATAATTCGCTCCCTGCTCCGCTATCTTCGGATATATCAATCCGCCCCCTGACCTCGGCCTTTCTGGACGAAGTGCGGAAAAAACGGAATCTTTTTCTTCTTCTTCTCCTTTCGACAGCAGGTCTGGGCATCTGGGCAGTTAGCCAGGGGACATACGAAATTACACCCCTTCAGGTGCTGCGGGCCCTGTTCGGGGGAAGCGGGCAGCCTTCCGATATTGTGGTGCTGAATATCCGCCTGCCCCGGATAGTTGCCGCCCTGGTGGCCGGATGGGGGCTTTCCCTTTCCGGACTGAGCATACAGTCCCTTTTGAAAAATCCCCTGGGTTCTCCCTCCACTCTGGGCATCAGCCAGGGAGCCGCTTTCGGAGCGGCTCTGTCCATTGTCATCTTCGGGGGGCAGGTGCTTTCGGTCACGGCTTTTGCATTTGCCGGGGCCATGGCCGCGACCGCCATTATCCTGCTGCTGGCCCGTCTGAAACGGCTTTCTCCGGAAGCCGTTATTCTGGCAGGTGTCGCGCTTTCCTCCCTTTTTGCTTCGGCCACCACCCTGATACAGTACCTGGCTTCCGAAACCCAGCTGGCCCTGGTGGTATTCTGGACCTTCGGGGATGTGGCCCGTTCGGGCTGGCGGGAAATCGGCCTGCTGACGGTATCTGTATCTCTTGTTTCCCTGTTTTTTCTTTTCCGGCGCTGGGATCTCAACGCGCTGGCCTCCGGGGAGGAATGCGCGCGGGGGCTGGGTGTGAATGTGGATAAAATACGGATGCAGGGAATGATAGCGACTTCCCTGGTGGCTGCTCTGGTCACGGCCTTTCACGGGGTCATCGCGTTTGTGGGACTGCTCGCGCCCCATATGGCCCGGCGCATTGTGGGAGCCGACCACCGGATGCTTCTGCCCTTCTCGTCCGTCATCGGCGCGCTGCTCCTGCTTTCCGCGGATACCCTGGGCCGGATACTGGTGGGATCCGGGTCCCTGCCCGTGGGGGTGATCACCTCTTTCATGGGCGCGCCTCTTTTTCTCTGGCTCCTGGTACGGGGATACCGCTGATGCTGGAAGTTTCGGACATCACGTTTTCCTATCACAGTCAGGCGGTACTGGAGGCCATTGCTTTTCATCTGGAAAAAGGCCGGGTTTTAGGCATTCTGGGGGTCAACGGTGCAGGCAAATCCACCCTGCTCAAATGCCTCAACCGTATCCTGAAACCCGAAAGCGGAACCGTACTGCTGGAAAAAGAGAATCTGCTGTCCATGAGTCCCAAAGATGTGGCCCGGCGTGTGGGCTATGTGCCCCAACGGCACCGGGAAACCCGTCTGAGTGTGTATGAATCGGTCCTGCTGGGCAGAAAACCCCATATGGGATGGACGGTTTCCGATGCGGATTATGAAATTGTGGAAAACATCCTGAAACGGATGGAGCTGACGCATCTGGGCCTGAAATCCCTGAACGAACTCAGCGGCGGGGAACTGCAGAAAGTCATGATTGCCCGCGCGCTGGCCCAGTCCCCCAAAATTCTGCTGCTGGACGAACCCACCAGCAATCTGGATATGAAAAACCAGATGGAAGTCATGAAACTGATCCGTTCTGTCGTGCGGGAGCAGGGACTGTCTGCCATCATTACAATCCATGACCTGAACCTGGCCCTGCGTTTTGCCGATACCTTTCTTTTTTTGTACCATCACCGGGTGCATTCCCTGGTGGGAAAAGAGGAACTGAGCGCGGAGATTATCCGGGAGGTTTACGGAGTGGATGTGATACTGGAAAAGGTAAAGGGGCAGACCGTGGTACTGCCGCTATAGTGTTCCGGAGTGCCACACTTTCAGGCTTCGACGTGAGATCAGCCGAACGTTCGGGACTCCGGACAGATTCTTTCCGTCTTAAGTCAATCATCCCCTGACCCTCTGTGTCTTCTCTGTGTCCTCTGTGTTTTACCGCAGGGAGGATTCTGTTTCTTAATGACAGATCAGCGGATCTGACCCGCTGCCGGAAATCGGCAGATCCGTTTTTCAGGGGATCCGCAGGATGAAATGAGCAACTTATTTCGGATGCATTCCTTAAGGAAACGGCAACAGGACTAAACAATTAAGGATCTAATACTCATGAAAAAAAAATATACAGCAATCGTCACCTTCTGCCTGCTGTGCCTATCCCCGGTTCTGTCCCTGTCTGCCGGAGAAAGCATACGCATTAGAGATATGGCCGGACGCGATATAACCGTACCCTGTAATCCGGAAAAAATCGCCTGCATCGGCCCGGGCGCGCTGCGTCTGATTGTCTATCTTCAGGCCGAAGACAAAGTGGCCGGTGTGGAAGACATGGAAAAACGGAATCCCCGCGGCCGCCCCTACTGGATGGCCGCCCGGCATAAACTGGAGAATCTGCCCCGCATCGGCCCGGGCGGTCCCGCGGGAATCAATAAAAAACCGGACATGGAAGCCATTCTCACGGTCAGTCCCCGGGTGATCTTCATCAGCTATATGGATGCGGCCCTGGCCGATGAAGTGCAGCAGACTTTGGGAATCCCTGTTGCTGTTCTCAGTTACGGGGCCTTTGCCACCTTTGATGAGGCCGTGTATCAGGCCCTGAAAATCGCGGGAAAAGTGCTGCACAAAGAAAAACGGGCCCATGATGTGACGGAATATATTGAATCCCTGCGCGCAGACCTGAAAATCCGCACCGGCAATATCCCCGCAGATAAAAAACCGGGCGTATATGTGGGCGGTATCGGTCACCGGGGCGCACACGGCATTGAAAGCACGGAAGTCAGTTATATTCCCCTGCAATGGACACACTCCCGCAACCTGGCCGAGCAGATCAAATCCCGCATCGGCAGTCATGTATTTGCCGACAAGGAAAGCCTGCTGAGACTGAATCCGGATGTGATTTTTATAGACGGCGGCGGCCTGGCCCTGGTCACAGCGGATTTCCGGAAAAAACCGGAATATTATCAGGCTCTCAGGGCATTTCAGAACCGGCGCATCTACACCCTGCTGCCCTTTAATTCCTATACCACCAATATCGGCACGGCCCTGGCTGACGCGTATGCCATCGGGAAAATCCTGTATCCGGAAAAATTTGCAGACCTGAACCCGGAAGCCAAAGCCGATGAGATATACACTTTCCTGCTGGGAAAACCCGTTTACGGGGAACTGAAAAAGGAATACGGAAGCATCGGGCAGACAGCTCCGTTTTTGGAATGAACGGGGCTTTGATAAGGTGATTTCCGGAAAAGATGATACCGGAGGAGTGCCGAACTGAAAGCCTGGCAGTGTCCGGAAAATGACAGTCCGGTCACAGACTTTCCGTCTGTGACTCCTTCAGAGACGCTACATTCATATTTGGAAATCGCCTCAGCTGATTTGGACCACTACCGGAAAAAGTATTCTCTGGGTCAGCAGCTTTTCCCCCTGTGCAAAAGGGGGAAAACATAAATGAAAAACTTTTCAAATGCACGCTCAGATACACACAAATACACATCACCACCGCTCATATCCCGAATCTCAGTAGATTGGAAAGTTTCCGGAGGAGTGCAGAAACTGTATTTCTGCATGGGTCAGCGGGGAGCTGCTGCCTTGCAAAAATATAATTTTTGCACTCCGGGACAGCCGTAAAACCGTATCCGGGGGAAACTTTTCGATCTGCTGAATCTGCACCATAATTAATAGATTGACCTGCATGTATGTATATGGTAACGATTTTCAGCAACGGCAAATGTTTCTTATCTCTCTCCGGGAGAAGAAATTTTCTGTTGCTGGGTATATCACCCAAATGCTGTTCATGCTTTCATCAGAGGAATTCATATTGAAAAAACGCTTTCAAAAAATACTGCCTTTTCTTTTTGCCCTTTCCCTCGGATGCAATATCCTTGCCCTTTTCATGGCAGACAAACTTATCCATTACCGCCAATTTATCCGCCATATTGACACATCTTTTCCCAATGAGGGACTCCGGCTTGTGGCTTCCGGGGATATCCGCGCGGCCGGCCTCCCGAACACAGGTGTTTTTATCGGCGGTAATCTGCCGCGTTACTGGTTTTTCCCAAAAGATTTTTCCCACCATATTGTAAACAAATCCGGTGTGGAGGAAAGTATCAGCCTTACCCGGCAACGTTTTCATGATACGGTAATCCGTGCCGGAGCGGATTTTGTACTGATCAATGCCGGATTCTGCAATATTGTCACGGCGGTGCGGCAGGGCAAAGATCCCTCGCCCATGGTGCAGGGAAATTTCGAGGTGATTCAGGACACTGTCGCACTTGCGCAGACAAACAGTATCCTGCCGATCCTGAGCAGTCTGCCGCCGGTGCGTCCCCGTTTTCTGCTTCCCCATACCCAAAAGATAGAATATTCGTCAAAATTCAAAAAAGAGGAAAATGCAGCCATTGAGCAGTTTAACAATCTGCTGCGGGACTACTGCCGGGAAAAGCAGCTTGCTTTTATTGATTTCCATAAAGTGCTTTCCGATGAAAACAGAGAACTGATACAAAAATACGCTGTGACGGACGGAGAGCATCTGAATCTTGCGGGATATACATTCCTGACCTCTTTTCTGGAAAAAGAACTGGACAGCATTTTCAGAAAATCATACAATCATTAGGATTTCAGCCATTCATCTTTTATAAAGACTTCCGAAGTTTGGGAACTTTATACCAAAAAACTTCTGAACGTTTACCTGTTACGCTGTCAGGGTTTGAATAAGGGGTTTCAGGGAACCGGAAAACCGGCATTCTTCCGCCGCCGCGGAATGATGAAATGCCTCTTCAGTGAAATCCTGAGTGCAGCAGGTTATGAAAACAGGAATCTGACCATGTGCGGAATCTGCGGAATATTCAATACAGACAAAAAACCGGTGGAACAAAGTGATATTGTCCGGATGAACCGGATAATGTCCCACCGGGGGCCCGACGGAGAAGGCATTTATGTCAAAGGACATATCGGCCTCGGGCACCGGCGGCTGAGCATTATTGATCTGGAATCGGGCACACAGCCCATGGCCAACACAGACGGTTCTGTGCAGCTTGTATTTAACGGAGAAATATACAACTTTCTGGAAATAAAAAAAGAACTGGAAGGAAAAGGCTACCGTTTCCGCACACGGAGCGATACGGAAAGCATTATTTACGCGTATGAGGAATGGGGGGAAGCTTTCGCGGAAAAACTGCGGGGCATGTTTGCCATTGCCCTGTGGGATGAAAAACAGGAAAAACTGATTCTGCTGCGCGACAGGGTCGGCAAAAAGCCCCTGTATTATTCTTATCGCAACAGCCATCTCTTTTTCGCATCAGAACTCAAATCCCTGCTGACGATTCCGGAAATACCGAAAGAAACGGATTTTCACGCGCTGGATGCCTATCTCAGTTTCGGTTATGTGCCTTCCCCCATGAGCATATTCAAAGATGTGCGCAAACTGCCGCCGGCCCATATGGCGGTATGCACCCCGGGCAGATTCCGGATTCATCCCTATTGGGAACTGGATATGAACGGATCCGCGGCAGGGCGCAGTGAAGAATCCCTTGCGGAAGAACTCAGGGAAATATTTGATGAATGCGTAAAACTGCGCCTTATCAGTGACGTGCCGCTGGGTGCTTTTTTAAGCGGCGGGGTGGATTCCGGTGCCGTGGTTGCCGCAATGGCCCTGCTGATGGGAGATGAAGCTGTGAAAACGGCCTCCATCGGATTTTCGGAAAAAAAATTCAATGAGCTGACCTACGCGCGCATGGTGGCAGAGCAATACGGAACCGAGCATACGGAATTTCTTGTGCAGCCCGATGCATTGGAGGTGCTGGAAAAAATTGTATGGCATCTGGATGAACCCTTTGCCGATGCATCCGCAATTCCCACCTATTATGTTTCACAGATGGCCCGCAAAAAAGTAACGGTGGCAGTATCCGGCGACGGAGGAGATGAAAATTTTGCCGGATATATCAACCGTTATTATATGACAAAGAAGGAGGCGGAAATCCGGGACAGACTCCCTGTTTTTCTGCGTGAGAATCTGCTGGCTCCCCTGGCCCGGTTCTATCCGAAGATAGACAGACTGCCCCGCCCCCTGCGACTGAAAAATTTTCTGCACAGCCTGGCCGGATCTTTTGAGGAATCATATTTCCGGGCCATGTCCTTTTATTTTCTTCCGGAAATGAAAACCCGGTTATACCGCCCCGGGCTGGCAGCAGAAACAAAAGATTTTGATACATTTGAAGTGCTGGGAAAACATTTTCGGCAAAACCGGAATCCGGATACGGTAACAAGAGCACAGTATGCGGATATCAAAACGTATATGACCGAAGATATTCTGGTAAAAGTGGACCGTATGAGCATGGCCCACTCCCTGGAAGTCCGCTCTCCCATTCTGGATCACAAACTGATGGAGTTTGCGGGGCGGCTCCCGTCCGACCTGAAACTGAAGGGCAGGCAGTCCAAATATATTTTTAAAAAAATGAATGAAAAAAGGCTTCCGGCAGATATTCTTTACCGGAAAAAACAGGGTTTCAGCATTCCCCTGGCCGCCTGGATGCGGGGAGAACTGAAAGATTTTGCAGCAGATGCCCTTTTTTCCTCCGACTCCTGCCTGTCCGATTATTTTCATACAGGCTATATAAAAACACTGTGGGAAAAGCATCAGAGGGGGCTGCAGGATTATGCAGCCCCTTTATGGGGACTGATGATGTTCGGTCTGTGGCAGAAACAGTTCATGAAAAAAATATGAGCGTATGGTCCCCATTGCACCTGAGCATGTGAAAGGAAGAGTCATGCATGAAAAACTGGTAAAGCATGTGATATTTCCCCTGCATGAAAAAATGCTGGGAAGAAACACCTATCCTTATCTGAAAGAACTGGAGACACTGCAGTGGGCCTCACCGGACGAGCTGGAGGAACTTCGTTTCCGGAAACTGAAGGAGCTTCTGCGTCATGCGAAACAGCATATTCCCTTTTACCGGGAAAGATTTTCCCAGGCCGGATTTGATCCGGAACAGATGCGGGATTATGATGATTTCAGAAAAATTCCGCTTCTCGGCAAAGCGGAAATCCGTCAGAATCTTGCGCAGATGCAGTGGAAGGATTCTCCCGGCGGTCTGACCCGTTATAATACCGGCGGTTCTTCGGGGGAACCCCTGGTTTTTTATTATGACAGACGCAGACAGGCATATGACCTGGCGGCCCGTGCCATGACCCACCGCTGGTGGGGCGCGGATATCGGAGATAAAGAGCTGTATTTATGGGGTTCTCCTCTGGAAATCACCAAACAGGACAAAATGAAGGATATGCGGGATGCCCTGGTCAATGATCTGCTTATCAGCGCTTTTGAAATTTCTCCGCAGCAGATTCCCGGTATTGTGGAACAGTTTCGGAAATTCAGACCCAAAAGTGTTTTCGGTTATCCCAGTACCATTGCCTTGTTCTGCCGGATGGCCACCGCACAGAATTTCCGGCTGGATGATATCGGGGTGGAGGTGATCTTCAGCGCTGCCGAAGTACTTTATGATCACCAGCGGGAAAGTATCGGGGCTTTTTTCGGCAATAAACCGGTTGTTGATTCCTATGGCAGCCGGGAAGGCGGATTTATCAGTCATGAATGCCGGGAGGGAAACTATCATATCATGGATCCCAATTATGTAATCGAATTTCTCAAAGAGGGAAAACCCGCAGCTTTGGGGGAGGACGGAGAAATTGTGATTACCCATCTGGATACCTGGGGGATGCCCTTTATCCGCTACCGCACCGGTGATGTGGCCCAGGCCGGAGAAGGAAAATGCAAATGCGGCCGGAGGCTGGGAACCATGCAGAATATCCGGGGAAGAACAACGGATTTTATTGTCACACCGGACGGCAGATGGCAGCACGCCCTTTCCATTATCTATGTTGTGCGGGATATTGAAGGCGTGGATGAATTCAAAATTATACAAAACGACAAAGACGATATCACTGTTTTACTGAAAATTCATGAAAATCTCTATCCGGAAAACGGGGACGGGCGGATTGTTGCCGGTTTCAAAAAACGCATGGGGGATGAAGTCCGGGTGCAGATTGAAATGCAGGATGAAATTCCCAGAGATGCCTCCGGAAAATACCGCTATGTGGTTTCCAAAGTGGCCGAAGGCGGATTCCGGGGATAATCTCCGTTGAAAAGACGGGAACCGCTGCCCCCCCCCTGATATTTCCGGCCGGAAATCATTTTCAGGTCTGAGAATCGTTCAGTTCAGGTTTCCGTCTGTGACTCCTTCAGAGACGGTACATTCATATTCGAAAATCACCTAAGCAGATTGTTCCGGATACCCGTTATTTTAACCCTGACGGTACACCGGTTTTACTTTTCAAACACCTTCTATACCGATACTTAGGGACTCAGAAAAAAATAATTCCCCCGGTTCATCTCAGCAGCAGACAGCAGATCGGAAAGTTTCCGGAGGAGTGCAAAAACTGTATTTCTGCATGGGGCAACCGGGAGATGCGGCGGTGCAAAAATACAGTTTCTGCACTCCGGGACAGCCGTAAAACCGTATCCGGGGAAAACTTTTCGATCTGCTGATAATATATTTATTTTTTTATGGTTGAAAACCGGGACGTATTATGGCATATATATTATAAATCATGAAGAATTTGATGAAATGCGGAAGGAAAACAGGGGGAAGTGCCGCATAGCGGCTTACCTGAACCCGGCAATCAGGCGGGCTTTTGGTTGGGGTTCCGCTCCCTGCGGTTGCTGCACCCCACAAGCCGATTAGCTCTGCGTCAGATTTTCTAAATTCATTAAGGAGGCAGGCCTTTGAGAACCCAATGCAACGAAACCCATAAAAAATTTACTGTCGAGGATAATGCTTTTCTGACACAAATAAATTGTAAGTATTGCGGTGCTGAATTTACGGCCACCTATGCCCCGGAGAACAGGGACGTTGATATAAATGTGAACGGCCATACAGACAATACGAATGCAAAGACCGCAAAAGACGAAATTCTGGAAGAGATAAAAGCGATAAAACCCAACCTTGCCCCGATATTACCTGCAATAAACGCAGCTATATTGAATAAAGAAAATGAGAGTAATACCAGACTGATATTGGATAAAATATTGCAGGATGTTCTCGGCTATGCAATAGAGGATATGAAAACAGAGCAGAAAATACAGGGGAAAAAAGCGGATTATGTGATGTCGGTGGAGGGCAAAGACGTAATGGTGATAGAAGCTAAAAAAGCCGGTATGACTCTGCGGGACAAACAGGTATTCCAGGCAACATCCTATGCCGCATATTCAGGTATCAAATGGGCCCTGCTGACAAACGGGGCAGTCTGGCAGTTGTACCGGGTGACTGTAATGAACAAAGTAAAATATATCCCCATGTATTCCATAGATATCCGGGAAGGTCTTAGCCGTGTACGTGATGCCCAGTACTTTTATCTGCTGTCCAAAAACGGCATGAAAAAGCAGAATCTTCTTGAAAATCTTTGGATTAAAATAGATGCTCTGAGATATGACAATCTGGTTAATACTCTTTTGAAAGATGAAATACTGACTGCCATAGCCGAATCACTGACTGAGGAATTCGGATGCAGACTGACTGCCAGAGAAATAAAAGCGACCTTATTGACAGATATATTGCAAATTGAATCAAAATAATTATACTGATCCAGTTTTGGTTTTTCCCGGCATACTTTTTGCTGTCAGTCCGGATTGTGAAAATGACCGTTCCGGACTGAAAAACTGCTGAAAAAGGTCAGAAAAGTGCTGTTTTCAGGACACAGCAGTTTTTGTGCCCGGAAAAACCAAAATTGGAGTACTATATTTATAATTTTTGAATTATTTAATGCCAATAAAGAGTTAAATCCGATGCTGTAAAATTCGATGCTTATAAAATCAGTTCTGACACATAGGGCGAGGATGTCGGCGCGAACAGAACAGGTATGACTTCCGCATATTACTGTTTATCCGGAATTCCGCACTGTCAGTTCGGAAGGAATTCTGTTAATAAGTGTTCGGACAGAATTCCGTCTGTCAGTTTAACAGGCACAATCCCATAAAGTAAAGGAGATCAGCGCATCATGGATACGGTCCTGAAAACTGAATTCAGAAATCTCTTACAGCAGAAAAATATTCCTGATAAGATCGCCAGGTGGCATATGAACCGGGTGCAGGATTTTGAACGGTTCATATCCCACATTCCTTTGCAGGAATGTACGCAGCAGCATATCCGGGATTATCTCAGCATCAAATCCCAAGGGAAAAATATCAAAGACCGGCAGATTGCCCGGATGGATGAAAGCCTGCGCCTGCTCTTTGCCGAATATTTCAGACTGCCGTGGGCAGAAAACCGGCCTGTCCTGCCTGCAAATGCTGCCTCACCGCCTCCTTCCGCCACGTTTCAGAATTCCGGACGGCCCGGATTTAAGGATATTATAAATGCAGGCTGGAAAACGGCTATGACATCCGCACCATCCAGGAACTGCTCGGCCATTCGGATGTATCCACCACCATGATTTACACCCATGTAATGAACCGTCCGGGGATCGGGGTGAAAAGTCCGGCGGATTTGTAAATTCCGCTTTATCCGGGACTTCCGCTGGCGCGCACCGCATCCTTGCCTTCCCCCTTGACATGGAACATGGCCTGATCCGCTAAGGCCAGCAGGCCGTTGAGATCATCCGCATCATGGGGATAGGTGGCCATGCCCAGACTGGCCCGGATGCGCACATCATGACCGTGGTTGCTCAGATAGGAGGTTTCCCGGATACGCACCCGGATTTCCTCGGCTTTTTTCAGGGCATCCTCTTTTTCCGTGCCCGGAAGCACCACCACAAACTCATCCCCTCCGTAGGCCACGGCATAGGCAGGCTCTGCCAGACAGCTCCGGATGGTGGCGGCCATCTCCCTAAGGGTCTGACTGCCCTTGAGATGTCCGTAATAATCCACCACTTTTTTAAAATTATCCACATCCATAAAAATCAGGGAGAAAGGGCGGGACTGTTCCTGACTTTCCCGGATGAGTTTTTTTAAGGCATGATAGAGATAACGGGTATTGTAGAGACCGGTAAGGTTGTCGTGGGTGGCCTGAAAGCGGAAATGTTCCCGGCTGCGCCGCAGTTTTTCCTCTGCTTTTTTCCGGGCCGTATGGTCAATGACAATGCCTTCGATAAGCGATTCACCGTTTTCACCTTCGGCCAGACGGACATTTGCCATAATCCAGGCCTCTTTTCCGTCTTTGCGCCGGATTTTCAGCTCATAATCCGTAATTCTGCCTTTTTCCCGTAAACGGAGGACCATTTCCTCCCGGTCCCGGGGATTGGCATAAATGGTCTGCCCCAAATCTTCGATTGCTTTGACTTCGGCAGCATTTTCATACCCGAGAATACTGACATAGGCCGGGTTGAGGCTGATAATCCTGCCTTCAACAGTGCTTTGGAACATCCCCTGCACGGCATTTTCATACATGCTCCGGAAGCGTTTTTCCGCCTTCCGCCTTTCCCGGATTTCTTCCCGCAGGCGGCTGTTCATTTCCCACATTTCCCGCCGGGAGCGGTAGAGCTCCAGATGGGTTTTGACCCGTGCCAGAAGTTCGGCCTCATTGACGGGTTTGATGACATAATCCATTGCACCTGCGGCAAAACCGCTGACAATGCTTTCCGTATCGGTTTTGGCAGTAAGAAAAAGAACCGGCAGATCCGCGCCTTCCGGCATCTGCCGCAGGGTGCGGCAGACTTCAAATCCGTCCATGCCGGGCATCATAATATCCAGCAGGATCAGATCAAAGGGATTGGCCCGGCTCAGCTCCAGTGCGGTTTCCCCGTTCTGGGCAAATGCCATGCTGTAGCCCTTGCCCTGAAGAATACTGGCCACCACCTGAATATTTTTGGGAACATCGTCAACAATCAGAATTTTGTATTTTTTTTCCTCAGTCATGCTTTCCCTCCTCCTGTATGTGCAGGCCGCGGATCTTTTCAATAATGTCCGGGAATGCATCCAGGGTGACATTGATTTTTTCAATATCAAAACTGCTGACCTGTTTATTGAGATCCCTGCCGAACCGGATCAGCATGTCCAGAGAATAGGCATTGCCGGTTTTGATGAGCTGCTCGCCGAAAGCCGAAATATCATCAAAAAAACCGTTTTGCCGGGCGGTTTTCCATTGGGGCATGAATTCATTTTCCAGCAGGGCAATCAGCTCCGGCAGTTTCTGCAGCAGTTCCGGCCGGAGTCGGGAGGCGGTTTCCTCCCCTGCACCGCTTTCCGTATTTTCCGCAGGAATATTTTCTCCTTTTTTATGATAGGGAATAAAATGGGAGATTTTACGGATCAGATCATGTTTTTTAAACGGCTTGGTCATCAGGCCGTCAAAACCGCAGCCCATAATCCGATCCTGCTCGGTTTTCATTCCGGCTGCTGTCAGGGCCACCACCGGAATATGCCGGATATTCTCATCCTTCCGGATTCTTTCCGTGGCTTCGCATCCGTCCATAAGGGGCATACGGATATCCATGAGCACCATATCCGGCATATGCTTCCGGATCTGCACCACGGCCTGTTCTCCGTTTTCAGCTTCCAGAAAGCGGATGGGGGTATCCTGCAGAAAAGCCCTGATAAGACTGCGGTTGGCTTTGATGTCGTCCACAATCAGTACCAGAGATGCTTCAAACTCGATTTCCTCATCCCGGCTGCTGTCATAGGCCGGGGATTTGACCGGGGCAGTGCCGCAGGCCACATTCCGGAGAATAATGGTAAAGGTGCTTCCTTTGCCGACTTTGCTTTGCACCGATATGCTGCCGCCCATCATTTCCATAAGACGCCGGGTAATGGTCAGCCCCAGACCGGTTCCCCCGTATTTTTTGGTGCTCTGACCGTCCTGCTGCCTGAAGGCCTCAAATATTTTTTCCTGGGAGCCGGGCAGAATGCCGATGCCCGTGTCTTCCACACACATCATGAGATCAATACTGCCTTCGCCGTCGGATTTGGGGAGTTTCCGGGCCGAAAGTTTGATATAGCCTTCCTGGGTAAATTTGACCGCATTGCCGATAAGATTGAAAATGACCTGCCGCAGCCGTACTTCATCCAGCAGGAGGCTTTCGGGAATATCCGGATCAATTTCTATCATGAAATCCAGTTTTTTGTTTTTGATTTTCAGGGAAAAAATATCTTCAATTTCCCGAAACACCGCGGCCAGACTTACCGGTTCGTACTGCAGTTCCATTTTCCGGGCTTCGATCTTGGACAGATCCAGAATATCATTGATAAGGGAAAGCAGCCCTTTGCCGCTGGAACGGATGGAGTCCAGCCAGGCCAGGTGTTTTTCATCCTGAATATTGGCATAAAGCAGTTCGGTAAATCCCAGCACCGCATTCATGGGGGTGCGGATTTCATGGGACATATTGGCCAGAAATTCGCTTTTGGCCCGGTTGGCGGCCTCGGCCTCCTCCTTGGCCTGGAGCAGGGCCGCATTGCTTTCCCGCAAAGCTGCGGTTCTTTCAATCACCAAATCCTCCAGATGCTCCCGATGTTCGGTCAGTTCCTTTTCCTGGGACTGGATTTCCCGCAGCATTTCATTAAAGCCTTCGATGAGAATACCGATTTCATCACTGCTGCGCTTGCGGGCACGCACCGAATAATCTTTTTTCTGGGAAATAATACGGGCCGTTTCCGCCAGTTCCAGAATGGGGGCCGAAATAATATGCTGCAAAAAACTCGAAAGCAGCAGGGCCACCGCAAAACCGACAAAAACAATACCGCAGACAATGAGCAGATACTGGCGCACCTGAATGCGGATATTTTTGAGATCGTGCTGGATAAAAATGGTGCCGATGATTGTTTTTTCAATAATGATCTGCTGGAAAAGATACAGATATTCATCATCAAAAGAATGGGATGTTTCCCGTATATCCGGGGCTCCGATATGTTTTTTTTCCGCGTCCGGGGAAAGATAGGTGGCAAAAACCTTGCCGTCCTGCCGGTAAATGCAGGCAAAGATAATCCCCGGATTGGCGCGGAAGGCCGACAGATGGCGTTCCGCGGTATAACGGTCGTCAAAAACCAGCGCGCCCTCACTGTTCATGCCCACCACATTGGCCAGGGATGAAAGGTCTTTCACCAGATTATCCCGGAAGGTCAGCACTTCTTTGGAAACAAAGGCAAAAGAAGCCAGAAGCAGGGTAATTCCGCTGGTCAGAAGAGTGATCAGAATGATCTTCTGTTTGATGGAAAGGGGCAGCTGCATCATGGGATCCGGTTGTCTCCGTTGAGCAGATGCGCAGACATCAGGAGCTGGGAACTCATGCGGAGGCGGGCCTGCCGCGCTGCTTTGAGATTCACGGCAAAACGCAGGTGTTCGTTTTCAGTGAAAAAACGGATGATGCCCCCCCTGCGGCTGAAGATTTCGGATTCTCCGATACTCAGAAGGGCTCTGTCTGCCGTCAGGCTGAGAATATCCGGCTGTTTTTCTTCATAGGCAGCGGAAACAAACAGAACATGGCAGACCGGCAGTTCTTCCGCCTCCGTATGTATCTTCACCTTTATTCTGCGTTTGCGGATCATTTTATTTTCCAGGGAACGAAGAATAGCAGCCGCGGGTTCCGCGGCTGCCACACAGAAAACAATGGGGCTGTCTTCCCCGGCAAAACTGTCGGCGGGCCACTGGGTGAAGCGGATAAAATGATAGATAAATCCGGCTTTTACCCGGTATTCAGTCCCGGACAGTTCTTCGGCGGCAATATTTCCGCACAGAAGGAAAAAAAGTCCTGCCAGCAGAAATACCGTTTTCAGGGAAAAAATATCCCCTGCAAAGGATATGGGGGGGGGCATCCGCCCTGCTGTTCCGCTTCCTAAAAGTAGCATAAGACTTTGCAGTAATAACTCCGTTCCACTTTCAGGGAAGAAAATTCCGCATGATCCGGTTCCAGAAGATTCTGCCCCACCAGAGACAATTCCGCGCGGGAGGCAATCTGCCATGCCAGGCGGATATCCAGGGAAATGTATTCATCCACATCACTGTCGGAAAGCCGGTCAACATAGCGGAACCAGATATCCAGTTCCCAGTCTCTGCCCATATCCAGGGAAGAACGCAGGGAAAACTGGTTGCGGGGATTGGATCCCTGCCGCAGCGCCGCGATAAGGGGGTCTTCTCTGTCCCTGTTGTATTCTGTCGCTGTTTCCAGAAAGGTATAGGCGGCCTGCACACGCCAGAAGGGAAAAACCTGCCAGTCCGCAGTCATTTCAATACCGTAAGATTCCCCCCCGGTATTGTTGGCATAGATCAGGGGCAGTCCCGCACAGACCGTATCATCTTCCGTGCAAAGCGGATTTTCATCGTAGCGGTAATCAAGGAGATGGTCGTAATCATGATAATAGGCTGTCATGGCAAACCAGAAATTTTCCGCAGACTGAAAACGGTAGCCGATTTCCCAGGCCAGCAGGCTTTCGGCATCCAGACCGCTGCTGCCCCTTATGCGGATCGGCAGGGGCGCGGCCGCATCCCTGTTTTCGGACGGAAAAACATATGTGTCCAGCACTCCCGCATTTTCCACACGGGAGGGGACCCGCACCGCGCGGGAAAGGGCGGCCCACAGACTGTGCCGCGCTGCGACTGACCAGAGAATTCTTGCACTGGGCTGGATTTCCCATCCCGTGTAGCTGTTGTGTTCAAATTTGGCACCGAGGGTCAGAAACAGTTCCTGCGGCAGCAGACGGATCTTATCCTGTAAAAAAAGACTGTAAAAATACTGCCCGTCCCGATTCGGTTCCACCCGGATATCCGGTCTGTCCTGAAAATGATCCCGGATATAGCGCAGATCCGTTCCCCAGATCAGTTCATGCCCGGCAAAGGATTCCAGGCGGTGCTGAAAATCCAGATCCAGGGTATGGGCCTGCACATTGCTGCCGTCAAAATCTTTGTCATAATGATCATAATAAAACTGCAAAGCAGTCTCAGATGTCTCGGAAAAACGGTGTTCCCAGCGGCTCAGCAGATGGCCGCCCCAGGCCCTGGAAACCTCTTTTTCCAATGCCGTCCAGGGAAATTCGGGAACAGTCCGGCTGATTTCATTTTGAAAACGGCTGCTGTAAATTTCCCCCTGCAGACTGACACGGTTCCGGTTCCTCTCACCGGAGCGGTCTGCCCGGAAACCGAGGCGCCCCGAACGCCAGTCTCCTTTGGAAGGATCATTGCGGATGTCCCGATCATTTTCCAGCAGACTGCCGCGGCTGAAATATTTTGCATATATCCGGTAATATGTGCCCCGCGCTGTTCTGTCTCCGTAGCGGATACTGCCCGCCCCCTCCTCATTGCCGCCCAGGGCGGAAAACTGAAACCCGCGGGTTTTCTGCGCATGGCGGGTAATAATACTGATGACCCCGTTGACGGCATTGGCACCCCACAGGGCAGCCCCCGGCCCGCGGATAATTTCAATGCGTTCAATGTCTTCCAGCACCGTGTCCTGAATATCCCAGAAAACTCCGGAGTATACATGGGTGTAAACACTGCGGCCGTCTACCAGCACCAGCAGTTTGTTGGAAAACAGTTCATTGAGTCCCCGGATATTCACGGCCCATTCGGTTGCCGATATCCTTGCCACCTGCACCCCCGGGGCCAGGCGCAGGGCTTCGGGAATGCTGGTTGCGCCCGAACGGCGGATGTCATCACGCGTGACAACAAAGACAGCCGCAGGAATATCGGAAAGTTTTTCAGGCGTTTTGGAAGCCGATGTGATTTTCACATTTTTGAGTTCTTCCAGGCTCAGCGCAGTGAAATCAATACCGCTGTCTTCCTCCCACAGGGAAGCGGAAAGGGGGGGGGAAATAAGCAGCAGGTACAGCAGGCAGAGCAGAAAGAAAGGATGGGGGAAAACAGCGGAAATGATTCCCCGGCCGGGGACAGTGTAAGGGACGCAGTTCATGGCGGCCTCGTTTTGGCAGTCCGGATCCTAATCCGCTTTTCTTCTCAGGAAAGTGGGAATATCCAGATCATCTTTGTCAATGACTTTTCCTTCATATTCTTTCCCCGGATAGTCTGCTTCTTCCCTTTCGGCTTTGGCTTTTTTTCTGCGCATAAATGCGGGTTCGTCATAATCCGGGGCATTGCCCATATCCTTGTAAGCCATTTCCCGTAAGGGACGGCGCGGTGCCTGGCGGGTATCCCGCTCCCGGTAATTTTTTTCCCGGGCAGATGCTGCAGGTCTTTTCCCGCGCGCCGCGGAAAAAGAGGGGTCGTCAATTCCTGTGGCAATCACCGTCACCCGCATTTCATCTCCGAGACTTTCATCCATGACCGTACCCCAGATAATATCCGCATCCTCCCCCACTTCACTGTAAATACGTTCCGATGCCTCGGTCATTTCCTGCATGGTCAGGCTGCTGCTGCTGGTGATATTCATCAGCACACCTTTTGCACCGGCAATGGAAAGATCTTCCAGCAGCGGATGGGAAATAGCCCGTTCCGCGGCCTCAACAGCCCGGTTTTCACCGCTGGCAACACCGATACCCATAATGGCCATTCCGGCTTTTTCCATGGTGGTCTTCACATCGGCAAAATCCAGGTTTACCAGCCCCGGCATGAGAATCAGATCCGTGATGCCTTTGACGGAATGAAGCAGTACCTCATCTGCTTTTTTAAACATATCCAGCATGGTCGCATTTTTCGAGGCCAGCCCCCGGAGCCGGTCATTGGGAATGGTAATGACGGTATCTGCAATATCTTTGAGCACATCAATCCCCTCATCGGCCTGCACCGCCCTCCGTTTTCCTTCAAAAGAAAAAGGTTTGGTCACCACGGCCACGGTCAGCGCGCCCAGTTCCTTGCAGATATCCGCAATCACGGGAGCGGCCCCGGTTCCGGTGCCGCCGCCCAGCCCCGCGGTAATAAAGACCATATGGCTGTCTTTGAGTGCATTGCGGATGGATTCCGCGCTTTCCAGTGCGGCATCCCTTCCCACATGGGGATTGGCCCCGGCCCCCAGTCCTTCGGTCAGTTTGTCTCCGATCTGGATTTTCAGGGGTGCCCTGGAAATATCCAGGGCCTGAATATCGGTATTGGCCACAATAAAACTGACCCCCCGGAGATCCGAATCAATCATATTATTGATGGCGTTTCCGCCTGCGCCGCCCACACCGATAACTTTTATTTTTGCAGCTTTGCTGTTATTGTTATCCACATAGTCAAACATGGTTTTTTTACCTCCTGATGGCAATAAAGAAAATCCCTGGTATATGTATCTGATTTTTCATCAGAGGTCAAATTATATCTTTAAACCATTTTTTCATGCGGTTCACAATCCGGCTGAAAAGGTTGGCATCCCGGATTCTGCCGATTTTCCGGCTGCTCCGGTTCTGGGCACCGAAAAGTACCAGCCCCACGCCTGTGGCATACATGGGATTATTGACCACATCCACCAGTCCGCCGATATTTTTGGGCCTTCCCAGGCGGGTCGGCAGCTCAAAAATGGATTCGGCAATCTCGGTGACACCGTCGAGCATGGAGGAGCCGCCCGTGAGCACAATGCCCGAATTGATGACGTTTTCCATACCGGCCCGGTAGATTTCCCGCTCGATAAGTGTAAAAATTTCTTCCATGCGGGGCTCCAGAATTTCCGCAAGGATCTGCCGGGAGAGTTTCCGGGATTTGCGCCCCCCCATGCCCGGCACATCAATCATTTCATCACTTTTGACTTTCCGGGGCAGGCAGGTTCCGAACTGCTTTTTGATTCTGTCCGCATCTGCCAGGGGAGAACGCAGTCCCACGGCAATATCATTGGTCAGATTATTTCCTCCCAGAGCCAGCACAAAGGTATGCTTGATATTTTTTCCGGAAAAAACCGCCAAATCCGTGGTGCCCCCGCCCAGATCCAGCAGCGCTGTCCCCAGCTCTTTTTCATCACGGGTCAGCACGGCCTCACTGGAGGCCAGGGATTCCAGCACAATATCCGCCACATCCAGACCGGCACGGTTCGCGCATTTGACAATATTATGCGCGGAGGTGGCGGCCCCGGTAACAATATGGATCTTGGCTTCCAGTCGCACCGCGGACATGCCCACCGGATTGAGAATACCGGTCTGATCGTCTACAATAAATTCCTGGGGAATGACATGAAGCACTTCCCTGTCCATGGGAATGGCCACCGCCCGGGCCGCATCAATGACCCGGTCCACATCCTGCTGACTGATTTCCGCACCGCCTTTGATGGCAATGATGCCCCGGCTGTTAAAACCGGTAATATGCCCCCCGGCAA
Organism: Desulfobacteraceae bacterium; assembly: GCA_011390755.1. Taxonomy (GTDB): domain Bacteria; phylum Desulfobacterota; class Desulfobacteria; order Desulfobacterales; family Desulfococcaceae; genus JAABRU01. The sequence continues at coordinate 18,896 of JAABRU010000036.1, read as the reverse complement.
TCCCCGCATATACCGAGGATATTTCACATCCGGCCATGAGTTCGGCATCCTCCACCGCTTTTTTGATGGATTCCACTGTAGATTCGATATTGACCACGACACCTTTGCGCAGTCCCACAGAGGGATGGGTTCCGATACCGATAATATTGATATCTTTGCCGGAGACTTCACCGACGACGGCACAGATTTTGGTCGTGCCTATATCCAGTCCGACAATGATTTCTTCCTGTCCCTGCAAATCAAACCTCCTTGTTTTTTCCCGCAGGCACTTCCGTTCTGCCGGGATTCACCGCAATCCGATCCGGATGGTTCAGGTCAATGCTTCTGATTTTGTGCATGTCCGAATGCTTTTTCATATATGCAAACAGTTTTCTGAGTTTTTTGTATTTCCGGGGAAAATGATGATAGCCCAGACGGATTTCTTCCACGGCACAGGGCCGGTAATTTTCTGAAAGCAGCAGACTGATTCCGGTTTCCCGATCCAGGCGGATTTCCCGAATCTGCGGATTGGGCAGAATACTGTCTTCTGTCTGTCCGGAAAGCAGCACCTCCATCACCGCCCGGAAGGGCGCGGCGGTTTCCGCTTCTGCAATATCCGAAATATCTGAAATATCCGAAAATTTCAGCCCGCTCACCCTGGGCAGCAAGTCCGTTTCGCCCTTTTCCGCTCTTTTGAATATCCGTCCCTGCTGATTTACAATAAAACTTTCTCCCATGTCAAACACGGCCAGGGGCCGGTGCTCTGCAATTTCAATGCGGACATTTCTCGGGAAAAGAGGCACAATCCGGCAACGGGCAATCCAGGGATTGGTCCGCAGACGTTTTTGGGAAAGAAAAAGATTAAGAGACAGCAGATTCACACCTTTCCGGATACCGGCATAAGCCAGAATCTCCTTCCGGCTGATTCTTTCATTTCCGCTGACCGTGATACGGTCTATCCGGAAATAGGCGCAGTGGGCCAGCAGATGATAGGCACAGATAAAAAAAATGCTGACAATGCCCAGAAAAAAAATCCCCCGCAGGATCTCTTCATCCGGGCCGCGGCCCTGTACGGCGTTTTCCGTCCGCGAATAATGGGAATAGGGATAGTCATTTTTACGAATCATATTATTTTATTTCTTTAACCTGCATTGTTCATAAACATAAACAACTCTCCGAGTCATAATGCTTTTCCTGAAAAACAAGTTGCAAAGCCGGTTTTCAGCACTTTCTTTGTTTTCGGGCAGCTGCCGAAATTTACGGATAATCCGGGTTGGGAGTGACGCACCTGAAATATATGCCGCTTTTTTTATGGGCTGCGATTTTTTAAACACACATGGTAAATTCCAGCAGTTACAATTCAACTGCCTAACACCTGTTCTTGTTTTCCCGTCATTGTCCGATTACTTTTACTTCTCTTTCCAGCCGGATACCGAATTTTTTGCACACACTTTTCTGCAGCAGTTCTGCCAGGGCCAGAATATCCGATGCCGATGCCCTGTGCCGGTTGATAATAAAATTGGCATGTTTGCAGGAAACCTCGGCCCCGCCCGCGCGCTTCCCTTTGAGTCCCAGACTGTCAATCAGTTTTCCTGCGGAGAGTCCGGGCGGATTTTTAAAAAAACATCCCGCGCTGGGAAACTGCCAGGGCTGGGTCTTTTTTCTTTTTTCCATAATCTGCCGGGCACGCGCTTTGCATTCCCCAACAGATTCCCTGCTTTTCTGTAAACGGAAAACTGCTTCCAGAATCAGCGGTTCCCTGCCCTCCGGGGCGATACCGTCTGCATTCCAGCAAAGGCTGCGGTAAGAAAAATTCATTTCACTTCTTTTCATTTCCCGGCTCTGCCCTCCGGGAAGCATGATCCGGACAGATTCCAGTATATCCGAAATGCATCCCAGGGCTGTTCCCGCGTTCATGCGGATACCGCCGCCCACGCTTCCCGGAATGCCCAGCAGTCCCTCTGTTCCTTCCAGCCGGTTCCGGACAGCGAATCCGCAGAAAGCTCTCAGGCCGGAACCGGCGGAAACCCGCAGCAGTACGCTTCCCTCTTTTCCGTTTTCCGGTCGAAAACCGGCATCGGTACAGCGGGACAGGTTGATCAGAATGCCTGCAAAACCGCCGTCTTTTACCAGAAGATTGCTGCCGCCCCCAATCACTTCACAGGCTATTTTTTTTTCTGCTGCCCAATCAAGCAGGGCCTCCAGTTCTGCAATACTGCCGGGCCGGGCAAACACCGCAGCCTTTCCCCCGGTGCGGAAGGTGGTATGCCGGGACATGGGTTCGCTAAAAGAGATATATTCTCCCGCCAGTTCTTTCAGTCTTTCCTGTTCGGATTTTCCGATGATGTCTGTCATTTTTCCAACAGTGAATAAGCCATTTCCGCAAGCTGCTTTGCGGCATCGCAGTTTCCGAACTTCCGGGCGCGGGCGGCCATCCGCTCTCTTTCCCGGGGGTGGGAAGCATAGTATTCCATGATTTCCGCCAGATTTCCGCCCTGCAGTTCTTTTTCCGGGATCATGGCCCCGGCCCCGGCTTCTGCCAGAGCGCGGGCATTATGGGTCTGGTGATCATCCGCGGCATAGGGAAAAGGAATATAGACCGCGGCTTTTCCCAAAGCGCATATTTCAGCCACACTTGTGGCCCCGGCCCGGCAAATCAGCAGATCCGCGTCCCGGTACTGTGCGGCCATATCATGAAAAAAAGCGCGGACTGTCGCGGATATTCCCGCATCCGCATACATTTTCCGGACAGATGCCTCATCTGCCGCACCGCTCTGATGCACAAAAGAGAAAGCATTTTTGTTTTTCAGATAAGGCAGGCTTTCCTTCACAGCCGTATTGATGCGGTGCGCGCCCTGGCTGCCGCCCGTAATCAGCACACGGAAAGGGGCTCCCCCTTTTTCTGTTCCCCTGTCTTTTTCCCGCAGAATCTCTTCCCGCACAGGATTTCCGGTCATCCGCATGCGGGGGAAAATATGCGCGGGAAATCCTTTCTGCTGCGACAGGGGAAAAGAGACACAGATACGATCTGCCCCAAGGGATAAAACACGGTTTGTCATGCCTGCCATGCGGTTCTGCTCATGCAGCATTATTTTTATGCCTTTTATCCGGGCTGCCAGCAGGGGGGCGGCTGCGGCATAACTGCCCATGCCGATGAGCAGCTCCGGACGGAAGCTGCGGAAAATCCCCAAAGATTCCCGTATCCCCGGCAAAATTTTCCCCAGCGCGCGCAGCTGCTGCATCCGCCTCCGGCCTTTGAGACCTTCAGCCCGGACAGGCCGGTGCGGAAATCCGGCGCGGGATATAATATCTTTTTCCACAGCCCGGTCTGTCCCCAGAAAGAGAATGCGGTTTTCCGGATTTTTTTCCCGCAGGGCCTGGGCAACGGCAATGCCCGGAAAAAGATGCCCTCCGGTGCCGCCTCCGGCAACAATGATATTATATGCGGCTTTTTTCATTCTGCATCCGTCCGATATTCATTAAAAATCCCACAGAAGCCATATTCACCAGCAGCGAAGTTCCGCCGTAACTGAGAAAAGGAAGGGTCAGCCCCTTGGTCGGCAGCAGGGCCAGGGCCACTCCCATATTGATACAGACCGGCAGGGCAATGGATACGGTCAGTCCCGTGGCAAAAAGCGCGCGGAAGGTATCTTCCGCATTTTGTGCAATACGGATTCCCTGCCGGATAATCACAATATAACAGATCATCACCACCATTACGCCCGCAAGACCGAGTTCTTCCCCGATAACGGAGAAAATAAAATCCGTATGGGGTTCGGGAAGATAAAAGAGTTTCTGATATCCTTTTCCCAGCCCCGCGCCCCATACACCGCCACTGCCGAAGGCCATGAGGGAATGAATGGTTTGATACCCTTCATCACCGGCATATTTCCAGGGATCGCTGAAACTGATGAGACGTCTTATGCGGTAGGGTGCGCTGACCAGCAGCATCAGGGCAGGGGGAATCAGAAAGAGCAGGGAAAGCCCCAGATGCTTCAGACGGACCCCCCCGGCAAACATGATCAGCCAGGTCATAAAAAACAGAATTGCCACAGAACCGAAATCCGGCTGGAGAAGAATGGGAAGGCAGATCAGACACAGAATCAGTACGTGGGGAACAAAGGCAATACTGAATTCGTCCAGACGTTTTTCTTTTTTATCCAAAGAATAGGCCAGATAAAGCACCAGGGCAAAACGGGCGAATTCGGAAGGCTGAAAGGTATAAGTACCGAAGCGGATCCATCGCGTGGCCCCGCCCGCGGAAACCCCCAGACCGGGAATCAGCACTCCGATGAGCAGACCCAGGGCAATTCCCAGAAAAGGATAAGTGAAAGAATGAATAAATGTAATGGAAATCCGGCGGCATACAAACATCAGCCCCAGACCGGTCAGCGCGAATACGGCCTGGCGGATCAGATAATAATGATCCGTGCCGAATTTTCTGAGCGCCAGCGCGGAACTGGCACTGTAAACCATGACAATTCCCAGCCCCACCAGAAAACAGAGGGGAAAAAGAATCAGGATGTCGCTTTCATTGCGCAGCAGTTCTTTGATGCGGTATTCCCGGTTTCCGATCATCTTCACAATTATCTCAGTTTCAGGGTACTGATGGACAGCAGGGCCAGCGCGATGGATATAATCCAGAACCTTACGATGACCTTGGGTTCGGGCCAGCCCTTGAGTTCAAAATGATGGTGCAGGGGGGCCATGCGGAAAATCCTGCGGCCCTTGCTTATTTTAAAAAAACCGACCTGAAAAATCACCGACAGGGCCTCCATGACAAAAAGACCGCCCACAAGAATGAGCATGATTTCCTGCTTGGTAACAACCGCCAGTGTGCCGATGGCCGCGCCCAGAGACAGGGACCCCACATCTCCCATAAAAATCTGGGCAGGATAGGCATTGAACCAGAGAAAGCCCAGACCGGCACCGGCCAGCACCCCGCAGAAGACACTGGCCTCCCCGCTGCCGGCGACATAAGAAATCTGCAGGTAGTCGGCAATTTTCACATGCCCGGTCACATAGGCAAAGATCATATAGGTAACGGAAACCACAATCACCGGCCCGATGGCCAGACCGTCCAGACCGTCCGTAAGGTTGACAGCGTTGGATGTGCCCACAATGACCAGGGCCGCGAAAAATATATATCCCCATCCCAGATCCGGGGTAATATTCTTAAAAAAAGGCAAAGCCAGCCGGGTGTCAAAATCCGCACAGCAGTAAAAGAGCGTGCCCGCCAGCAGGGCAGCGACAAGCTGCAAAAGAAATTTCTGCCGGGCGCTGAGCCCCATATTGCGTTTTTTGATGAGCATCAGATAATCATCTGCAAACCCGATCAGTCCGAAGGAAACGGTAACCAAAAGGATAATCCAGATATAGGGATTGCCCAGGTTGGCCCACAGCAGGGTGGAAAGCACAACGGCAAAAACAATCAGTGTTCCCCCCATGGTCGGAGTACCTGCCTTTATATGGTGATGCTCCGGTCCGTCTTCCTGTATATACTGACCGATCTGCAGGTCCCGCAGTTTCCGGATGACCCATGGCCCCAGCAGAAAACAGATAAGAAAGGCCGTCAGACAGGCATAAATGGTCCGGAAGGTGATATATCGGAATACATTGAAAAAAGAAAAAGTGGTATGCAAAGGATACAGCAGATAATACAGCATGGTTCTGTTTTATTCTTTCTTTTATATGAAAGTCCTTTACAACTCGTTACGGGGCTCTGCCCCGTAACGCATTTTTCCGGGGCTCCGCCCCGTACACAGTATGAGGCGGAGCCTCACCTCCGGCGTTACGGGGCGGAGCCCCGTAACGAGTCCGGGGAGAGATTTTCATGCTTCGTTGTGAGTGATAACTCATGGCCGTTTATATGAAAGTCTTTCACCGCAGGTCGGGTCAGCGAAGCGTAACCCGACACAAATATATGATATTGTTGGGTTACGCTTCGCTAACCCAACCTGCTTTCATGTTTCGTTGTGAATGCAGGTCATGTCCGTTTATATGAAAGTCTCCGGAGTGCAAAAAATAAGCGAAGCGGTTTTTTGCATATTACCGGTGACTTTCATGCTTCGTTGTGACCCTGCGGTCATGGCGGTTTATATGAAAATCATGAATGCTGAATGATTACAGTCTGTAAGAATTCAACACTTTACACCCTGTTCCCGCGCTCCGCGTCAATGCCGTTACGTTAAGATATATCAGCCCCGGAGGGGTGGCATGTTCCGCGTGTCCGCATTCCGCTCCTGACAGAACCTTTTCTGCTTCGCGGATTGCCGCACAGCTGCAAACATGCCGTCCTTCCGGTACCGGGCATAACTTATAGTGCGACGCAAGTGAAATGATGCTGAAATATTTCTTCAAGTAACTGATATGCGGGAAAAATTTAAATCATATTCGTATCAGTTCATTTGCGGCGGACTATAGAGCCTATCCGAAAACCTCCGAAACCGATTTTTAAACCCGGCAAAAACAGGGGTTCCGAACATCGGGAAACTGGTTTTCGGATAGGGTCTTAATGCCATTGACACTCGCGCGGGAACGGCTGCGGGATGCTCCGCGTCCTGTACAAAAGACTTTCGTGCTTCGCTGTGAGTCATCTGACCGTTTATATGCAATGCTGCTTCCTTACGCAAAATACGTCCCCGGCAGGTGATTTGCATCATCGGTACAGTTTGTCAAATACCGCGTCTTTGGCCACTCCGTCCGCTGTCATCCGGTTGTCCTGCTGAAAACGGACAAGAATATTATGGGTATGGGGACCGAACACACCGTCTGCTTCAATGCTGTAACCGGCTCTTTGCAGGGCTTTCTGCATCTGTCTCACATCCTCTCCCCGCAAATAGGGTGTGGTCAGACAGAGGCGGCGTTTTTGGGGCTGCTGCTGCGCTATATACTGGAAGGGGTAAGCATCCCATGCGGCCGCATTCATACATTCCAGCTGCGGTGTCTGGAAATAGCCATTATGCCGCAGGGAATTGCGGATACGTTCCAGCAGATTTCTCCGTGTAATTCTGCCGCTGCTTTCCCGCATGTGTTTGCAGAAATAATAAGTGAAGGCACCGTTATAACTTCCGTTAATATAGGCATCCGCGGATTCCTGATATGCCTGACATCCGGTCCAGAGAATATGCTTCATGGTGCTCCGGCTCCCGGAACGGTTGGCACTGCGGAATCCCCTGACATCCCCCAGAGATTCTTCCTCTCCCTCGTAGCGGAAACGGATATCCGCAGGCGGCGGAAGATAGCGGGAAACGCTGTCGGGCGATTCTTCAAAAACGCCGCGGAAACTCATCCCGTTTTCCCCGGTATCGGGTCCGGAATGGCAGCAGTCCAGAATAACTTCCAGCAGCGCTCCCCGGGGAATGCGCCGGAATATTTCATCCAGATCATCATCTGTTATAAAACCCGAGTCCCAGGAATTTTCCCAGGGGCAGATAATTTCATCCAGACCATCCTGCAGCTCATCTCCGTTCCGATCCCGGATCTGTGAACCGTGACCGGAAAAATGGAAGACCATATAATCCCCCGGGCAGGCTTTATCGGCCATATACTCCAGGCGTATGAGAATCCCCTCACGGGTGGCCCGGCTGTCCAGTACCACACGGATATCATTATTGGTGAAACCCAGATAGTCTTTGAGAATACTGCGTATATTACTGACATCATTATGACAGCCCCGGAGATCTTTTATACTCCGGTAGTCATTTATACCGACCAGCAAGGCTCTTCTTGCCATTTCCGCCTCCTTATCCGTTTTTTTGCTCATGAGACATAAAAAGGGCTGATGGAAAAAATTCTGTCTGCACAGACAGGACAAGACTGTCTGTGCAGACAAATTTCGGATCAGGGTATCTGTTCCCCTCCTTTTTCTCCTGTATTGAGCGGTTCTTTTCACAAAAAACCGGTTGACCGTCCGGCAGACGTAATTTTTGTATATTTTCCGTTTTTCTCCTGCCGGGGGAAAAGTCCGGAACCCCCTGAAAGGCTGATATTACAGACCGGGACGCATATTCAGATTAGGACTTACGCGGTTGAAATATAATCTGCTGTTTTTATTGACTGTCAATTTTTAAGGCACATAATAAATTCAAACAGTTAAAATTCAACTGCGTAAGTCCTGCAGATCTAAGAATCGCTCCATTCGGGTTTCTGTCTATTTATCCTGATGCTTCATCCCGTGGGCCGATTTGAATTCATGCCATTCCTCATGTGTCAGACTGCCGTTTTTGTCCAGATCAACGGCCTCAAACACTTTTTCATCTCCCTCGGGAAAATGCGCTTTGAATTCATCCATGCTGACTGTGTCATCTCCGTTTTTGTCAATATCCGGAAAATGTACGTTGTAGGGGTCCGGATCCGGCAGAACTTTCTGATGATATTTTCCGGAACCCTGACCGGCATGAGGGCCTGCCATGCCATGGGCTGCTTTGAAACTGTGCCATTCTTCGCGGCTGACAGCACCGTCTTTGTCTGTATCCAGAGCATCAAATACTTTGTCTTCCGCATCCGGAAAATGGGCTTTGTATTCTTCCCGGTTCAAAGCACCGTTTCCGTCTTTGTCAATTTCATTAAAACGGACTTTGTATCCGCTCAGACCCGGGGCATGTTCCATGCCTTTATGGTAGGATTTCCCTTTTTTCTCATATCCCATGGGGCAGTCTGTGGCAAAAACCATTGACGAAAATGCAAAAATTCCCGCCGCACTCAGAATACATGTGATTGTCTTCATTTTCATTTCTCCTTTTTTTTGTTATGTAATTTTGTTATGAAAAATGCCATTGCCCTGTGCTGTAATACCAATTCCAATAAATAACCTTCCATCCAAAAGTCCGGAAAATGCTCAATTACTCTCGAATTCGATGGCAGATTATTAAGAGTCTGTCCGAAAACCTCCGAAACCGGTTTTTGGAACCGGTGAAAACAGGGGTTCAGAATACCGAAAGACAGGTTTTCGGACAGACTCTGAATGGGATTGGTATAACAGTATATTGGGACATCGCCTCACATTTCCTGCCGGATACAGCGTATGACCTCCTCCCCTTCCTTTTCCAGTTCTTTGAGAAGCGGCAGAATCATTTCCTGCAGTTCTTCTCTGGCCGCGGTTTCAATTTTTCGGGAAATTTCCTCACTGTATTCGGCTCCGATTGCACCCAGCATACCCTTTACAGAATGCGCCTGCAGCCCGATATTTTTCAGGTCCCCGGCATTGAATGCATGGTGCAGTTTTTGGATGAAACGGGGGAAAGTATCTAAAAATATATGAAAAACTTCTTTCAGCAGTTCTTCATTGTTGCCCAGTCGGCGGAGGGCCAGCTTTCGGTTCAGGACGCTTTTGCCGTATCCGGAAATGCTGCTGTCTGAAGTCTGTATCTGCCTGCTGCCATGTAAGTTTCCGGTTTTTACATTTCTGGAAATCACAGATTTGAGTTCATAAAAATCCACCGGTTTTCCGATAAAATCGTTCATGCCCGCCTTTTCGGATTCCCTGCGGAATTCCGGAAGTACATGGGCCGTCATGGCAATGATCGGAATATTCCGGTTTATTTCACCGGCTTCCCCTCTGCGGATTCTTTTTGTGGCCTCCAGACCGTCCATATCCGGCATTTCCACATCCATAAATATCAGGTCAAAACGGTTATTTTTGAGAATTTTCAATACTTCCAGGCCGTTTACTGCCGGAACCGGCACATGTTCCAGCCGTTTCAGAAAGTTTTCGGCAATTCGGATATTTATGCTGTTATCTTCCGCCAAAAGGATATGCAGAGACCTCCCGCTGCTGTCGCAGGATTCGCAGGATTCACGGTATTCCGGAGAATCTGCCGGAGTACGGACGGCTTTTCCGGTCTGAAAAAATGCGGTAAAGGAAAAAGTGCTTCCTTCTCCCGGTATGCTGCTTACTTCAACACTGCCGCCCATCAGTTCCGCAAGAAGTCGGCAGATGGAAAGCCCCAGACCGCTGCCTCCGAATCTTCTGCTGACAGAACCGTCTGCCTGACTGAAATTTTCAAAAATATATTTCTGCTGTTCTTTGGGAATACCGATGCCTGTATCCCGGACAGAAAAACGGATTAAAATCCCCCTTTCCGCTTCCGGAAGTCTTTTTTGATTTTTTTCTGGGCAGTCTTCGCATTCCGCCTGAAGTTCTATACTGCCTTTTTCTGTGAATTTCAAAGCATTTCCCACAAGATTGACCAGTATCTGCCGCAGCCGGGTGGGATCACCTTTCAGATATCCGGGCAGATTTTCCGAATAATCCGCTTTCAGCAATATCTCTTTTTTTTCTGCCTGCATCTGAAACAGACACATGACACTGCGCAGCAGAGAATACAGATCAAAATCAATATGCTCCAGCTCAATTTTTCCGGCTTCAATTTTGGACAGATCAAGAATATCATTAATAATCTCCAAAAGATGATTGGCAGATTCTTTTACCGTCAGCAGATTTTCCCGCTGTTCCTGATTCAGAGGGGAATGCAGGGTCATATCCGTCATTCCCAGAATGGCATTCATGGGGGTCCGGATTTCATGACTCATGCGGGCCAGAAATTCGCTTTTGGCCCGGTTGGCCTTTTCAGCCATTTCTTTGGCTTTGCGTAAAGACAGTTCGCTGCAACGGAGTTTGAGCTGGGTATGCACCCGTACCAGCAGTTCCTCTTTCTGAAAAGGTTTGCAGATATAGTCAAGGGCTCCGGTCTGAAATCCCCTGATAATGTCTTCCGTATCCGCTCTGGCCGTCAGAAAAATGACCGGAATATCCCAAGTGTCGGGGGATAATTTCAACTGCCTGCATACCTCCAGTCCGTCCATTTCCGGCATCATAATGTCCAGAAGGATCAGATCCGGTTTCCGCCTGCGGATGATTTTCAGTGCATCTTTTCCACCCAAAGCAACGGCTGTGCGGTAATACTTTTCCAGTATATTGCCAAGCACCTGAAGATTTTTCGGATTATCATCAACCATCAGAATCAGGGTGTCTTCAGGACTGTCCATTTCTCTCTCCTTCCGCTTCTCTGGTTTTGAGAAAAGTATTATAATTGATCCGCGATCCGGGCGGCAGTTTCCACGGCCTTCATCAAAGCAGCATAAAGTTCTTCTTCCTCATCTCTGGGCAGGGAAACATCCAGTTCCCGCAGTGTATTGAGATTAATCAGGATTTCGGGATCAATACCGAAGGTGTTGGCAGAAGTTTCAATGGTTTCTTCCCGGGAGGGCAGACTGCCGTGAATAAGAGAGTAGAGCACCCGGAGGGATTCCAGAAATCCCACAGTCATTCCCGACATTACCTGGGTCAGACGGCGGCCGCCCGATAGGACATAGTGCCGACGCATACGGAGCAGGATATTCCTGATCACCTGTTCGCAACGCAGGCGCAGATGCTCCCGATCAATTTTCAGTGCGCCCAGTTCATCTTCTCCGGACAAAACTTCATAATTTTCTTTCATGGAAAGAAATTTGACAGGGAAAACATCCGCGGATGTGCGCAGATCCTCCTGTGTCAGAAAAAAAGGGATAATACCGAAACGGCGGCCCCGGAAAACCGGGTCAATGATAGATTTGAGAATCTGTAAATCAATATAATTCAGAACCGCCAGCAGGTTGATATTGCTTCTGCCGGGGATATAATCTTTGCGTACCGCGCTGCCGTAGAGTGTGAGGGAAATCAGATTCTCTCCCAGAATTTCCGCCAACTCCCGGCACAGGGTCCGGAGTGCTTCCGCATCGCTTTTTTCCAGATTTGTTTCAGATAATTTCTCTGCTGTTTCCATTTGCAAACCTCTTTTGTGAAACAATGCTTCACCAAAAATTGATAAATGAACAATCCCAGTGCCTTTCCGCTTTTTGACAGTGGGTCAAATCCGTTGTTTTTTCGGCAGGGGCGTATGCAAAGGCCCTTACAGGAGTAACATAAGCCGTCATTTTAACTTTGACGATACACCGGCACACCGCTTTTTAAACTTATAAACTTCTGTTTTATAATGAAAAACAGAGTAATTTTGTCTGCAGGGGCGTATTGCATACGCCCGGTATGAGCGGCTTCAGGGCCTATGCAGTGCGCCCCTGCAGGAGTGACATAAGCCGTCAGTTTAACTTTGACAATGCACTAGTGCTTTGTCAAATTTGAAATTATGGGTTAAAATACCGGATTTTACCAAAAATTCAGGTGTTTCAGTGCAACTGAAGTCACAGATTCAAAGTTGACAATGCACTAGGGTTCCGGAGAGGTTCCGCATACATGTCAGTTTAACCCTGACGGAACACTATGCATTTTTCTCCCCTTTGGGAAAAATGGCTTTTTTTACAAGTATCTGAAAATCCCACTTAATCCCCCTTTGCAAAAGGGGGGCCTAAATCAGGCATCCGGATCCGCCCGCCAGCATCCCGGATCTGCCCGGAAGGGAGAACCGTAAACAGCGTAGGACAGGCATTTGAGCCCCCCCCGGCAGAGTTTCTGATAAAAGCAGTTTTCACAGCCCCGACTGATACGTCTTCTGTCCCGCAGATCCCGGAAAAAGTCACTTGTATAATATAATTCTGCCAGGTGTTTTTTTTTCAGATTGCCGACGGAAACCGGCATCCTCCGGCAGGGCAGCAGATCGCCGTTCGGAAGAACCGTCATCAGACTGTCTCCGGCAGTGCAGTGATAGGGTCTGCCGTCGCCGCATAAAAACTGCAGGGCGCGGTGCATGGCGATTTCCGTTTTATGCAAATGCCGCAGCAGCGGCAATGCAGAAGTTTCCCCGGACGGCACCGAACCATGATCCGGAAAAACTGCCGGGTTTCCGCCGGGTTCAAAAGCAGATCCGCCATTTCCGCTCCGCTGCCCCGGGGAATCAGCCGGTCGGCCCATACCCTGGAAACCCCCAGTTTTTTTCCTAAGCGGGCGACTGTGGGAAATTCTTTATAATTTTCCCGGTGTGCGGTAAAAGAGATGAAACAGCGGATCTTTTCCCGTACCAGGTTCTGCAAAGCCCGGACTGCCAGCCCATAACTTCCTTTTCCCCGGATTTTTTCATGGATCCCCCGGCCTCCTTCCAGACTGATCTGCACAAAGGCCGGTTGCAGTTTTTTCAGTCGCCGGGCTGTCTGCTCATCTATAAAACTGCCGTTGGTCAGAATGGCAAAAGAGAAATACTCCCGCTGTGCATAAAAGACATCCAGCAGATCAGAAAAATCTTTCCGCACAAAAGGTTCCCCCCCGGACACTGTGATGTGGCAGCGGAATCCGGGAACTTTTTTTTTCCAGAAATCCGTCAGTTCCCGAAACTGCGCCAGAATATGCAGCAGTTCCCCGAATTCCGGTTCTTCCCCCAGGTAACTGTCCTGATAGCAGTGTGTGCAGCGCAAATTACAGCGATCCGTAATATGCCACTGAAAAAGCAGACCGGGGGGAATACAGGCATTTTCCGCTATCTTCGGAAATGCCGGATTTCTGCAGCGTATTCCTTTATCCGCAGCCGCCGCATCCTCCTCCGCAGCCGCCCCCGCCGCCGCATCCCCCCCCGCATCCTCCTCCGCAGCCGCCGGTACCGCCGCTGGAAGTGCCTGCACTGGCAAGGGGGAAAGCATTGACAAAAGGTTCAAACAGGGTTACACCCGCAAAAATGCCCACCCCGAAAATGGCAACGGCCAGGGCAGGGTCAATCCCTTCAGGAATTTTTCCCTCCTTTACCGAATCCTGCAGCCACTGAAAATGCTGTTCCACGGCTTTCAGATATTTTTTGCCCAGCCGGGTGTAATACTGCCAGGGCTGCACCGCGCACAAGAGAATAATCAGGGAGACAATCATGAGAAAAATCAGAAACCCCACGGGGCGGTCCCGCATCAGTCCCAGCACCAGTTTCACCCCGCCGATGCCGCCGATAAGACCTCCCATGACAAAAAAAGCCGTCCATGCCCGCAGACGGTCTTTGACAGAACGGATCAGTCGCAGTTTTTTCATTTCTCTGCGACCGGCCTCCGTATAGGCCGTTACCTGGGAAAGCAGGGAAGAGTCACTGAAGATATCTTTGGGTTTCCGGGCGGTTGCCAGAAAGAGATGGATGGGTTTTTCCACTGAATTCAGAATATTTTTATGCGCGGGTACGCTCTGAATCTCCATTTCTCTGCCCTCTCCGCGAATTTCCACAAGCTCCTGTTTCCAAAGACTGAATACGGCTGTGCGGATAACCGAATTTTCTTTCCCGCGCAGTGCAGCGATGGTGTAGGGATCAAAATGACTCATATCGGGCATGGGATACTCCAGGGAATTGTCCGCATCGGCCCAGCGCCGGGCAATAATAATGCAGACAATGGCGGCCCCGATGAAAATCATGAGATAGACGGGGCCGGGAATGCGGGCAATCATGCTCAGAAGCGCATAGGGAATACCAAACATGTTATACCTCCGGTTATTTTCCGACTTGGGGGGATTTCGGCATGAGCCAGGCCGCGGCGATACCGGATGTAAATCCCCAGAAATGTGCACTCCAGCTGACACCGGAACGGACAATGAGCAAAGACCAGAGCGCACCTCCGTAAGCCATGAACACAGCAAGGGAAAAAAGAAATGTTTTCCAGTTTTTCTGAAAAATACCGATAAAAAGCAGAAATCCGATAAGGCCGAAAATAACACCGCTGGCCCCGATATGGATGGTTCCCGGTTTCCCGAAAAGCCATACCCCTGCGCCGCCCGCAAAAATGATGACTGTCAGGGCAGCTCCGGTCATTTTCCGGCTCATGGATAAAGAAACAGTCAGCAGCATGAACAGTGTGCCCGAATTGCCGGAAAGGTGGCGGAAATTGCTGTGCAGAAAGGGATAACAGACAATCCCTCTCAGACCGTCCGGGCTGCGGGGCTGAAGTCCGTATAACTGCAGATCGGCAGGTAAAACAATATCCAGCAGGTGAATGATCCACAAAAGCGCAATGACAGCAAAGGCTATCTGCACATTCTGAAAAATTCTGCTGTCCTTCGGGATTTCTTTATCAGGGTAATTGTGATCTGACATTTTTTTATCCGATTTCCGGCATCAAAGCCCATCTGACAGTCCATTTATCTGTATCCGGATAATTATCCAGGCAGAGAATTCCGCCGTTTTGGAAACGGAATACATGTATATCCGTATCTCCGGTAATCAAAAAGGCCGTCAGTTTTTCCAGAAAGGGAAGATGCCCTACCAGCATCAGGCCGTCTTCGGGTTTGAGGATTTCGGCAAATACCCCCGGATCATCCAGAGGTTTGAGTCCCTCGGCCTGGAAAATGCCTTCCGGCGGATTCAGAAATTCGGCAAATATCTCGGCTGTCTGCCGGGCCCGTTTTTTGCCGCTGTGAATAATACGGTTGACCGGAACACGGTATCCTTTGGCAACTTCCGCTATCCGCCAGGTTTCCGTCATGCCTTCGGGGGTCAGTCCCTGATCCGGATCTTCTGTTTTGGAAAAATTCCTGCCATGCTGTACCAGAAATAGTGCCATATGTTTTCCTTACTTGTATTTTTATATAATTGCCGTTATAATTCAGTGTTTATACCGACTTTCCGACAGCGGTCCCAAAAATCCCCTGCTGCATCTGATTTTTCCTGAGGACGGCCGGGATTGCGGGGGCTGTATACGCCCGTCAGAGTCCGGCTCCGGGGTCTGTGCAATACGTCTTACAGAAAAAGGTTCAGGGGATTTGACCCGCGAGCGGTTTTCCCGGTATCCGCGGCAGCGAATCGGAAAATATCCGGTATCTGTCTTTTTCCGGAAACCGGAAAATGATGCCCCGGACAGCGTTTCCGCTTTGCTGACTATACATGAAAAATGCTTTTTGTAAAATATAATAATATCTATTGAATCTCAATATTATTTTTCGGAGGACTTATGAGAATTGTAAGCCGCCCTGATTTTGACGGGCTTGTATGTGCTGCCCTGCTGTACGAAGTCGAACAGATCAGCAAACCGGTAAAATGGACAGAACCCAATGATATGCAGAAAGGAATGGTCAGTATATACCCGGGGGATATTCTGGCAAATCTGCCCTTTCATCCGGACTGCGCACTCTGGTTTGATCATCATTATACCAATAAACCCGCGGAAAATTTTAAGGGAAGTTTTAAAATTGCGCCCTCGGCAGCAGGGGTTGTATATGAGTATTATAAAGATCGTTTTACCCGTGATTACAGTGAGATGATCCGTCAAACCGATAAAATTGATTCTGCGGATCTTTCCCTGGATGAAGTGCTGCATCCGGAAAAATACCCCTATATTCTGCTTTCCATGACCCTTTCCGGAAGTGAACCCGCGGATGAACCCTATTGGAACCGTCTGGTGCAAATGCTGCGAAAGTGCAGTATTGAAGAGATTATGGAAGATGCCGAAGTAAAAAAACGCTGCCGGACTGTCCGGGCGGATAATGAAAAATTTAAATCCGTACTGGAAAATCATACCCGGATGCACGGACATGTTTCTGTAACCGACCTGCGCTCCTATGCAACAGCCCCCCGCGGGAACCGGTTTCTGGTCTATTCCATGTTTCCCGATGCCATTGTCAGCATGAAAATACGCAGGCACACAGAAGAACCCGGCAAAGTTATTGTCGGGGTCGGTCACAGTATATTCAACAAAGGATGCAAAGTCAACGTCGGGCTCATGCTTTCGCAGTTCGGCGGCGGCGGTCACCGGGGGGCCGGTTCCTGCACGGTATCCGAATCGCAGGCAGAAGAAACGATTGCAGACATTATTGAAATCCTGAAAAAAAATGAAGATAATGAATTGTGATTCTGCTTATCCCCCTGATGGGGTAGTGTTCCGTCAAGGTTTAAATGACGGGTTGAATTTTTTGCAGGGTGGGCACATGTTTTTCCGTGCCCACCTGAATCGGTGGGCAGCGCTGCGCTTTTGCCCACCCTACAAAAAAAATTCAATATGTTACATACCCGTCAGATTAACCTTGACAGAGCAGTAGTGGGTCAAATCCGCTGATAAGGTTTCCCCTCCCTTAAGGGAGGGGCAGGGGGAGGGGATTTTCAACAGTTTTCAACAGATTTGACCCACTACCCCTGATGACAAATGCTGCTGACTTACGGTGCAGGGGCTGCAAATACAAAAAACATTCCTTACACGGCAACTGTATTGCCCCTGACGGCAATGCGGCTGCCGTAAGGGGCGGACACTTCAAAGTCCCCCTTTTCCAAAGGGGGATTCAGGGGGGATTTCAGCTGCAAAAATCACATTCAGTTTTTAAAATCATTTTATGTAAGGAATAAAGACGTTGACAATATCCCCGAATCCTGTTATGAACGCAGTAAACTTACACATGGGAAAAAAATGAACGGTATATTTGTCATTATCATTATTAACCTTATTCTCGTCCTTCTTCCGGGTGTCCTTCCCCCCAGAAAGGAAATGGGTTGATAATGGCCTAAATTTGCCGCATCTTAACAAAACAGAAGAATCCGTTATCAGCCCGATGGTTGGTGACGGATTTTTTTTTGGGGGAGACATTATCTGATATGAAAAACATGAAAAGTGACATTGCGAAAAAAGGAATTGAGCGGGCTCCGCACCGGGCTTTGTTTAAGGCCATGGGTTATACGGACGAGGAAATCCGCCGTCCGCTCATTGGTGTAGCCAACTCGGCCAACAGTATTGTTCCCGGACATGTGCATCTGAATACCATTACGGATGCTGTAAAAACAGGTATTTCCATGGCAGGGGGAACGCCCATTGAATTCGGTGTTATCGGGGTATGCGACGGCATTGCCATGAACCATACGGGAATGAAGTATTCTCTGGGCAGCCGGGAAATTATTGCGGATTCCATTGAAGTCATGGCCACGGCCCATGCCCTGGATGCGCTGGTGATGATCCCCAACTGTGATAAAATTGTTCCCGGAATGCTTATGGCCGCGGCCCGGCTGAATCTTCCCACCATTGTTATCAGCGGAGGCCCCATGCTGGCCGGAAGGCATCCCCGCAAAGAGCAGAAAGTGGATCTGATTACGGTCTTTGAATATGTGGGCGCGGTCAAATCCGGAAAAATGACAGAAGAGGAACTGACCGAAGTGGAGGATGCGGCCTGCCCCACCTGCGGTTCCTGTTCCGGCATGTTTACGGCCAATTCCATGAACTGTCTGACCGAGGCCATCGGCATGGGACTGCCCGGAAACGGGACCATCCCGGCTGTCATGGCCGCGCGTATCCGCCTGGCCAAAACCGCCGGAATGCAGATTCTGGACCTGTGGGAAAAAAATATATGTCCCAAAGATATTATGACGGAAAAAGCCTTTCAGAATGCCCTGGCCGTGGATATGGCTCTGGGATGCTCCACCAATACCGTGCTGCATCTGACAGCCATTGCCAAAGAGGCCGGGGTGGATATTGATCTGAATATGATCAATGGGGTCAGTGCAAAAACGCCTCATCTCTGCTCCCTGAGTCCGGGCGGAAAAGATCACCTCGAGGATCTGAACCGGGCCGGAGGCATTGCCGCGGTGATGAAAGAACTGTCCCAGGCCGGACGTATCCATGAAGACTGCATTACTGTAAACGGAAAATCCGTGGGAGAAAATATCCGGAATGCCCGTATTCTGGACCCGGATGTTATCCGTCCCCTGAAAAAACCATACCACGCGCAGGGCGGTCTGGCAGTTCTTTTCGGTAATCTGGCTCCCGAAGGATGTGTGGTCAAACAGTCCGCAGTCCGGGAAGAGATGATGCAGCATGAAGGCCCTGCACGGGTGTTTGATTCCGAAGAAGCCGCCAGTCAGTCCATCATGGACGGCAGAATTCAGAAAGGGGATGTTGTGGTCATCCGCTATGAAGGCCCTATGGGCGGGCCCGGGATGCGGGAAATGCTGACCCCCACCTCTGTTATCGCAGGCATGAATCTGGATGCCCATGTGGCCCTGCTCACGGACGGGCGTTTTTCCGGCGGAACCAGATGAGCGGCCAGCTGG
>JAABRU010000320.1 GCA_011390755.1 Desulfobacteraceae bacterium | reverse complement strand
ATATCAAATACAATCAGGAAAATTTTCTTTTTGATACTCAGTTGTAAAATCTTCATTTTTTACCTCTGTTTTCCTTCCCCGCAAGTCATCATCATCCCCCTTTTTCAGAAAATGGCTGTCATCCGGGCTTTTCAGCGGTGTCAGGGGATTTTTTTCGCCGTCTGAAAACCCCTTTTTGCAAAAAGGGAAAAGCTGCGGAGAACCCGGTCTGCATTATTCATATATTCTCAGCAGATCGAAAAGTTTCCCCCGGATACGGTTTTACGACTGTCCCGGAGTGCAGAAACTGTATTTTTGCACCGCCGCGTCTCCCGGTTACCCCATGCAAAAATACAATTTTTGCACTCCGCCCGTTTACCCCGTGCAAACATGCAAAAATACAATTTTTGCACTCCGCCCGGTTACCCCGTGCAAACATGCAAAAATACAATTTTTGCACTCCGCCCGTTTACCCCGTGCAAACATGCAAAAATACAATTTTTGCACTCCGCCCGGTTACCCCGTGCAAGCATGCAAAAATACAATTTTTGCACTCCGCCCGGTTACCCCATGCAGAAATACAATTTTTGCAGTCCTCCGGAAACTTTTCGATCTACTGATATTCTGACGGCCCTCCGAAAATAAGGAAAATGCTGAAATGCGGCTTTGCAACTCCTTTCACGCATTATAATTCGGAGATTTTTTTTCAGATTTATGAATAACCCGGGTTCGCAGCCTGCTTTTTCAAAAGGGGACTGCAGAAAGGATTTAGGTACTCGGCAAAAAATAAACCCTCTGAAACTGTCCGGCAGAAATATGCCAAACCTTTGTTTCGTCTCTGCTGACGGGACGAACCGGGGGAATTATCTTTTTCTGAGTCCCTTATGACTGCCGGTTTCTTTGCTGAAAAGCAAAAAAATATTTTTGCCAAAGATTTCAGTTCCTGTTATCATAAGAATATGGGATTTGACAATTTATATTTTTTCCAAAGGAGACGGAATCCATGCTGAATGCAGAAAACAGTGTACTGACAGTCGTTGATGTACAGGGAAAACTGGCGCAGATGATGCATGAAAAAGAGCGTTTTTTTCAAAATCTGGCGGTCATGATACAGGGGGCGAAAATTCTGGAAATTCCCATACTCTGGTTGGAGCAGATGCCGGAAAATCTGGGAAGCACCACTGCAGAGATTGCCGCACTGCTGGATGGACTGCAGCCCATCCCCAAGCACAGTTTCAGTGCCTGGGAAGAGCCCTTATTCCGTGAGGCCTTCCGGAAAACAAAGCGGAAAAAAATACTGCTGACCGGCATTGAAACCCATATCTGCGTGTATCAGACCGCGCGGGATCTGCTGCTGCAGGGCTGTGAAGTCCATGTGATAAGCGACGCGGTGGCCTCCCGCATTGCCGAAAACAGAAGCATCGGTCTGGAAAGAATCAAAGATGCGGGCGGGGTCAGAAGCAGTGTGGAAACCGCGCTGTTTGAAATCATGAAAGAGGCCGGGGGAGAAAAATTCCGGGAGATTGTCAGAATGCTCAGATAAATTCCCTGCAGATGATTTTTTCCTCTTTTCCTACCGGAGAATACCATCCCCGCACCATTGTCTTTTGCTCCTGTCTTCTTTATTTTCTGGAAACATACCGAAAAAAAGGAGACAGGAATGCATATAACAGAAAAAATCGCGAAAGTCAGAGAATATGCGGCAAGACACCTCCGGCGGGCCGAGCGGGAAATGCACAGGGGCAACAGTGAAAAAGCCTCGGTGCTACGGAAAGATGCCCGGCGTCTGAAAAAATGGGCAGATTCCGCGGAACAGCATTTTCAGGTCTGTGAATGATTATCAGCAGAGGGAAAACTTTTCCCCGGATACGGTTTTACAGCTGCCCCGGAGTGCGGAAACTGTATTTCCGCACGGCCGCATCTCCCGGCATCTCCCGGTTACCCCGTGCAAAAATACAATTTTTGCACTCCTCCGGAAACGTTTCCATCTGCGGATTATGCCTGACTGCCCTGATAAAATTCGCATAAAACCTGAAAAAGAAAATAGGCATCACGGGCACCGGCTGTTTCCCGGATGGAATGCATGGCAAAAACGGGAATCCCCACATCCACTGTTTTTATACCGATCTGCGTTGCGGTAATAGGGCCGATGGTGCTGCCGCAGACCATATCGGCCCGCATCACAAATTCCTGCACCGGAACACCTGCCTTCATGCAGAGATGACGGAACAGGGCAGCGCTTTCACTGTCTGTGGCATAACGCTGGCCCGCATTGAATTTGATTACCGGCCCCCGGTTCAGTATCGGGCCGTGCTGACTGTCATATTTGCCAGCGTAGTTGGGATGAATGCCGTGGGCATCATCCGCGGAAATCATCAGGGAGCGGTGAAGCATCCGCATTCTGTCTTCCGCGTCCGGGCAGATGCGTTCCAGGACAGCAGGCAGAAAAGTCCCCTGCGCGCCTGCGACCGTACTGCTTCCCACCTCTTCATGATCACTGCATACCAGCAGCGCGGATTCTTTTTCCCCGCTGTGCAGCAGTGCCCGGAGTCCGGTATAGCAGCTCATCAGATTGTCCAGCCGGGCACTGCTGATGAAATCCTGTTCCAGACCTGTCAGGGCCGGGGGCTGGGTATCATAGAGACTGATTTCATAGTCCAGCACCTGCGCCGGGGCAAGGTGCGGATGCTCTTTTTTCAGCTGCATCAGCAGCATTTCCCGGAAATCCGGTGCATTGCCGTCCGGTATCTGCAGCAGCAGGGGCGGCAGTTCTTCCTGCGGGTTGATGCTCCGGTTTTTATTGGCTTCCCGATCCAGATGAATGGCCAGGCTGGGGATAAGGGCAAGGGGCCGCCGGAAATCTACCAGACCGCTCTCAATTTCATCCCGCCAGTTGATATAACTGACCCGGCCTGCCAGAGACAAATCCCGATCAAACCAGGGATTCAGAAGTGCTCCTCCGTATACCTCCACTCCCAACTGCAGATAGGAATGGCGCAGCATTTCGGGACGGGGTTTGATTTTCAGGCAGGGGCTGTCCGTATGCGCGCCGCACATGCGGATACCGCTCCGGTGCAGTTCCGATTTCCCCAGACCAAAGGCGATAAGGGAAGAAGCATTGCGGACCGTGTAATATTTTCCGCCCGGCAGCAGATGCCAGGCTTCGGCTTCATCCAGGCGGAGAAATCCCGCATTCTCCAGAATAAGCGCCATCTCCTTTACCGCGTGAAAAGGTGTGGGGGAAGCAGCGATAAATGCCAATAATCCCTGATTAAACTGTAATTCCTGCATATTTCCCTCAAATACCGGCCTTCGCCTTTGTTTTCGCACTCCGGAGTGTCTGCGGAAAACCGCTTTTTCCCTCGTTCCCGCGCAGAGTGTCAATGGTATTCAGTTAAGCAAAAAATCCCCCTCCCCCGGCGGGAGGGGGGAAACAAATATCTGTAATTAAAAACGGTTTCCACCCTCCCCCTGCCCCTCCCTCAGGGGAGGGGAGTCTTAAGAAAACTCTCTTGTTTTTCTGAAAACATGGGAATCATTTGCCGATGATTATCGCTTTTAACCGTTCCATCAGTTTCGCTTTTGTATTGTCAAAATTTTTTCCCGGTGTTATTTCCCCATACATCAGGCTGAACATGTCCTTATTCATTACAGGTACCTGGAACACTTTTATATTTATATCTGCCCCATTCGCCAGTTCATCCCGGATGATTATTCTGTTTTCTTTCTCCTGATAATCTCTGATTGTATCAGCCCGTAGGTCGGGTTAGGCGCTAGCCGTAACCCGACACATCACAGTCCGTAGTGGGAATGTCGGGTTACGCTATCGCTAACCCGACCTACATACTGAAGATAAGTAAGTCTCTTTTGACTACCGTTTTATAATCATTATTCCTCAATTTTATACCTTTTTATTCATTCTCACAATTGGAAAATGTGTTCATACGGAAAATCCTGAGAGTTTCTTCGCATCCTGTGATTTCTTTTCCATATTGACTCTTGGCCTTTTCCTGAATATGATTAGCATAACAGATTTATTCTGCCAATATTTTTATCATACTGACGGATATGACAGAAGCGATAAAGGAAATTCCCCATGAAAACACTGCTGACCCCGAAAAACGATTTTGTGTTCAAGAAACTCTTTACCGGAGATACGGAAATCCTGACCGGTCTTCTCAACTGTGTGCTTGACCTGTCCGGGCCGGAGCGCATCATTTCCGTGGAAATCCTGAACCCGGACATTCTGCCCGAGGAGATCGGAAAAAAATTCATCATTCTGGACATCCGGGCGGCGGACAGTTCCGGGACTGAGTATGATATTGAAATGCAGGTGAGGAAATACGATGACTATTCCAAAAGAAGCCTGTACTATCTCTGCCGGATGTACGGGGACCAGCTGAATTCGGGCCGGGAGTATTCCCTGCTTCACCCGGTCATCGGCATCCATTTCCCGGACTACATACAGTTTCCCGGACATCCCGGTTTCCGTTATCATTTCCGCCTGAAGGACATCCGGTATCCGGAACTGACCCTGACCGACGATCTGTCCCTGCATATCCTTGAACTCCCCGGTATTGAAAAACATATGGGAGGCAGAGAAGACGGAGAGTTACGGGAATGGATACATTTTTTCAACCACGCCCATGAGGAGGGAGAAATAAATATGAGAGAACACTATCACAATCCTGCAATCCACAGAGCCTTCCGGACCCTGGAGGCACTGAGTGCCGATGAGATCACCCGTGATCTGGCCGAAAGAAGGGAAAAGGCCCTGAAGGACGAGGCCATGTTTCTCAGTGAGGCCAGAAGAAAAGGACTTCAGGAAGGGGAAAGAATAGGAAGAAAAGAAGGGAAAAAAGAGACTCTGAGGGAAATTGCGGAAAAACTGATTGCAAAGGGACTGGACACAGCGGAAATCAGCGAACTTACCGGTCTGAGTCCGGAGGAGATTAAAAAAATGGAACATCAATACCATTAAGTTACGGGCAGGAAGCGGTTCATTGGACTGCCGGGCTGAAAGACTTCGGCGAGCTCAGTCGAATCGTTTGACAGCATAATCTGTAATAATTTCAGAGTCCCAAACTTTCAGTTCGGGGCTCCTTCGTCTTAACTTAAGGGCATTGACGCTCCGCGTGGGAGCGCAGATCAGACAACTCCGCTTCCTTTTCACACGGGACGCGGAGCGTCCATCAGGCATTCCCACGCAGAGCGTGGGAACGAGAAAACCCCCAGCCCCCAGCCCCCCACACC
>JAABRU010000319.1 GCA_011390755.1 Desulfobacteraceae bacterium | reverse complement strand
TCTGCGGTCGTGCGTCTCTGCGGTCGTGCGTCTCTGCGGTCGTGCGTCTCTGCGGTCGTGCGTCTCTGCGGTCGTGCGTCTCTGCGGTCGTGCGTCTCTGCGGTCGTGCGTCTCTGCGGTCGTGCGTCTCTCTGCGGTGTATTTTCATGTTTCGCTGTGAGTCAGGGCTCATGGCCGTTTATATGAAAGTCTTTCACCCACCCTGCTTTCCGGAAGGGGGGATTTTTTAATTTCAGGCACTTACGGGAAAAATTATGACTCATGGGAAAATACAGGCATGAGATTTTTTTCAGTGAAAAAAATTTTTCTTTTTTTCGGGCTGCTGCTTTTGGGCGGACTGCTGAATGCCTGCGTTTCCAGGTCGCCTCTGAGCTGTCAGGTACTGAATTCCGCGGTCATGCAAAGACATTTTCCCCGTTCCCTGGCGGTTCTTCCTTTCCGGGATCTGACCGGAAACGAAGGCATTGCAGAAACGGTGCGGGTGAGTTTTTATAATCATCTGAGTTCACTTCCCTACCGGGATGTGGAACTGCATATCACGGATCTGCGGCTCCGGGAAACAGGGCTTGCATCCCATGAGGCCATTGCCGGGGTATCTGTCCGGAAACTGGGAAAAATACTGGGATGTGATGCCGTGATTTTCGGAACGGTTTATGAATTTCAGCGGATATTTGCCGGGTTCTATTCTTCCATGAATATCGGGGTTTCTGTCAATATCTGGGATACCCGTAACGGGCAGAAAATATGGTCCGACCGTTATACGGCCCGGAGTCATGAAGGCGGTGTTCCCATTACCCTGCTGGATATCCCCCTGATTACTGTGCGCTCCGGTCTGAATCTCACAGAGGGGGTCAAACTGCAGGCCGTGGAAAAAGCCACCCGTTATCTGGCAGAAAATATCCCCACCCCCAGGCGGGTCAGGGTACAAAAATACAGGGCAGCGGAATACGATCTGCAGGTCGGGGCATTTTTTGAACCCGACCGGGCCGACCGCTTTCAGACACAGCTGAAAAGCAGAGGCTTTCCCGCTTTTATCCGTAAAAATACGGATGAACAGGGCGAACTCTGGCACCGGGTTTTTGTGGGGCCTTACAAAAACCGGAGTCAGGCACTTGAGATCAAAAAACAGCTGGATGAAGTCTTCGGAAGCAACTGCTTTATATCCCGGAACAATTCCTGAACCGGCAGAAATGCATCCTTACATTGACTTTCCCCATTGCTGTTGGTAGAATAAAGAAATGATGGCACCAGGAACAATTGTAGAATATATAGACAAACAGAAAATCATCTGCGCTGCAGTGCTGGAAATCAAAAATCAGCGACTGCGCCTGCTGACCGAAAACAACCGGGAAGTCAAACTCTCTTTCGCGCGTATTGCCCATAAAGGCAGGATGCGTCTTGATCTGGCTGCCGGAAGGGACAAAGCAGCAGAAGCCCTGAAAGAAAGGGCAAAACAGCGGAGAGATTTGGCTGAAAGCGTGGATATCCGGGAATTATGGGAGATTCTCCACAGCGAACAGGAATGGATTGATCTGAAGACGATGACAGATTTCTCTTTTCCGGATGAGCCTTCGGAAGACCACGAATCTGCTGTCATGCGCGCCTTTTTCAGTGACAAAAAATATTTTAAGTTCCGGCAGGATGCTTTTTTCCCTTTTACGGAAGATCAGCTGGAACAGATGGACGCGCAGGCCAGGGAGGAAACCCGGAAAAAGCGGATTCGGGAACAGGGCGGTGACTGGCTGAAAAAAGTGCTTTCTGATGATACAAAAGAAAAGAATTTTTCGCAAACCCTCTCGGAAGAAGAGCAGGAATATGCGGATATTCTGAAATCCTATTATCTTTTTGAAAAAGAGAGCCCCCATTATGAGCTGGGCAGGGCCATGGTGCAGCAGGCCGGAATCGGCGATATTGAAAATCTTTTCCGCTTTTTTGTCCGCATCGGCATCTGGACCCGGGATGAAAACATTGATCTCTACCGCTATGAGATTCCCATGGATTTTTCTGAAAAAGTCATGAAATGCACTCTGGACAGGGTGGGGACTTCCGGAAAAATATCCTGCGGAAACCACCGCAGAGACCTGACCGGTCTGCCGCTTATCACCATTGACGGGCAGGCCACTCTTGACTATGACGATGCACTGAGTCTGGAAAAAAGGGGCGGGGAATATCTGCTGGGGGTTCATATTGCCGATGTCAGTCATTTTGTGGAAAAGGACAGTCCCCTGGATCGGGAAGCCGTACAGCGCGCCAGCTCCATCTATATGCCCGACTGTAAAATTCCCATGCTTCCCCCCTGTCTTGCGGAAGATCACTGCAGTCTCAAAGCCGGAGAAGTCCGCCCGGCCACCAGCACAATGATCCGCATCCGGCCCGACGGTGAAATCCTTGACTATGAAATATTTTCCAGTTTCATCCGGGTCAGTGCCCAGCTGACTTATCATGAAGTCAATATAATGGCCGAGGATGACGGGGATATTTCCGCGCTGCTGCACATTGCCAGGCAGTTCCGGAATCAGCGTCTGGCAAACGGGGCCGTGCAGATTTCCCTGCCCGAAATCAATGTATGGATTGATGACAAAGGGGAGCTGGTGGTCAACCGGACCAACCGGGAAAGTCCCGGCAGAATGCTGGTCGCGGAGCTGATGATTATGGCCAACTGGCTCAAGGCCCGTTTTCTGGCGGAAAACGGACTGCCCGCCATTTTCCGCTCCCAACCGGCACCGCGGGAACGTCTTTATAAAGAAGAGGAGGGGTCGCTTTTTCAGAACTGGATGCAGCGGAAACTGCTGAGCCGTTTTGTGCTGAGCACCGAGCCGGAACCCCATTCCGGCCTGGGACTGGATGCCTATGTGACCGGCACATCCCCTATCCGCAAATATTCCGATCTGATTACCCAGCGCCAGCTGCGTGCCCTGTTCGGTTTCGGCAAACCCTACAACAGCGAAGATGTGCAGCATACCATCCATTCCCTGGAACAGCCCATGCGCCATGTGTCGCGGATTCAGAACCGGCGGAAACACTACTGGCTGCTGAAATATCTGGAAGGAAAAACCGGTCAGAAAGAAGAGGCCATTGTGCTGGGGAAACGGAAAAATTCCTACCAGGTTCTGATTCCGGAATATATGGTTGAATGCCCGGTTCCGGCAGCGGGTGTAAAATTAAAACCGGAAGATATTATCCGGGTAATCATCCAGCATGCAGATGCCCGGAAAGATATACTGACGGTTTTTATGGGATAAAACTTTCCCCCTGTGTTCTGCTTAAATTGAAAAACCGGATATATCAACGGATAACAGGCGTATCGTTTTAGGTTGTTTATTGAAAAGAAAGTATCAAAGGAGTGCCGGACTGAAAGTCCGGCAGTGCCTGAAAAGTCACATACTTTCAGTTTGCGACTCCTTCAGACATGGTATATTCATTTCAATAAACAGCCTTAATCTGCCGGTATTCATCAGAATACCGGCTCCCTTTCAGTTATCGCAGGACACAGGGAACTTTCCTGATTTTCAAAAAATGCAGGTGGGGCAAATTCTCTGATGCAGCCTGTGCAATGGAGCCTTACAGAGGAAAATCAGCGGATTTGACCCACTATCCAAAAAATATTATATTGCCAGCGGGAATACTGACGGGAAAATCCTGAACGGGGGATACATGTTCTCTTCCTTTCTCTTTCGAAGAATATTCTTTGCTGTGCTGCTTTTCAGCCTGCTGCTGACAATTCTATCCGGTCTTCTTGTTTCCGCAGAAGGAAAAATTGCAAAATATTTCTTTTATCTCCTTCCCCTGACAATATGCTGTCTGCTTTTCTGCTGGGCACTGATCCTGAGTTTCTGCCTCACCCCCCTGCGCAGACTTGCGGACATGGCAGGAAATTTTATCCGCGAAGACAGGTTTTCCGATAAATTTCTGCTCGCGGATCCGGGGGATATCGGTATGATTTCCCTGGCCCTGTACCGCATGGCGGAAGAGATTGAAAAAGCCCGGCAGATCATACAGATACAAAAAAAAGAACAGGCAAAACTGCTTTGCAGCAATGAGCGATCCAGGGAAAAGGTCTATGATCTGAGCAGACGCAATGAAAAACTGGAATGGAAAATCCGTTCTTATGAACTGCTTGCCGCAAAGCTGCGGCAAAGTGAAGAACGTTACCGGGCCATGCTGGAGAATATTGAAGAATGCTTTTATGAAGCGGATCTGCTGGGGAATCTGCTTTTTTTCAACGATGCCCTCTGCCGTATGCTGGGTTACAGCAAAGAAGAACTGCTGGCCATGAATTTCCGGGATTTTATGGAAGAGACCACAGCGGAAAAAGCGGAACGCACCTTCACAAAAGCCTTTGAAAGCGGAATAGCGGCAAAAGGTTTTGAATGGACACTTATCCGCAGGGACGGTTCCTTCTGCTATGTGGAAATCTCTGTTTTTTTAATCAGGGATGAAAAAGGGGAAGTGATGGGATTCCGGGGGGTTGCCCGAAATATCAGTGATCTGCTTTATCTGATTTATCATGATTCCCTCACCGGTCTGTATAACCGGAAAGCATTTTTCCAAAGACTGCGGGAAACACTGGCATTTGCCCGGCGGGACAATCAGGAAAAAAACATTTTTTATATGGATCTGGATAAATTCAAACTGGTCAACGATGAATACGGTCATGATGTCGGGGATGAAATTCTGAAAGAAGTGGCCCTGCGCCTGAAAAAAACCCTGCGGGAAACCGATCATATCTGCCGTCTGGGCGGAGATGAATTCACCGTTATTCTGAACAATACCTCTGTGTCCCATCCGGAAGAAGCCGCGAAACGGATTATTGAGAGTCTTTCCCTGCCCTACCGGGTAAAAGATCACCTGATAGATTTTATTACCCCCAGCATCGGCATCAGTGTGTATCCCAAAGATGCACAGGATGTGGAAACACTGGTTAAATGTGCGGATACGGCCATGTATGCGGCCAAAAAAAACAGGGGATGTTTTATTTTTTATCATCCGGATCTGGTTCAGGAAAAAAAACAGTGTTTCTCCCCCCCCTGGAAAAGGGGGGAGTGAAAATTGTCTGCCGGTTTGAGACCCCCCTGATGAATCGCTAAAAAATCCGAATTTCAAAAATCGCTGTTCATAAAATCAGAGTATCAGTAGATCGAAACGTTTCCGGAGGAGTGCAAAAATTGTATTTTTGCATGGGGTAACCGGGAGATGCGGCGGTGCAGAAATACAGTTTCCGCACTCCGGGACAGCCGTAAAACCGTATCCGGGGGAAACTT
>JAABRU010000139.1 GCA_011390755.1 Desulfobacteraceae bacterium | reverse complement strand
GGGAGCGGTTCTGTCGAAAGTGCTGTAAAAAGGGTCATAAATCTGAGACTTAAAGGTGCTTCAACCTATTGGCTCAGGAAGACAGCTGAGGCAATGCTGATGCTGAGATCATACTTTAAAGCCGGTCGTTGGAATGAACTGAAAAAATTATCTTTTTCAACCACAACAGATAATGCGGTTTGATACCGATTAAAATGGAATGCGCCCATTTTATATATATGCCCCAATGCCGTTTCCTTAAGACCCCCTCCCGCCGGGGGAGGGGGATTTTCTGCTTAAGGAAACGGCATTGATATATGCCCATTGGGCAGAAAGGCAAAGTGACTGCATATGGTATCGAATCTGTATGCCGGGGGGATATTTATAATTCATTCCGGCAGGATATTGCTGAATTCATATTCCCCCGGCCCGCCTTCAAAAGGGGGAAGAGTGTTTTCCGACTGTCCGGCAGGCTTACTTTTGTCCGACAAGCAAAAAATGTTTTTGCAGCTCATTATACAAATGCACATTGTGAAAACCGGCTTTTATCACCTGCTCCCTCACCTCTTCCGGGGAACACCTGATTTCCGGGGGAGGGCCCTGGGGCATATCTTCCTTTTTCCAGTCCGCAATAAATATTTTCCCGCCGGGTTTTATCATTCTGTATGATTCCGCAAGGATGACAGACGGACTGTCCAATTCATGATGCAGGTTTATCATAAACACCAGGTCGGCAATTTCATCATCCAGCGGTACAGCATTTTCTTCACTTCGGACAGGGATGATATCCGGATGTCCGGGAGAAATATTGTCTTTCATCCAATTGAGCATTGCTTCCGAAACATCGCAGGCATAGATTTTCCCGGCTTTCAGTTCCGCAAGAAAGGCTTTGCTGAAAAATGCGGTTCCCGCACCGATTTCCACCAGCACTTCCGGATTTTCCATATGCAGTTTCCCACAAATATAATCCGGCGGAATATCTTTTAATCTTTCCGGATGATTCAGTTTCTGCAATTTTTTGGGATCAAATTTTTTTTCATTCATATTACTGCTCCTTACATACTTCCCTTTATTCTTGATGGTCTCGTAAAAAGTCCGAAAATCAGGTTTTGATACATATTAACAGTCTGATTTTATTAATAGTAATTTTTGAATTTGGGACTTTTTACCGATTCATCATTCTTTAATGCGGAAAACTTTTCTGTCTCCTTCCATAACTGCTCCGATTTTTTCCATATGCCGCAATGTGGCGATTTCCCGCTGTAAGGCATCCGGACGTATCCCCAGTTCTTCGGCCAGGGCTTCCGGTTCCATTCCTTTTGTTTTTTTCAGTACAGACATAATTTTTTTCTGGATTTCTGTGAATACGGAATCATCACCGCTCATTGATTTTGCTGCATAAACCGCCCAGGGATCGCAGGGTTTCACCGGAGAAAGGGCATCCATATAGCAGTCTTCACACAGTACCTGCCCCAGATGATGCGATTCCTCACCGTTTTTAATCTGACATTCACATCTGTCACATTTCATTTTTTCCTCCTTGAATACAATTCCGAATATCCTGCTGCCAAAAAACGGCAGGGGCAGCAAAATGCCGCCCCCCCCTGAATATTCTCTTTATCATTCACACCCGGAGTCTGTCCGAAAACCTGTTTTCCGGTGTTTTAACCCCTTGTCTCCACCGGGTTTAAAAATCTGTTTCGGAGGTTTTCGGATAGTGTTTTGTCATTGCTTAATTTGGTAGTGGGTCAAATCCGTTGAAAAAAAACTCCCCTCCCCTGAGGGAGGGGCAGGGGGAGGGGAATATTCGGATCAAGGGATTTGACCCACCACCCTTAATTTTAGGGTTGTCATTTTATTGCAGGAACGCAGAGACAGGGTATACCCTGTCTCTGCACCAAAATGAAATCAGGCAGACCCTGATTTTTAGATTTGACAGAGCAATAGGTTCTTAATCTGCTGTGTCCGGGAGATGACTACTCCATGACCAGATCTCCGAAATAGGGAAAATTCTGCACATTGACAATGGCCTCAATTTTCAGATTTTTCTTTCCTGCCCAGGAGAGATTCTGCCAGTGAAAGGGAATAAAGGCCGCATCATCATAAAGAATCTGCTCCACTTTCTGAAGAATCTCCCGGCGTTTGGTCAAATCGGTCTCGGTCTGGGAGGCCAGAATCAGATTATCCACTTCGGGATTGCAGTAATTGCCGCTGTTATACTGACCGTAACCGGTTTCCTTATTGGGGCACATGAGCAGAAATTCGGTATAATTGGCCGAATCTTCCGTATCCGGATGCCATCCGATTAACTGAATATCAGCCACCTGTGCATCAAACTGATCCCAGTACTGGGCTTTGGGCATGGTTTTCAGGTTGACTTTGATATTGATTTTGGACAGCATGGAAACCGCGGCTTCGGCAATTTTCTCATCATTCACATAGCGGTTGTTGGGGGAAATCATGGTGCATTCAAAGCCTTTTTCATATCCGGCCTCTTTCATCATCTGTCTGGCTTTTTCCAAATCATAACGGGGAAGCAGACTTTCTTTGTATCCGTCAAAGCCTTTGGGGGCCTGCTGTGCAGCTACGGAAGCAGTGCCCTTCATAATCTTTTCCACGATACCTTCATTATTAATGGCATACACCATGGCCATACGCACCCGGCGGTCTTTGAATTCTTCCCGGCGTTTCTGGTTCAGCTGCAGGGTGATAACCCGGCTGCCGGACATGGTGACCAGCTGACTGGCGGCATCTCCCCTGATACGTTCATAATCCTGGGGCGGAACCGGCATAATGAAATCCACATCGCCGGAAAGCAGAGCGGCCACGCGGGTGGCATCATTTTTAATGGGGGTTAGGATAATTTCATCCACATTGCCCGGAGAAGCCGTATCCCAGTATTCCGCAAATTTTGTGAATACGGTTTTTACCCCCTGTTCCCGGTAGGTGACTTTGTATTTTCCGGTTCCGGATTCATTCTGCAGGGCAAAAGAGGGACCGACTTTTACAATGGCATCTTTGGGCTGGCCGTTTTCATCTGTTCCGCTGTAAAATTTCCGATCCATGGGAAAAATATAGGTGGCCATATTGAGCAGCAGGGCATAGGGTTTTTTGCTTTTGATGTCCACTGTATAATCATCCACCACCGCAGCCCCTTCAAAAGGCTCAAAAAGTCCTTTAAAATCCTGGCTTTTTTTCAGGCGTTCCAGGGTCCATTTCACATCTTCGGCTGTAAAGGGATTGCCGCTGTGAAATTTGACTCCTTTTTTCAGAAAAAAACGCATGGTCAGATCATCCGTCCGTTCCCATTTTTCTGCCAGTCTGGCTTCAAATCCCATATCTTTGTTCCAGCGGATCAGGGAATCAAAGACCATGTGGGAATACTGCAGCATTCCGCCGGACAGCTGCACATGGGGATCCAGGGACACCGGATCGGCATCCATTGCCAGTTTCATGGTTTTGGCATTTACGGTGATACCCGCACCCAGTACCAGGGCGGATGCCATTAGGCAGATCAGCAATTTTTTCAAAATAATTCCTCCTCTGTTTATGATAAACGTTTCTGATGCAGCGGTTCGGTAAAAAAATCCGGTTTGAATACATTCAGCAGATTATGAAATTCATGCGGAACATCCGAATCTGATGATTTCAGAAAATTACATTTTTAGGGACCCGGCAAGAAATACATCCTCCGAAAATATCCGGGGGATAAACAAAACTGTGCATTCCGTCTGTTATTCAGATGAAACGGAGCAGTTATTTTTTGCTGAGTGCCTTATGCTCTGTAAATCAGAAAAAATTACCGAACCCTTGCGATTTACGATTGTGTCCTGTGATAATTGAAAAGACCCTGCCTCCGTTTGTTAATGCACTGATTCTGAAACGAATCGGATAATTTTCTGAATCATTTGCAAAAGCCCGGAGGATAAGGCTTTTCAGTCAGGGCAGGACACTAATCGATTTACAGTGTAATGCAATATCCCCTTTGAGAAAAATCCGGATCCGGAAAACGGAACCGCAGTTTCACACGGTTGAAGCGGATTCTGTAATCCGTGTACATCTTCGGTTTTCAGAGATTCTGGTATATTTCTCAGAAGGTATCCTGCATTACAGATATACTGTCTGTATAAAGGAGAAGCAGGAAGGGGTCAAGAGGAATTAAAAAATTTTGACTGCGGGATAAACAGGTCGGTGAAAGAACTCATAATCGCCCGGAAATTCATTTCCGGGCGGTCGGCGGGTTAAATATTTTTTTCCGAATCCCTTACTCTGCCTGGGCCGGGGGGCTGAATGTCCGCTGTCCCAGCTCCCGGTTCAGCATAAACATACCGCTGCCGCCGTTTCCGATGAGTTTGAGTTCGTCAATGACTTCCCGCACACTGTCTTCCTCTTCCACCTGCTCTTCCACAAACCATTTGAGGAAGTTGTCTGTTGCATGGTCTTTTTCCTCTCTGGCAAGGTTTACCAGATCATAAATAAGTCCTGTGACTTTTTTCTCATGGGCCAAAGCAGCTTCAAAGGCCGCCAGTGGAGAATCCCATTCCGCAGGCGGTGCATCTATGGTTTTAAAAATCACCCGTCCGGCACATTCATTGACATAGGAATAGAATTTTTCTGCATGATACTGTTCTTCCTGTGCCTGGGCTTTCATCCACCCGGCAAAACCTTTTAATCCTTTGTCTTCAAAATAGGATGACATGGCCATATACAGATAAGCGGAATAAAGTTCCGCATTGATCTGCTGATTGAGTGCATCTTCCATTTTTTTTGAAATCATAATGTGTTCCTTTCTTCACTGAAAGAGGTTTCGGGTTTTCAGCAGATCGAAACCTTTCCGAAGGAGTGCGGAAACTGTATTTTTGCACAGGGCAGCCGGGAGCTGCTGCCGTGCAGAAATATTATTTTTGCACTCCGGGACAGTCGTAAGACCGTATCCGGGGAAAGGTTTTCAGGCTGCTGATTTCCATTTCCTCAAGAAAATAATCACAGGAGATTGAAAATCAATGGATAAGAAAAAGTCTTTTCAGCAGATGGGAAAGTTTCCGTACACCCGTACACCCGTACAGCCGTAAAACCGTATTGGGAGGAAAGTTTCCCCTCTGCTGACTGTATGAGATCCGGGCAAGGTATTTTTTTGCATTTAGGCGATTTCCGAATATGAATGTGTCTCTGAAGGAGTCACAGACGGAAAGTCTGTGAGCGGACTGTCATTTGCCGGACACTGCCGGACTTTCAGTTCGGCACTCCTCCGGAAATTTTTCGATCTGCTGATAATAATATTTCCTGTATTTTATGCATCAGGGTATAAAATTGGTATTGCGTATCCCCTCCCTTTGTGTTAATTTATATAAACGGACATGCGTGTGGCTCACAACGAAATATGAAAATGAAAACTGTTAAATGCTGCAATAATTAAATATTCAACATTAAGCATTCAACATTTTCATATAAACATTATGTTCGCAATAATTATCATTAAGGGAGGATAAAGCAATGCAGATACTCCGGCCGGATCTTTCCACACAGGAAAAATGCCCTTTGTTACTGGTTTCCGTACCCGCGGGATTTCCGTCCCCGGCAGAGGATTATATTGAGATGTCCCTTGATCTGAACCGCTTCCTTGTGAAGCATCCCGCAGCAACTTTCTTTGTCCGGGTTACGGGGAATTCCATGATTCAGGCGGGTATTCATCCGGGTGATATTCTGATTGTGGACAGGTCACTGGAAACCGTGGATAAAAGAGTCGTCATCGCCATTGTCAACGGTGAATTCACCGTCAAACGTATCCGGAAAATCAAAGACTGCTTTTTCCTGATGTCTGAAAATGAAAATTTTAAACCTGTCTGCCTGGATAATCAGGCAAAAGCGGAAATATGGGGAGTCGTTACCCATGTCATCCACCCCTTATAAAAGAAAATCTGTATTTGCCCTGGCGGACTGCAATAATTTCTATGTGTCCTGCGAACGGGTATTCAATCCGAAACTGGAGGGAAAACCGGTCATTGTGCTTTCCAATAATGACGGCTGTGCGGTGGCCCGGTCAAATGAAGCCAAAGCCATCGGCATAAAAATGGGCGCACCTGTCTTCAAAATCGGGAACATCATTCAGGCCAGCGGAGTGCAGGTATTATCCTCCAATTATACCCTCTATGCCGATATGTCCCGCCGTGTGGCAGAGTGCCTTTCGCAGTTTGCAGACGATATTGAAATTTATTCCATAGATGAAGCATTCCTTGAGCTGACACCATTTGCAGGCAGTGACCTGACCGCATACGCCCATGAAATCCGTGATACTGTAAAAAAATGGACGGGAATCCCCGTATCCGTGGGGATTGCAGAAAGCAAAACCCTTGCCAAGATTGCCAGCCGTTTTGCCAAAAAATCTGAGGGAGTGCTGAATTTCTGCGATAATAAGGATACGGACAGGATTCTGGAGAAAACGGAAATCGAAGATGTATGGGGTATCGGCAGAAAATACAGCCTTTACCTGAGATGCTACGGAATCCGCAATGCCCTGCACATGAAATATGCGGATGTGAACCTGATAAAAAGAAAGATGGGTGTAAACCTTACAGG
This sequence comes from Desulfobacteraceae bacterium, assembly GCA_011390755.1. GTDB lineage: Bacteria > Desulfobacterota > Desulfobacteria > Desulfobacterales > Desulfococcaceae > JAABRU01. The sequence goes on along the minus strand of JAABRU010000139.1, from coordinate 12,240 downwards.
GATGATTGAGGAACTCAGGGGAAATGCCTGTTACCCTCTGGAAAGCAACCCTCCACCGAGAAAAGGAATCAGAGCTTCCCGCACATTCTGCCATGAAATTACCGATTACAATCTGCTCAGAGAAGCACTTTGCACATACACATCCAGAGCTGCTGAGAAACTGAGAAGGCAGAACTCCCTTGCAGGTCTTGTCACTGTATTCACTGCCACAAACAGATTTCAGAAAGAGAGTTTCCGCTTCCGCATGGAATCCGTCAGAATGCCGGTTTCCACAAACCTGACATCCGAAATTATGGCCGGTATGCAGGAAGGTCTGAAAAAAATATATCAGAGAGGTGAGAAATACAAAAAAGCAGGGATTATGCTGAATGAAATCGTACCGGAAGCACAGGGGCAAAGGGTACTGTTTGACAGACCGGACAGGGGAAAAAGGGAAAAACTGATGAAAACCTTTGATGCGGTCAATAAAAAAATGGGCACGGATACGCTGAAATATGCCTCGGCAGGTTTGGGGGAAAAGCAGCAGTGGCGGACAGTATTTAATAGAAAATCCCCGGCATATACTACGGATTGGGGGGCGTTGCCGGGGGTGGGGTGATCCGGAATCAGCAGGTTGGGATTGGTTCATTTTCAGACCGGTTCATAACCTGTTCAGTTCTTTCTGGGCAGCGAAAGTCAGGAATGCCGACCGGGACATTCCGCAGGTTTTTGCAAATTCATCTATTTTTTTCAGAATGTTTTCCTGAATGGTGATATTGATTCTGACTGCTTTTGTTTCAGGGATTTTTACAGGAACCACGATAAATGTGAGTGCATCGGAATAATCCGGATCATTGACGATATTATCCAGCACGGAAGGTTCGGGGATTATCTCACCGTCTCCCGCCATGCCCTCAATATGAAACTCCAGGGCCTCGGAAGCCATGTTTTTCACTTCTTCCAGCGTGCTTCCGGCAGTGATGCATCCGGGGAAATCCGGAAAGGATACACCGTAATCGCTGCTTTCCTCTTTATGGATGACTGCTATATAGTTTCTCATCTGGCCGCTCTTTCTCAGCGGGAAAATGACACTCCCGACTGTTTTTCAATGTTTCGCAGTGTACCGGCAGGCAGATCTTTTTTGGGGTGGGGCACTGTAACCCGGCCTTTTTTATCAGGATGTTTCAACTGTACATGACTGCCTTTCTGAGCGACGATCTGCCAGCCGTGATTCTGCAATAGCTTTATCGCATTTTTTGAATCCATCGTTTTCCTTACCAGAATATGTAAAGATGTAATGTTTGTCAATTTAAAAGTGTGTATAGTGTGTATGTATAATTTATTATGCTTTATGTCTGTCCATTTAAAAAACTTTTTTCTTTATACTTTTTTTGGATTGTATCATATGTCTCAGAAAAAAATTCCTGAGGGCATAAATATTGCTGAAGTGCTTGATTTATATCTGAATATGTAATGTCTTTAGGTAATTTAATTTCTTCCGCTGTAATAATGCCTTGATCACAAAGTAAAAAAGTCATTCTTAAATATGCATCTTTCACCCATAGTTTTCCGGCTTTGCTGTAAATTTCTTTTTTCACCGTTGCCGGTGAAACAGCCAGTGCTTTTCCGACAATATTTATCCATGTTACGCCTCGTTCCGGTATTTTCAAAACTTTGGTGTTTCCAAAGTGCATAAACAACACCGGCAGCTTCCCAGAGCCTGAAATTTGCCTTTTTAAAAGACCGTCCTCTCTGATCCACATTCGGATCAAAAATATCTGCCAGTATCAGCATTGCTTCCGGTGATAAACTTTGCCCGGCTTCTGCTTCTTCTCTCAGGATATTTACAGCTTCGTTTTTTGTGACATCATGAAATCTGAATACCTGAAAATTAAAGGGTTTCGGTTTCATCTGTTTTCCTGTATCAGAAAGTTAAAGGTAAACCATCCGCCAGAATGAAAAAACTTGATTTAAAATAAGAATATGCTAAAAATAGGAATAATCCTATCCGGCGGACAGGTATTATCAGAACAGAATCCGTTGGCAAAAATCTACAGACCGCTTTTTCTTCCCTTGCTTCATGCCAGTTCTTTGAATATTCTTCCCTATCAGTGAGGCTGAGCCATGCTTCCGCACTCTTTTTTGCAGCTTCTGTTTTTGAATCATCCACAAAGGTCATCTGATACCCTCCTGCAATGAAGCGCAAATACTCTCATGATTTGCTCTCAAAACTGTAAGGTAGCAGCCCGTTCTCCTTCGATAAATACGATACATTGAAGTTCTGTTTCGAGAAATTTTTGTTTTGTGAAGCATGAAGACGTAACGGATTTGTTCATATACTGGCCGGATAACTCCGCTTCACGTCCGAAGAATGAAAGATGGCCTGACATAACCGATGTGTTATTGATAAATATTTCCAGACTGTCAGTGAATTCATTATATTCACCTGTGATCTGCCAAGCAGGTTCCGTACTACCTGCAGGTCTGTACATCTGGATTGGTGTACTTGCGCAGGCTATAAGTGCTGTAATCGTGAATACTAACAAAAACAGTTTTTTCATAATGAGAAATCCCTTTTATCAATAAGTTCAATTTATAATACAAAATCAAATATTTATCTCTTTTAAATCATCCCGCTCAGCTTTCCGGCGATTTCCCTGATATGCCTGTCATCAGTTCCGCAGCATCCTCCAAGGATTTTTATCCCGAAAGATTTATGCAGCTCCAGCATTGATTCTGCAAATGAAGATGGATTTTCTGTTTCCAGTTGTTCAGAATTTTCCAGTTCTTCCGGACTTTTTGCAGAAGTGTTTGCCTGAAGTCCTGCAATTTTTTTGCAGATATCGGGCATATTTTTCATTTCATGGGATACTGCCTCATGAAAAACCGAAGGATGTACGCAGTTGACCAGATAACAGAGCGGTGGCGGTGTCACCTGTGAATCAATAACTGAAACCGCCTTATGGAGCGGAGTCCCATCCAGCAGTGTTCCCGAAGGTCTGATGACAAAACTGGGGATATACGGTATTCCCGATTCCGCCATTGCACGGGAGATTCCCACAGCCTCGGATAAGGCAGGGAGAGTGGCGGCCATCAGAAAATCAGCACCGGTCTGCATCAGCTCCTGTATCTGAAAACGGTGATATGCAAGAGCCTCATCTTCTGAAAGTGCTTCCTCCGGGTGGTAAGCATCCCCTTTCGGCCCGATGAGTCCTCCGATAAAAATCTTATCCGCATATTCCCCGTAAGTCCTGCGGATATTATCCATGAACCTGAAAGCATCCTGATTCACATCCGGATATCCGGCTTTTTCAGTTCTTTCCTTCCCGGCTCTCCATGTCGGCGTACAGATCAGGATAGGCAGATCGGAAGAAAACCCTGCATCAATGTACTGACGGTACAGTTTCTCCAGGTGATATCTGCCTGACTGTTCATAGACAAATCCCGCATGATAGACATAGGGATTCAGCGTAAGCAAAGGATTCCGTCTGAGTCTTTCGATTATGGCCCCTTCTGTCAGGATTGCTTCGGAATTCCAAAGTAGTTCAGTAAAGGATTTTCTTTTCATAGTCTCGTATCTGCTGCTCTGTTTCATTTAAAATTGCAGGCCGGGTTAGCGAAGCGTAACCCGACATTCTGCCTGCACAATTTTAAGTGAAACAGTGCACTGCTTCACAGTTTTTTATAAAATGTTTTGTTTCAATATTTTTTTCTATAATCATGCCGGAGCTTCGGGATTGATTCAACTCTTAATTCGAATATTTAGGCGATTTCCAAATATGAATGTACCGCTTCCGGAGGAGTCTCAGACTGAAAGTCTGCGACCGGACTGTCATTTGCCGGACACTGCCAAACTTTCAGTTCGGCACCCCTCTGGTATATTTTTTTCAGGAAATCATCTTAGGGACTCGGCAAAAAATAAATCCGCTGAAACTGTCTGACAGAAAAAGGCAGCCACCCGTTTATTCTCTGCTGCCGGGATTAACCGGGGAATTATCTTTTTCCGGGTCCCATAATTGATGTTCTGTACCGGGGATAAACGTCTTCAGGATAAATAAAAACGGAAATCACAGTAAGATGCGCCTTCCATGATTGTCTGTGTCCGCTTCATTGCAATCCGGCTGTTGAAACCGCTTACAAAAGCGGCATCCCTGTTGCAGGAAAGACAGTAACCGAATTCAGACAGACCTGCATCCCGGTACATTTCTGCGTAACCGCACCTTCTGACATTGAAAAACAGTTTTTCATTGCTTTCTTCAAGGAATTCGATATCAAGTGCATTGCCCTGAGACCAGATTTCCCGGATTACCCGGACCAGGTCTTCCAATGTATTTGAACCGTACTTTCCGGCAATATTTTTTCCTGATTCACATGCCAGTTTTCTGACAGTATCAGACGCAATTTCAAATGCTTTTTCCCTGCCAAGTTCCGGTTCACAGCCTCTGATTAATGCGGCTGCCATCTCCGCTTCAATCTTTCTTTGGCGGATGAGATTCATTCAGATTTTCCCTTTCTGATTTCAACCGAAGTGATACCGGTCTTTTCATACAGAATTTTCCATGAATCATCAGTTATCTGCCCGATGAATTCCACAGAACATGCGGGTTTCCGCCCATAGAAAATACAGACAAAGTTGCCACTGTTCGTATAGGCAATACCTCCGGGCGGGGTGCAATTCAAGACTGTTGGTGACGGATTGCAGTCAGCATTTCAATGGCATTAATTTAGGGACCCGGTAAGAAATAAATCCTCCGGAAATATTCTGCGGATAAACAGAAACTGTGCATTCCGTCCCCCAATCAGATGAAACGGGGCAGTTATTTTTTGCTGAGTGCCTTAAGACCCCCCTCCCTTAAGGGAGGGCAGGGGGAGGATGAAAACTGTTTTTAATTACAGATATTTGTTTCCCCCCTCCCCTAACCCCTCCCACCGGGGGAGGGGGATTTTTTCCTTAACTTAACGGCATTGGTCAGCATTTGCCAATGCCGGAATAATAAAGGATGGCATAAATACTGCTTAAACTTTTCACCAGCAACTGTGAATTACACCCTCCGGGCGGGATGATGATGATCCGGGGGCTTTGCATTTCTGATGATATTACTCAAAAGGATTATACCCCGGCTTAATGCACAGTTTTTCCTCTTTTTCCAGAATATCCGGCTTATAGACTTTCTCCGGCCAGTCTTCGGGAGTGATTTCCTCAATTGCAACCGAAACTGCACTTTCAGTACATCGGGCTATGGATACCACATCTTTCATAATAGCTTCCGCAAGCTCTTTTTTCTTTTCATCCGATCTTCCCGGATATAATTTTACAATTACATGGGGCATTTCCGAATCATCCTGTCTGCAAGATTATTGCGATTATTTTTTATGCTCTGTTGAGTTTTCATTTAGGCGATTTCCGAATATGAATGTACCGAATCTGAGGGAGTCACAGACGGAAAGTCTGTGAGCGGGACTGTCATCCGCCGGACACTGCCAAACTTTCAGTTCGGCACTCCTTTGGTATCATCTTTTCCGGAAATCACCTTATCCCATGACTGAATTTCCGCAATATTTCCTTCGGGGTCTCTGAAATATACAAATGTCAGCAGACCGGCACCGGGAATTTCTTTCTTTGTTATTTTTCCGAGAAGTGCGGCTCTGTTTTGTAAAGCATTGCCCGGAGTCCGTGATACATCCTCAACTTCAAATGCAATATGGGTGAAACCGGTATGATTCACCATTATCTGATTGCTTTTATGCGTGTCTGCGTATGTGAAGATTTCCGGAGTAGGGCCGTTTTCTCCGTGTCCGGGCACAAGAAGATGAACCCCTGCACCCACCCCTTTCATGCTTCGCTGTGAGTGATAACTCATGTCGGTTTATATGAAAGTCCTGCACAACTCGTTACGGGGCTCTGCCCCGTAACGAGTCCGGGGAGAGATTTTCATGCTTCGCTGTGAGTGATAACTCATGGCCGTTTATATGAAAATGTTGAATGCTTAATATTGAATGTCTAATTATTACAGCATGTAATAGCAAAAACATAAGTCTGGAGAAAGATTTAAGTATCCGTTCCCAAAATTTTCTGCACGGCAGACTTCAGTTCACGGAGACTGTAAGGTTTGCTTACGGCCCCGCAGAAACCGAATGTTTTATAATCACTCATGAAGGGATCATTGGAATATCCGCTGGACACAACTGCTTTGACATCCGGGTCCGCTTTCAGCAGTTCCCGGATCGCGGTTTTCCCATCGCTTCCCTCATCCACATTCAAATCCAGAATCACCAGATCAAAAGCCTCTTCCGATAACATGGCCGCTTTGTACAGCGACAGGGCATCATCCCCGTTTCCGGCAAAAGAAACCTGATATCCCATCGTCCGGAGCATATTTCCCGCCACTTCCCGGATAATTTCCTCATCATCCATCAGCAGTATCCTGCCGCCGGAAGAAATGTTTTTTTCCTTTTCTCCGGAAGATTTGTTTCCGCCCGAAAGGACGGGGGACACCGGAAGATAAACATTGAACACCGTTTTTCCGCCCGGAACCGAGCACATCTCCACATAGCCCTGATGCTTTCTGACCACAGAATAGACAAGGGGCAGTCCCAATCCTCTGGCATCTTCCGCGTTTCTGTTTTTGGTAGAAAAATAGGGAACAAAAATCCGCTCTGCCAATACTTCCGGAATGCCGCCTCCTTTGTCCTGCACTGATATTTTGATGTATGCATCCAAAGGCAGCACACTTTTCAGGCGATCTTCCACCTGACGGGAAGATATATTTTCCATGCGGATATGAATTCTGCCATCTGCCGGGGCAGCTTCGGCCGCGTTGAGGATCAGGTGGTGGAAAACCCGTGCCATATGATTTTCATTACAGAGCAGGGGGCGGAGACTGCCGGGGATGGAAAAATCACACTGCAGACCGAAATCCCCTGCAACCGCCAGCGCTGTTTTCCGTATCAGATCCTCCGCATCTGTTTTTTCCATCTCCGATACATCCGGATTCAGGGCATCCGCAAGGTCATGAATGATATGTCTTCCCCATTCACAGGCATTTCTGGCATCAGACAGTCTTCTGTATGCTGTACTCTGGGGATCGGAATTATCGCGCACAAATTCCACTTCACTGATAATATCTTTGAAAAGTTTTTGCAGATGTCCGGCAAGATCCGAAGAAAAATATGCCAGCACATCAAAATAATGCATCCGGAATTTTTCTTTTTCCGGAATGTTACGCAGACGGATATCCCGTGCCGTAAAAAGATATTCGCCTTCATTTTTTTGGGGGGGCAGCGGGTTCACATTGATTTCAACAGGAATCAGCCGGAGTTCTCTGTCAATAAAATCCGCTTCATACAGACATATCTGGGGTCTCGCCCCCCGGAGGGGGGAAAGGATTTTATTGCAGATGTATTCATAATGCTCCGGAGGAAGAATATCCGCGATATTCATACGGATCAGTTCTTCTGTCAGATAGGCACTGATATCCGCAGCCCCCTGGTTGGCGTAGAGGATTTCCCCCTTTTCATTGAATATCAGGATAATTTCGGATGCATATTCCAGAATTCCCCTGTATCGTTCTTCTTCGGAACGGATTTCTTTTTCCGGCGGATTCATATTTTTCTCTGTCACTGTTCAGATCATTACCCAGACATGTTCCCCTTTTTCCAATCCTTCTGTATCCCTCTCAATTTCAAGCAGACCGTCGGCCCGCACCATGCTGCTGAGCAGTCCGGATTTTCCCAGCACCGGTTCGGCCAGTGTTTCGCCGTTTTTTTCCAAAAGCCGTACCCGCACAAAATCGCTTCTCCCCTGAGCCGAAGCCAGACTTCTGGAAAGTCGGGCCGGAATTTTTATGTGATGCGCTGACTGTGCAGAAAGTCCGCTGATATATTCAATAAAAGGGCGGACAATGGTGATAAACACCACCATTGCGGAAACCGCGTGACCGGGCAGGCCCCACACAGCCCGACGGCTGCCCGTTTTGGCCAGAATGGTGGGTTTGCCGGGGCTTACGGAAATGCCGTGTACCAGAATTTCTGTATCTGCAAGAGCCGAAAGCACCGCAATGGTATAATCCCGGCTGCCTACGGAACTTCCCCCGGAAATCAGCACCATGTCCGACCGGGCAGCAGCTTTCCGGCAGGTTTCCAGCAGCATCTGATAATCGTCTTTGACAATGCCGAAAGACAGGGGGACGGCACCGCATTCCCGCACCAGGGCCGAAAGGGTGTAACTGTTGATGTCACGTATCTGCCCTTTCCGGGGTCTTTCACGAACGGGAAGCACTTCGTCTCCGCTGGAAATTACAGCAATCCGCGGTTTCCGGTACACCCGGACCCTGTCCCGGCCAAAGGCCGCCAGCACCCCGCTTTCCTGTGCACGGATCTTCCTGCCGCAGGAAAGAACGGTTTCATTTTTGGCAAAATCTTCCCCCACTTCTATGACATGCCGGCCGGGCGCAACACTTTTATAAATTTCAATGGCTTTTTCATCCAGCATTTCGCTGTGTTCCAGCATGATTACACTGTCCGCGCCTTCGGGCAGCATACCTCCGGTGGAAATACGGGCGGCTTCTCCCGGGCCCACGGAAAAATCGGGATGCTCTCCCATGGGGATGCTTCCGACAAGTCTCAGAAAAGCCGGACTGCTTTCAGATGCCCCGAAAGAAGAAGATGCGCGGATGGCATATCCGTCCATGGTTGTGCGCCGGAACTGCGGCAGATCGCTTTCCGAGATAATATCTTCGGCCAGCACCCGGCCGAAAGCCGCTTCCAGGGGAATTTCCTCGCTGTCTGTCCGGGAAAAATCACTGCGGTATTCCAGTACTTCCCGAATATCTTTTACATTAAAAAAATCTTTCATCAGCTGTATTTCTTCAACCTGCTTTGAATGCGGGCACAATGGTGCAGAAAGTCATCCGGCAGATTTCCCGGCTTATGTAAAACCGTAAAATCCGGTGATCCGCGCTGTTTTGCCCGCACTCCCCCGCTTTTTTACACATCAAAGGTCAGCTCATCGGGCCATTCCCTGTCATGACCGTCTGCCGGGCCTTTTACACATGCATCCAGCACAACGCGATGATTTTCTGCAAATATATCCCGGCCCGGATCCGTATTATTAAAAAGTTTCCACAAAATCAGAGAATTATCTTCCAGATCAATATGTTCGTCATAGAGAATAAAAATATTGAACATTTCCAGTTCTGCCAGGTGGCAAAGCATGTGGGCAAAATCCCTGCCGCTTTGTTCCTGTCTGGAAACAGAAAGCAGCAGAATGCGGTTTTGGGAATCCTGCGAATATTCCGGAAAAAGACAGCGGCAGGCCGATGCACCCGGCAGACCGGCCCTGATAATGCAGACCAGTCCGTCAGGGGAGGGAATCTGGCGGTTTATCTTTTTTCTGTTTCTCGGGGGTTCCCCGCTGCAGCGGCTGGTGAGATCCAGACCGATTTTATTGCCGAAATTGGGAAAGGGGGAAGAATGATCCAGCACATCCAGAATGCCTTTGCCCAGGGTAATGTCCGATGCCGTATCCAGATTGTTTATCAAAGCCGCCATCACCTGCGCGGGATCGCCCGGATTCACATCCTTATCCACAACCACAATGGCCTTGCAGAAACTCATCTGCCCCTGCCCCCACAGCCCGCTCATAATTTTCTGGGCATGACCGGCATATTCTTTTTCCAGAGAGATGATAACAATATTATGAAAAACCCCTTCCCAGGGAAACCAGTAATCCCGGATTTCCGGAAATACGGTCTGCAGCATGGGCAGAAACAGCCGCTCGGTGGCTTTGGCAAGATAGCAGTCTTCCATGGGCGGACGGCCCACCAGTGTGGCATTGTATATGGCATCTTTCCGGTGTGTGAGGGCTGTAACATGAAATACGGGATAATTGTCTGCCAGGGAGTAATATCCCGTATGATCGCCGAAAGGACCTTCCCGGCGCAGTTCATCCGGGTTCACATAGCCTTCCAGCACAAATTCGGCTTCTGCCGGTACTTCCAGATCAATGCTGACACATTTTGCCATGCCTACGGGTTTTTTGCGGATAAAACCGGCCAGCATCATTTCATCCAGTCCCCGCGGCATGGGAGCCGTGGCAGCATATACCGTTGCCGGATCCGCCCCGATGGCCACTGCCACGGGCATCCGTTTTCCCGCGTTCCGGTATTCATTATAATAATGGGAACCGTCTTTATGGATATGCCAGTGCATTCCTGTGGTATTTTTATCAAAAATCTGCAGACGGTACATACCCGTATTCCGTTTTCCGGTCTCAAGACTCCGGGTAATGACCAGAGGCAGGGTGACAAAAGGCCCGGCATCTTTGGGCCAGCAGTGCAGCACAGGAAGTGCGGCAAGATTCACCTCTTCCCCGCGCAGAATCACTTCCTGGCAGGGCGGTGTTTTTCCCCGGAAAGTACGGGGGAAAAACCTGGTCAGTTCCAGCGCCATGGGGATGGTGCGGATGATTTCTTTCAGATTTCCGGGCGGATGAAATTCAATATATTTCCGGATACCGGCCCCGAGTTCATCCAGGTCTTTTACGCCCAGGGCCATGCAGATTCTCTGCTCACTGCCGAAAATATTGGTGCAGACCGGAAACGCAGAACCTTTGACCCGTTCAAAAAACAGGGCCTTTCCCCCTCCGGGACTTTTGGATTCCCCATCGGTATAACGGCTGATTTCCAGATAGGGGGATACTTCATGCCGTATACGGCGGACTTCCCCCTTTTTTTCCAGATCATCCAGAAATTCTCTCAGATTTTTATACAAGTTCCTCATCTCCCCATCGTTTGATCTTTGTCTCAATCCCCATCTGATCCAGTGCACGGGCGGCGCCTGCATCCACAATATCCATCAGGGTTGCGGGCCTGGCATAAAAACCCGGACAGGGGGGCATGATGGTGGCCCCGGCCAGTGCGGCTTTCCGCATATTTTCAATATGGATCAGGTTCAGGGGGGTTTCACGGGTCAGCAGCAGCAAAGGGCGTTTTTCCTTCAGGCATACATCGGCCGCACGGTGAATCAGATCATCGGCAATGCCCGAAGCAATGGCTCCCAGGGTTTTCATGGAGCAGGGAGCGATCATCATGCCCCGGTGCTGAAAAGAACCGCTCGCGGGCGGGGCAAAGAGATCATCGGGGGCATAAGAACGCAGCCGGGCCTTTTCATGAAAAACAAACCCCTGCCCCCGCAGAAATGTTTCCATATCTTCCCCCTGATACGCGGTTTCATGCATCAGCACCTGCTTTCCGGCCGCGGATACGGAAAGAAAGATTTCAAAGGGTTTTTCCAGCAGAAATCTGAGAATCCGGATACCGTATATCACCCCGGAAGCTCCGCAGATTGCGACCACAATTTTATGATTCAATTTTTTTATGTCCTTTTCAAAAATCCCTTTTTACCGGAAAGTCCCCTACCAGCAGATACGCATCCTGCCGTCTTTGACGCTATATCCTTTCAGACGGTTGAAAAAACGCATACCCAAAAGGGAATCTTCCATATCGGCCTCATTTACCGATGCACTGATATTTTCCATGTACAGCCCGCCGATCTGCAGACTTTGCAACTGTACGGATGCACCCCGTCCGATTCCGTTTGCCGTCCGGTAAATCCGGTCAAACCGCAGTTTTTCGGGAGTAAAACCGAGGCGTGCGGCGGTTTTGGGGGTGATGACAATATCACTGGCCCCGGTATCGGCCAGAAAACGTACATTTTTGCCGTTTACCAAAGCCCGGATATAAAAATGCCCGTCCGGTGAAATCTGAAATACGGCTTCCCCGGGTTTTTCCGCGATACTTCTGCCCGGCAGCAGGTTCCCCATAACTTTGTCCCGGATGCCCGCCAGCTCAAAACGGTAACTGTGGGCCAGGGCCGTCAGCAGAAAAATACCCGCCCAGATCCCTGCATGACGGATTATGCGCCGGAAGTCTTCATTGCCCAGGCGATTCACAGCAGCGCCTATCAGATTACTGTCAACCGCCGTCATGGCCCCGGCATAAAGAATTTCGCCGCTGTCCTGTTTCCAGGTCAGGGGTTCGCTTACACTGCGGTTCAGAAACACCGCCCCCAGAATAAAAAAAAGGAAGATGCCGAAAAAACGCATTCCCATTGCTCAGCGACTGACCTTTCCGATTTTTTCCTCTACCGAGCGGATTTTTCCCTCCATCCGTTTTTCTTTTCCCTTGCGGATATCAAATTTCACCGTACTGTATATCCGGTTTGCATCTTTGGCAAGAATATCATGGGCTTTGCTGTTTTTTT
>JAABRU010000138.1 GCA_011390755.1 Desulfobacteraceae bacterium | reverse complement strand
GGTTGAATTTTTTGCAGGGTGGGCACATGTTTTTCCGTGCCCACCTGAATCGGTGGGCAGCGCTGCGCTTTTGCCCACCCTACAAAAAAATTCAATATGTTACATACCCGTCAGATTAACCTTGACAAAGCACTATCAGCAGATCGAAAAGTTTTCCCCGGATACGGTTTTAGGGCTGTCCCGGAGTGCGGAAACTGTATTTCTGCACGGCAGCATCTCCCGGTTACCCCGTGCAAAAATACAATTTCTGCACTCCTCCGGAAATTTTTCGATCTGCTGACTATAGCAAAGCCTAAGGCACCGCACCGACTGTAATTTTCACAGTCCGATAAAATACAGATGTATTTTTGCACAGGGGGATTTTTTTGACAGTAAGAGAGGCCGGAACCTGTTTCCGAACTGCGGAAATTAAGATGGCTGTTATTAAAAATTCTGTTCTGTGTAAAAGGTGGGACACCCCCGATATAACAAAGGTATCAGGCGCGGGGACGGGGAGATACAGGCCCGATCCTTTTATTTATATATATTTTTCTATTGTCTGCACCAGCACCTTGGGGTCAAAGGGTTTGGTCAGGTATTCGGCAGAACCGGCCAGTTTTCCTTTGACTTTATGCATAAAACCGTCCCGGCTGGTGAGCATGATAACCGGAATATCCTTGAACACAGCATTGCTTTTGATGATGGAAAGAATTTTATACCCGTCCATTTTGGGCAGAATAATATCCAGCAGTATCAGATCCGGTTTTTCCTCATTCAGACGGCTCAGGGCCTCCAGTCCGTCCCGGGCTTCGGTTACTTCATATCCCTTCTGCCCCAGGGTAATGGCAATGACTTTCCGGGTGGTGGAACTGTCTTCCACGACCAGCACTTTTTTCTTTTCCGAAGAAAGGGATTCGGAATCTGCCGTTTCTCCCGGATCTTCCGTGATATTTTTTTCAAAAGAAGATGTTGTGGCATCCATGGCCATATGATTGACCAGGGCCCGCAGCTGTTCGGTAAATATATCCTTGTTTGGAGAAAGTTTGACCGTTTTATGAAAAAGATTCAGGGCTTCTTCCCAGTGTTCCAGATTCAGATGGGCAATACTCAGAAAATAATGCGCATTGATATTCTTTTCCCTGCTGATGACGTGCATATACCGCTCAATGGCTGCATTAAGAATCTTTTCATCCGCATTTCCCAGTGACCCGAAAAAACTGTTATGAATAAAAAGATGGGAGCGGCAGTAAGGACACTGTACCGATTTGATTTCCATCGGAAACCAGCAGAAGGGACAGCGCCGCACCTGCGGATCGTCTCCCATCCGTTCCTTTGCCATTTTCAGCTTTTTCACTTCTTCCAGCAGTTCCGGGTCTTTGGGATTGATTTTTGCTGCTTTTTTCAGCGCGGTTTCAATGGAATTGATATTGATAATAATTCGGGAATACCAGATCCAGCCCTTAAAACTGCCGGGTTTCTGTTTCAGATATTTTACGATCAGGGTCTGGGCATCTTTAAAATGATGCCCTTCTGCCAGACGGACGGCCTCATCGAGCATATCATCCCCGCCGCCGTCCCTGCTTTTCTCATCTTTGCGCTTGGATGCTTCCAGCAGAATATGCATCAGGGAGGAATCAATGGACCGTTCCCGGTTATGAATTCCCCGGATTTCAATTTCCGCATTGTCCCAGCAGAGAATGGCAATGGCCGCTTCTTCACCGGACTGCCCCTCATCATTTTCCGCATCAATCAGTTCGCCGTTTTCCAGGTAAATATGACCGATACGTCCTTTGGACCGGATTCTGAGGGTCAGGGTCTTCTGTTCCACCTCCACGGCCTGCAAAAAATTGGCCAGTGTGAAACCGTGAATAAAACCTTTTGAATTTTCTGTAAATATTTGGGAAACTTTGTCTTTTAAATCATCAATTTCAAAGGGTTTCTCAATATAATGGACCACACCCTTCTGTTTCAGGCGTTTGGCAATTTCCGGCGAACCGAATCCTGTCATGACGATAGACGGTATATTACGGAAATTTTTGCTCAGAAAAGACAGAAGTTCATATCCGTCCATCACCGGCATTTTCAAATCCGTCAGCACCAGATCCACTTTGGAAGAATTCAGGATATCCATGGCCTGTTTTCCGTTTTCGGCCGTCAGCACCTTATATTCATCATCGGATGATGCCAAAGCTTCCGCGGCAAGGCGGAGTACCATTTTTTCGTCGTCAACCACTAAGATTGTTTTCAATTCACACCTCTAGCTGCAGATTCAGGGTGAAATCACGCTGTATTTTCCCGTAAATCTGAAAATGCTCTCTGTCGCGCCGGGTGTTTCAAATCCCTTTGCAATTCCGTCTGAATTTCTGAAGATAAATATATATTAACTCAAGTTGCTACCCAATGTCATTGACGTAAGACTCCCCTCCCGCCGGGGGAGGGGAATATTCTGCTTACGTCAGTGACACTGAGTTGCTAGCCTGCCTATAAACCCAACCTGCTGATTTTTCGTTCCGGTAACTTTTGAGTATCCTGCAACTGCCTGATTTTTGCTTACTGCCCCGACAGGTGGCAACCTGGGTTATATTATATTTTATGAAGAAGAGTCAAGACAATACACCCCTTCCGGGGAAGTCCGTTTTCACCGTTTTTGCAATTCAGTGTCATTGACTTAAGCCCCCTCCCCTGAGGGAGGGGCGGGGAGAGGGGGAGGGTGAAATTATTTCTGATTACCAACTGATACGTCCCCCTTCCCCTGACCCCTCCCGCCGGGGGAGGGGGATTTTTGGCTTAAGTCATTGACATTGTTTTACAATTGATAAAAAAAGAATATATTTTTCTGCCGGAAGACAGAAAAATGCAAAAGAATCAGCGGGGGCGGACAGCATCCGTCAGCATCTGCTTCAGACCTTTCAGTGTGCCTTTCCAGGTTATATCCTCTCCGATCATCAGGGCAACAATAATGTCTTTTTCTGCACTGACTTCCATAACAATTTCTTCTTCTCCGACTTTAAATACGGCCTCGCCCCAGCGTTCTGCGGGCAGTCCGCTGCATTCACAGTCATAATCCGTCCGAACTTCGGCAGTCATTCTGATTTCACTCATATATCCTCCGATTATTTTTTTTGCATAATTTTTTTATATCCTGTGATTCAATGTCATTGACGTAAGACTCCCCTCCCCTGGGGGAGGGGCAGGGGGAGGGTGAAAAGGGTCTTTCATTACAGTCCGCTGCCTCCCCCTCCCCTGACCCCTCCCGCCGGGGGAGGGGAATATTCTGCTTACGTCAATGACACTGTCCTGTGATTCCAAAACAGCAGAGACGCAGGGCTGTGCGTCTCTGCTGCTGCCGTGCATTTCTGCGATATCACAGTTTACTGACAAGCAGGATATCCTCTGCCTGGAACTGTCCTTCATATCGCTCTGATTTTACCAGAGAAAACTCGAAAATATGTCCCCGGCTGGGCAGTCCGTTCAGCACACTGGGGGAAGACATCAGATGTTCCGCGTTAAAATACGCGGTTTTATAGGGAGAAAGTTCTTCCCGGGGGTCGGTAATCCATAAAGGACCGAAATAGCTTAAAAACCGCAAATATCCAAACCCTTCTTCCTGCCGGTAGTAATAACAGATGCCCCGGACACGGGACCCCACACTGCCCCACGGGTTGGATTCCCGGATAGGCAGCAGATTGGGAATCAGATAACCGGAAATGAATATATCGGTTTCTTTGCGCAGATCCGAGGAAACATTGTCAAAAGCCACCACTTCCACCCGGCATCCTTTGTTTTGCAGGGCACGGACCACCTGAGTAAAATCTCCGTCTCCGGTTACCAGCACCACCCTGTCCAGATTTTCGGATTGCAGCAGGGCATCTACAGCCATATCCAGATCCGCATTGGCTTTTCCGAATTTATTACCGTTTTCATCCTGGTACCATTTTACTTCTTTTTCCACCAACTTAAAACCGATGCCCCGAATCCGGGAAAAAAAATTCCGGGTTTTTTCTTTGTACTTTTCATCAAACTGCGCCCTCTGCCTGTCATATCCCATGTAAGCGTTCAGTCGCATAGGTTCCGCACCGTCCCGGCAGACAAATTTCCGCAATACATCATACTGCATACCGAAACCGCCGTTACGGTTAATATTTTCCACATCCACATAAATACCGACTTTTTTAAAAGAATTCATACAGTTTTCCATTTGTTTTTTACAGACTTCCTTGAAAAATTATTGACCATTGTTTTTTCTCAAAATCTGTTTCTTTTTTGTCCATTTTTTGTATTCTGAATATTTCAGAAACTCCTGCCATATTTTTTACAAACCGGCCTGTTTCTGGTTTTGGATACAGGCCGGATTCATAATTTACCTGAGAACTTTTTTTATTTCAATATATAGTTTTCACAGAAGGACTTTTCTTCCCCCGATTCTGCCCATCTGCGGGTGTTTTCCGCACCGTTCAGATCAATATGCGGTGCGGGCCGCCGGGGATGGCAAAGAAACTGCTGCATACGCACTGCCAGTTTTTCCGGCTGCAGATCCGCATCCGATAATATCCCCATTCCCCCGAAAGGACGCAGCCGTTTTGCCCGCAGCATCTGCTCCCGGTTCTGTGCAAAAGGCCATATCAGGGCCGGAACCTTTGCGGCCATAATGTTCATACAGGTATTGTATCCGCCCATGCTCACGGAAAGATCCGCGGCGGCAAGGAGGGAAAGAAAATCTCTGCTGAAACGGGAAATCCGGATATTTTCCCCCTCATATCCTTTCAGAATGCGGTATTCCGCTTCATCCATGAACGGCCCGCTGAAAAGCAGCAGCCGGTGTTTTTGTTTTCCGGCGGAAAAAGAGGAGAACGCCCTGCATACCGGATGCAGAAGGGGAAATCCCACCTTTCCGCCGCCCGCGCTGGCCACCGTCAGCAAAATTTCCGGAGGAATATCCAGTTTTCCCCGCATTTTTTCCCGTGCATCCGGGGCCGGGCCGGGGGTAACAAAGCCTGTATAGATTATGGGAACAGAAATCTGCTCTGTTGCTGAAAAGGTTTCCTCCAGTGTCAGCAGTTTGGGATCGGCATGTACCAGCAGGGCATGAAAATAGCGGTTCAGGCTGCGGATTACCCTTTTTTCATAGGCTGCGGCATCTTTTTTTTCCACCAGAATATCCCGCAGACTGCATACGACACGGCAGGGGGGCAGAAGACCGGAGCGGATATCCTCCAGCAGCGGGTCCAGCTCAAAGCGGAAGGCTTTGCGGCCGAAAGGATAAAGCTCAATAAGAAAAAGATCCGGGCTTTCTTCCGCAAAAAGTGTCCGCAGAATTTCCCGCCTCTCCCTTTTGACTTCATCCGGATGCCGGGTGGAATCAGGAGAATACATGTTTTTAAAATCACTGTCCGTCATCAGCGGCGGCAGCGTGACTTCCCGCACATGTTCCGGCAGAACCGCATCCACCGCCTGTCCGCCGGTGACAAGAATCACCCGGTGTTTATGAAAAGCCCGGCAGATTTCCAGTGTTCTGAAAAAATGCCCGATGCCCAGCACATGCTGGCAGTAAATCAGAATTTTCATTATCAGGATATCTCCAGATTTATGGCATTGATTTTATGAATCTGCACATGAAAACCGTCACAGCAAAGTTCATGCACATGAAAAGGACGCAGCAGAGGGGATTCATCCGGCAGAAAGTTCCGGCTGCTCAGGCGGTAAATCAGGCATTTGATAAGTCCCTCGTGGGTAATGAGCAGAATTTCCGCACCGGGCCAGCGCAGGGAAGCATCGGCCAGTGCCTGCCTGCCGCGTTCCCATACTTCTTCCCGGTTTTCTCCGCCCGGCGGACGGAAAGCCCATCCGGATTGTTCCATATCTGCCAGCAGTTCGGGGGAGGATTTCCTGATCTGCGATATTTTCCGGGATGTCCATTGGCCCCAGTCCTTTTCCCGCAGACGGGAATCGGTGGAAACCGGCAGATGCAGGGATTGGTTCATCAGTTCGGCAGTATGCCGGGTCCGTCCCAGATCGCTGCAAAGTATGCGGTCCCAGTTTTTCTGCCGCAGTTTTTTGCCCCATGCCAGTGCCATCTCCTGCCCGCGGGCCGTCAGGGGGGAATCCTGATGCCCCTGCACTTTTTTCTGCATATTCCAGACTGTAGGTGCATGGCGCAGAAGGCCGAAAAAAGTATTTTTTTTATGAGGATTCAATGTATTATCTTTTCAGTGCGGAAAGGGACGGGCCAATATGCCTCCCGCGTATAATTTTTTCCATCTTCTCTTCCGCCCGGCGGTAATTTTGCAAAAGATCATGGGTCGTGCGTACATAAAGGGCGGCGGTTTCCCCCATTTTTTTCCTTCGCTCTTTATTGCACAGCAGAACTTCCAGACTGCGGTCAAATGCTTCCTCGTCAAAAGGAGGAACCAGAAAACCTGTCCCGCCTTTCTGCACGACTTCGGGAATGCCTCCGTTATCAAAGGCCAGCACCGGCAGACCGCAGGACTGGCTTTCCAGAAACACCATCCCCAGGGATTCCCGGATACCCGGAAAAGCAAAAATATCTCCCGCGCTGTAAAACCGCTGCATTTTATTTCTGGGAATCCTGCCGACAAAAATATCCTCCCCCGGCAGATATTCCTGTGCCAGCTGCGTCAGAAAGGGCTTTTCTTTTCCGCCTCCGGCAATTTTTAAGCAAAAGGAAAGTCCTTTTTTCCGAAGCCTGCCGCAGGCGCGTATCAGCCAGGCCAGTCCCTGTGTTTTGACATCGGGACGGAACATGGCGGCCGAAAGAATCACCGGTGTATCCCCCGCCCCCCATGCCGCGCGGATTTTTTCCCCTGCCTTTGCATCAAAAGAAAAATCCTGCGGAAAAATGCCGGGTGTCACATAACTCAGCCGTTCTTCCGGGAGCAGACGCGAAAGATTCTGATAATCCTCTTTCCGATTGCTGAATACATGCACAGCCGACAGCAGAGAATAGCGGTTGAGCATAAAACCCGGCCAGGTAGAAATTTTTTTCCTCCGTTTTGTGGAATAGATCCCCTGGAAGATGACATAGGGAATCTTCAGGCGGCGACTTACAAAAGGGCCCGTCAGATCCGGGGCTTTGTAATAGCAATGATAACTGAGCCAGATATCCGCATTCATTTCTGTGCATTTTCGCAAACTGCGCCGGTATTCCCGAAGCAGGGCGGGCCAGCGGCCGGGGTGATGGTAAATCCAGCGCGTCCGCAGAGAGGACATGGGCCGTATATCATGTTCCCGGTTCTGAAAATAAGTGTACAGACTGCGGGCAATACTCAGATCCCCGGAAGGCCGGGGGTGATGCAGGGCTTTGAAAGGGGTGTGAAAAGCGATATGCATAGGGATTCTTTATATAAACGGACATGGATTATGATTCACAGAAAAACATAAAAACAGGGTGGGTGAAGCGCAGCGGAACCCGCCGTTCTGATGGTGGGTTCCGCTGTTGCCCCACCCACCCTGCACCATTCACATTCATCATTCACCATTAGGGACTCGTCTTTCGGTATTCTGCCCCCCTGTTTTCACCGGTTCCAAAAATCGGTTTCGGAGGTTTCCGGATAGGTTCTATGCTGATGGTGGGTTACGCTGTTGCTCCACCCACCCTGCACCATTCACCATTGATGAATATGTAAAAAGTCCGAAATACAGGGATTTCAGTAATTTAACATACTGATTTTGCTAAGACTGAATTCCGGAAAAATGACTTTTTACCGGTTCATCACCATTAGGGACTCGGAAAAAGATAATTCCCCCCGGTTCATCCCGTCAGCAGAAACGAAACAAAGGTTCGGCATGTTTCTGCCGGACAGTTTCAGAGGGTTTATTTTTTGCCGAGTACCTTATTCTGAACGCATCACCTGCAGAATGATTTCCCCGGCTGTTTTGCCGTCAATTTCAGCGGTTCCCCGGATTTCCGTAAAATTGTCCAATGTGAAACGGATTTCTGCAAGGCTGCGGATGCGGGTATGCAGGGGAATTGCCTCTGTGAAAAAATCAGCGGATTTAATGCCCACCAGCCAGCCCTTTCCTCTGGCCGGATCATTACCGGCTTTTCGCTCTTTGCTTCCGATGCATACAGCCGAGGTCTGGGCTATCAGTTCAATCAGCACCAGGGGAGAGACATTCCCCTTTTCTGCCATGGGCCAGCTTTCTTTTACTGTGGCTTCGCATACAGCGGATGTTTCGTCCGTCCGGATGATTGTATCCGGCAGTCTCATCCGTTCCCGGTGGGGAATCAGATTTTCAATATCCTTTTCATTCATTTTTTTATCACCAGACGCTGGCCCGGGTGAATGGTACTGTTCCGGGGCAGTTTATTCCAGCGGAGCAAATCCTGAACCGGCACATTGTATTTTTCTGCAATGCCCGAAAGAAACTCACCGCGTCTGACCACATGCACAATTTCTTTCCGGGCCGCTTCGGCAGCCGCCTCTTTCTGCATAAGGGCGGCCAGACGTTTTTGAAAAGCGGCCGCCTTTCCTTTGGGAATCACAATATAATGGGAACCCGCAACCAGGCTGTAGCCCCGGATTTCCGGGTTCATATCCTTAATGGTTTTAAACCATGTGCCTGCTGCTTCGGCTATGGACTGAACGGGGACCGCCAGGGGGCTGTCAATTTTTACCCGGTCAAAATGCACGGGATGGTAAATATCATCCTTTGTCAGATGAAAACCGTATTTTTTCAGATCGGACAGAATCAGCTTCACTGCCAGAATTTTGTAGATATAACGCCGGGTTTCCAGGGGCAGGTAAAGGTGATAATAATCCCTGGTTTTCTGTTCGCCAATACGTCTTGCCAGTCCGTGTTCTCCCATATTGTACGCGGCCACCGCCAGTGTCCATGCCCCGAAATCACTGTACAGTTTCCGGAAATAGGACATGGCCGCACGGGTGGCCGTAAAAAAATTTCTGCGCTCATCAATGTATTTATCAATGCGCAGACCGTATTGCCGGCCCGTGGAGGGAATAAACTGCCAGTATCCCACGGCTCCTTTGGATGAACCGATATGGGGAAGCAGGGCACTTTCCACAATGGCCACATATTTCAGATCATCGGGCATTTTGTACTGTTTGAGCATTTTTTCAATATGCGGCATATATCGTCCGGATCGCTTGATCCACAGGATGACCTGTGCCCGATCCCAAAGGGAAAGCAGGATTTCTTTTTCCAGATCTTCCCGGACTTCCGCTTCCTGCAAAGGCACTTTTTCACCGCAGAAGTCCATGGGGCCTTTCACGCGGATTGCAGACATAAGGGAGGGGATCTTTGCA
This sequence comes from Desulfobacteraceae bacterium, assembly GCA_011390755.1. Taxonomy (GTDB): domain Bacteria; phylum Desulfobacterota; class Desulfobacteria; order Desulfobacterales; family Desulfococcaceae; genus JAABRU01. The sequence continues at coordinate 9,588 of JAABRU010000138.1, read as the reverse complement.
CTTTCCAAAGACTGGGCAAAGGAGGTATTACTGCACAGAAGAAATATGCCCCCGAACATAAAAATGATGATAATGATGATACGGTTGAAATGATTCATACTTTTTTTCTCCTTTCTTTCATCCTGCGATAATCTGCTGCAATTTGCAAGACAAATTTTAAAAATCCTGCAACACCCTCCTGCAATACCTTTCAGACGCATGACCGTGCGTCTGCAGAACCGTGGAGCGGAACCGTTTTTTTATATTTCCTGCCTTCCGGTGACTTCGGCAATTTTTGCAGTCAGTGTTTTCAGGTTGAAAGGTTTCTGCATAAAGCCCTTACAACCTTTTTCCATGAGTTCCGATGTTTTACTGTCAATGCTGTACCCGCTGGAAAGAATAACTTTTACATTTTCATCTTTTGCTTTGAGACGGTAAAAAACCTCATCCCCGTTCATATCCGGCATAATCATATCCAGAATGACCGCATCTATCCGGGCCTGATGCTGTGCAAATATATCCAGGGCTTCCCGGCCCCCGGCCGCGGGGAGAATATCATATCCGATGGCTTTGAGCATCTCTGCGGTGACTTCCCGGACAATTTCCTCATCATCCACCAGAAGTATCCGTTTTTTTTCCGTGTCCGGCAGTTTTTCTGCCGATTTTTTTTTCTCTGCTTTTTCAGTCCCCACTGTTTTTTCAGAAACCGGAAGCAGAATATCAAAAACACTGCCGCGGCCGGGTTGACTCTTTACCGTGATACTGCCTTTATGATTGCGGATGATTCCGAAAGCGGCAGGCAGCCCCAGTCCCGTGCCCTGTCCCGCTTCTTTGGTGCTGAAAAAAGGATCAAAAATTCGGGCGCATGTGCCCCTGTCCATGCCGATGCCTGTGTCTTCCAGGGATATTTTCAGGTAATTTCCGGGAGAAAGTTCCAGGTCATCCGCTTCTTTTTTTTCCAAAACAATCTGCCGGGTACGGATAAACAATTCGCCGCCCCGGGGCATGGCCTGCACCGCATTGGTATAAAGATTCAGAAAGACCTGTTCCAGCTGTGTCCGATCGGCTTCTGTGAGAGGAAGATTCGCATCTGTATCCTCATGTATGCGGATATGCTTCGGGTTCAGAGAAAACTGCCGGTTCTGTTTTTGCAGCAGTTCATTGATGTCGGTCGGAACCGTTTCATATTTTCCGCTGCCCGCCACTCCCAGGAGCTGCTGAATCAGCCGGGAGGCACTCCGGGTATATTCATCCATGGCCTGAAGATGAAGAAACCAGGGATGATCCGCGCATGTTTCCCGCAGCAGCAGGGAGATTCTGCCCTGAATTCCCATAAGGATATTGTTGAAATTATGGGCCACCCCTCCGGCCAGGGTGCTGATACTTTCCAAACGCCGGACATGAAACAGACGGTCTTCCAGTTCCTTTTGTCTGCTGATGTCCCGGTTGCTGGCCCTTCTGCCCAAAAAGCGGCCGTCTGCTGCAAAAACCGGCTGGCAGGAATGGTCTATCCATTTTTCCTCTCCGCGCGGGGTCAGAATACGGAAGATCAGACTGTCTGTTTTTTCAGATTCACTGTCTCTTACCGAATGCCCTGTCCAGATATGCCGGTCATCCGGATGAATAATTTCCCGCATCCGTCCGGGACGGCGGATAAATTCCTCCGGAGCAATACCCGCGATCCGTTTGCAGGCCGGTGATATGTATTTATAATCCCCGCGGGGCCCGATCCAGGTTTCCCAGTTAAAGGTAAAATCCGCAACCGTTTTGAAATGCTCCTCTTTTTCTTTCAGCGCGGCGGCATTTTCCTGAATCATGCGCAAAAGATGCAAAGCATGATTTCCGAATAAAAGCAGCAGGGAAAGAAACTGGCGGTTTTCCAGATAATCGGCATCAATATCCTGTATTTCTTTAAGACATGCCCATATACCGTCCATTACCCTTTCCGGGTTTTCATCTGTTTTTTCCGGGGCAAGTCGGGGGATTGCGGAAAGGACAATTTCATTGATTTGCATAAATTCTTTTTCCAGAGCCAGCAGTTTTTTATCGCATTTTTCTGTCTGCACTGTCATACGGATAAAAATAAAAAGGAGAAGACAGAATCCGGACAGGGTATTATAAAAAAAAGCCGAAATATTCAATGAAACAATCATCTGCAGATCATCTGCCTGTTCGGGTCTGTGATACCCGCTGATGAAAATTCTGCCGGATTCCATGCGGAAAAAAGCCGGCCGGAAGATACTGCCGATTTTTCCGGCATCACTGGCATATGTACATATGCCGCGGGTATCCAGAATATATACGGAGGATGCCCCGTCTGCTGACAGAAAGAAAAATGCAGAGGAAAATGTGGAAATTTCATATACATCCCCTGTTCTGAGGATAAAATGGACCCGGCCTTTCATATCTGTGTAATCTGCTGCAAACATCAGATATACCTGCCCCGGTTTCAGATTCCGGATTTTCCGGAACAGCCCGCTTTTGTCAATATTCAGTCCCTTCATCCATTCCGGTTCCGCATGGATAACCTTCCCCTGCAGATCCAGGGAAAAACGGGAAAAAACAGCATCGGAATATTTCTGCCCGCGGGCCGTCAGGCTTTTGGCATGGCGGATACTCTGTTCAAAAAAAGCAGCCTGACTGTCAATTTTATCCGCCAGTCCCTGCATTACCATCTGCATAAAAATAAAACAGACCGCAATGAGACTGAGCCAGAGAATCGCCCATGTCCAGCCGAAAAGAGCGCGTATCTGCTCATAAACATTTTTCAGGCTTTTTCCGGATGCAGACTTCATTCGGGAAAATCCGGAAACGGTATTCCGCGGATCTGTTTCATTTTTCCATCTTTCATTTCATAAATATAAGCGGTACTGTGCAGGGCATCCCCGTATTCGTTGATAAAAACCCTGCCGTACACATAATCGTAAACACGGGGCCGCGCGAAATATGCGCGCAGTATTTCCGGATCATCCCCCATGATCCGAATACCGTCATAAATGATGTTCAGAATGGAAAAGGTGTAGTCCGAAGTGTAAAATGTGGGCTGACGGTAGGTTTTACGAAATTCTTTAATGAGTTCCCCGTAGGCAGGGGATGGCTGACCGTGCTGGGAGGTGATGATAATATTTTCCAGCAGGGATTCGGAATAATAGGGAAAAAAGGAAAAAGCCCATTCGGAACTGATAATGCGTATTTTTCTGAATTCTTTTTCTTTTTTTATATCCCGGATGAGGCGGATGATTTCATGGGCCGGAAGAATACAGTAGAGGGCATCCGGTGCAAATGCCAGTATTTTTTCCGTCAGACGGGGACTTCTGTCATAGGTCAGGCGAAGCAGATGCCCGGTATAATATTTTTCAAGGGACCCGGCCATGGAATTGCTGAATTCCCTGTTTACAGATGATACCAGCAGAAGCAGACGGGAAAATCCGCATTCTTCAAACCAGGGAAGCATTCCCTTTGTCTGAAAATCCGTGGACATGACAATGCGGTAAAAATGATCTTTTTTTCCGCTCAGTAATTCAGATGAAGCCGTGTTTCCGAAGGTCGGTATGCCGGAGCGGGCCGACTCTTCCGCCATAACAACACCCGATTCGCTGACAGCACCGCCCAGAATCACACAGACACCTTTTTTTTCCAGTTCCCCGTAGGCCCTTTGCAGTGCGGCTTTTTCCAAAGGGGGATTTTTTATGAAAAAACGGACAGGACGGATCCCGATTGTTTTATTTTTTTCCATAAAAAAACGGACTGCCAGATTGGATTCATTCCCCAGGGAACTGTCCGGGGAAAAAATAATCCCGATTTTTACGGGCCGGGTGAAATAAATATAAAACACCGCAATTATTGCAAAGAGCAGGACAGCCGGAAGAAGAAAGTGTTTTTTTATTTTTTTTCCCTTTTTATCATTCATACTGTGATTGTTCAGTGCCGTTTTCTTAGCCTGCATTATTCACACGTTTTAGTCTCCGGCAGATAAACTGCGGATTGTTTTGCTTATACGAAAATACGGCTGCAACACTCCCTTTTTTGTGTCTTCCTGTATTTACTGCAAAAAACGGATTTGTGAATAATCCGGGTTAGAGTCTGTTTGAAAAACAGTGCATTGTTTCACTTAAAACTGTGCAGGTATTTCGGAGCAGAACATCCGAATGCCGACTTAGGGACTCAGAAAAAAATAATTCCCCCGGTTCATCCCAGCAGCAGACAGCAGATCGGAAAGTTTCCGGAGGAGTGCAAAAAATGCATTTTTGCATAAGCCGGGGCCCTGCAGAAATACAGTTTCCGCACTCCGGGACAGTCGTAAGGCCGTATCCGGGGAAAACTTTCCGTATCCGGGGAAAAGTTTTCGATCTGCTGATATTGATTTTATGCTTATCGGATTGAAAAGTCAATTCATAGCTTGCGCAGCAGTATTCAGAGATAATGATTGACAATATGATAAAAAACATTTAATTTATTAAGTAAATTCAGACTGTAAAAACAATATTTACGGGATGATGCATGAGCAGTCTGCATTTTTGACAATCTGATCCCGATGCCGCTCAGATGCACGGCATTGGTGCAAAGCCCCAAATCCCCCGGGTAAAAAAAACTGATGGCGGGGCAAATCCCTGACGCAGGAATTGACAATCAGATGAAAGGATGACCGCCCTGAAATCTTTTATAGCAAAATACTCTCTGTTTTCGGTATGTTTTTTATCCCTGTCTTTTGTATCCGCTTTTTCTTACGGGCAGCCGGAAAAACTCATTGCCGTATATACCGAATGGTTCCCCTATACTTATGAAAGCGGAGAAAACGCGGCGGCCGGATTTGAAATTGAAATATGCAGATCCGTATTGGAAAAAATGGGAAAAGAGGCTGAATACCGCTCTCTTCCCTGGCAGCGCTGCCTGTATATGCTCAAAGAGGGAAAGGCCGATCTGCTGGTATCCCTGCTGAAAACACCTGCAAGAGAAGAATACACATATTTCCCCGAAAATCATATCAGTGTTTCAAAAGTGCTTTTTTTCAGCAGAAGGGACAGCAGTATCCGATTCACCGGTTCCTACGAAGAACTGAAAGGGCATGTGATCGGTGTTATTTCCGGATTCAGTTACGGTAATATCTTTGACAGGGCGGATTTTTTGAAAAAGGATGAGTCCCTGAATACAGAGATGCTGATTGCAAAACTGCTGAAGGGCCGGTATGACATTGCCGCAGAAAATCTGGCTGTCAGCATTGCAACAGCCCGCAGAATGGGCGTTGCGGATCAGCTCCGTTTTCTGGACCCGCCCCTCATTACCGATAAACTCTATATAGGATTTTCCCGGAAAAAGGGACACAGAAAGCTCAGTCGGGATTTTTCAGACATACTCGGTCAATTCAAAACTTCGGAATCATATAAAAAAATACTGGGAAAATACGGTGTCGGTTATTGGGATATGACGGAATAAAAGACCGCCGGATAATCAGGAGCATGGCACAGAACATTTGGCATTATCAGCAGACGGAAAATTTCCCCGGATACGGTTTTATGACCCCATATTTCACCTGTCTTTGCAACACTTTGAAAATTAAACTGAATTTTTCAAAATTTTTTGCATACCCAAAGAATCGGATTCAATAAATTCAGATTGCTGGATCGCAAAGAGCGAAATGCGGGTTAGGACTGTCCCGGAGTGCAGAAATTGTATTTTTGCACGGCCGCAGCTCCCGCTTACCCCAATGCTGCTGACCTAAAAAAAACCGGAGTGCCAAACTTACAGTTTATCACGTCTTTTTATAAATAATTTCAGTATGTCAAACTGTAAGTTTGACACTCCTCCGGAAACTTTTCCATCTGCTGATTATAAATTTTGGGAAAGTTTCAGCATGTTTTTATTCACCGTTACCTGAAATTTCTCCTGAAAATAATCATGGGGATCTTCCCGGAAGGGTATATAGACCAGCAGATATTTTCGGGGGCGTACCTGTATTTCCTGCATTCTCTTTTTTTCAATAATCGGGGGTTTTATAAATCCCGCCAGATTCATTTTCAGGCTCTCCGCTGCTTCCCCGACGGGAAAATTTACCGGAATCACAGAATTTTTTGGCAGTTTCCGCAGCAGTTTTTCCTTCGACTGCCCCAGGGTCATCAGACGGCTCAGACTGATGATAAAACGGGGCTGTACTTTAAATGCCGGGGCCCAGAAATAAAACTCTCTGTCCTCATCGCTTTTCTGCGGCACTTTGATGAGATTGGCTGTCCGGATGAGATCCGCATAGGATTGCAGACGGACACCCGAAACACCGGCCTGTATGCGCCAGAAAGGGAACCATACCCTGCCGCTGTCCTCTTCTGCCGGAAACATTCCGAAGGTAATGCGTTCCAGGCGGTCCCCATCAGGCTGCCAGGCCGATTCGCAGTTATGGCAGGTCAGTACCAGGGCATCCGGGGAACCCTGCAAATCCCAGCCGCAGGAGGGGCAGAGGGTCGGGACAAACTGCATCTGCCGGGGGGCTGCTTTTTTTCCCAGAGAACCGGGGGAAAATGCCGGGGGAAGCCGGGAACTCAGGGACTGGTCCAGCACAGCGTCTTTCATTGTTTCCCCGTCCGCATAAAAAGGGGCGTATATCAGACTCAGGTTTTCTCCGATAAATTCCTGATGCAGTGCGGGGGAAGGCAGGGAGGTGCCGAAGCGTTTTGTGAAACCGGACATTATTTCCCGGACGGAAAGCGCGGGATGCAGAAAATATCCGGGCAGTTCGGGTGTAAGAAAATGCAGTGTCATGGCCTGGGTCCGCAAGCCCAGTGTGGTCGGAAAACAGGGGGAGGATAGCGCAATCTGACTGATGTCCATAAAGCGTTTGTGTATCCCCTTTGCTGTGTAGGAAAAAAGTGTGCCCTTGAAACGCCAGTAGGGAACCCGGATCAGTTCCTTTTCTTCCGGCAGGGGACAGGGGAGAACATAACGGAAACAGTCTTTTGTCACCAGATAGGATTTTACCCGGCAGAATCCGCAGGTGAACAGACGGCAGGTTTCTTCCAGTTCTGCGGGCGCGCCGCACTGGGGACACTGCAGTTCTATGGAAAGATTAAAGCCGCTCACCGCACTGATTGCAGAACATGGAATCGGCCAGATTTTCCGCAGCGCACCTGGTGCAGAACCTGGGTTCGGGTTTTTCTTCCGCGGACTGTCCGCAGCGGGGGCAGAATTTTGCACCCGGGGTCATATTTTTTCCGCATTTTCCGCATTGGCGGAAGACAATCTGCTGATGACCGCACTGGGGACAGAACTTGGCATCGGGGGGGACGGTATTTCCGCAGTCCGGGCATTTGGCAGACGGGGCCGTTCCGGTTGGGGCCGGGGCATCCTCTTTTCCGGAAAAGTACCGGGCAAACATGGCCGGAAGCATAAGACCCAGTCCGGTTCCCATACCGTTGCCGCTGTCTCCTCCTTCCGAGGCTTTTTCCATTGCCATGGCCGCCTTCATCTGCATGAGTTTGTTCATATCCTGAAAAACCCCCATGCGGCTCCGGTCATCAATGGCCTGCTGCACTTCGGGCGGCGGGGTGATTGCATTGATATAGAGATTTGCCAGTCCCAGCCCGAAGTGGCTGAAATCCGCTTTGAGGCGTTTGGACAGTCCTTCGGAAAGTTCATCGTATTTGGCCGGAAGATTGAGGATGGAATCTATGTTTTCTCCCATATAATCATTAAAACGGGAAACAATCACCCGGCTCAGGTATTCCTCAATTTCCTGTGTGGTATAAATTCCCTGGGTTCCTGCCAGACTGTTGATAAAAAGTACGGGCTGCAGCACACGGAGATTAAAGACACCGAAAGCCCGCAGGCGGATCAGTCCCAGTTCCGAATCCTTAAAGGCCACCGGATCACGGGTCCCCCATTTGAGATTGGTAAAAATTTTCAGGTTGACAAAATAAACTTCGGCCCGCAGGGGACTTTCCATCCCCCAGGGAAGACTGGCGATTTTGGTCAGCAGGGGAATATTGGCGGTTTTCAGGGTATGACGGCCCGGTCCGAAAGCCCCTACGGCTTTTCCCTGATAAAAAAAGATGCCTGCCTGACTTTCCCGGAGTGTCAGCTGCGCACCGTATTTGATTTCCGCCGAGCCTTTTTCCGGAATGCGGTGCAGCAGCTCTTTACCGCTTTCATCAAACCATTCGATATTTTCAAGAAACAGCAGATTATTTACACCCATGGGGAAGCTCCTTGCAGAAAAAAGTTTTTGTGTTCAGTCAGTGTCAGTAGATCGAAAAATTTTCGGAGGAGTGCAAAAATTGTATTTTTGCATGGGTCAGCCGGGAGATGCTGCCGTGTAAAAATACAGTTTCCGCACTCCGGGACAGTCGTAAAGCCGTATCCGGGGAAAACTTTTCGATCTGCTGAGTGTAGGGGAATCTGCAATAACTGTCAATCTGTAAATGTTTCCAAACGGCCTTCCCGGTACATATCTCCGGCATGGTAGGAACTGCGCACAAAAGGCCCTGAAGCCACCTGTCGGAAACCGGCCTCCCCGGCTTTGTTTTTCCACATTTCAAATTCTTCGGGCGGCACATAACGCTGCACCGGCAGATGCGCATCCGAAGGCTGCAGATACTGTCCCATGGTCAGAAAATCACACCCGGCTGTGCGCAGATCCTTCAGAACTTCTGCTATTTCCGCTTCTGTTTCCCCCAGTCCCAGCATAATACCGGATTTTGCAGGAATCCCCGGACGGTATTTTTTTACACGGCGGATCAGTTCCAGGGATCTTCCGTAAAATGCCTGGGGACGGACAGGGGGATAGAGACGGCGAACTGTTTCCATATTATGGTTCAGCACATCCGGTTCGGCATTGAGCACTGTTTTGAGGGCAGAGAAATCTCCCCGGAAATCCGGAATCAGCACCTCGACACAGGCCCGGGGCATTTTTTTCCGGATTTCCCGGATGGTTTGGGCAAAAATACCCGCGCCCCCGTCTGCCAGATCATCACGGGTAACGGATGTTAGGACCACATAGCGGAGTCCCATTTTTTCTGCAGCCGCGGCCACTTTTGCGGGTTCCGAAATATCCGGAGGCTCCGGCTGCCCATGGGCAACAGCACAGAAAGCACAGTTCCGGGTACAACGGGAACCCAGAATGAGAAAGGTGGCTGTTTTATTGGAAAAACACTCAAACTGATTGGGGCATCGGGCTTCCTGGCAGACCGTATGCAGACCGCTTCGGGAAATCATGCCGCGGATCATTTCATATTCGGGTTTGCCCGGAAGCTGCCGTATCAGCCAGCGGGGTTTTGGGCCGCTGATGTTTTTTTTGGGGGAGGAAGACATTTTCATCATTTCTTATCTGATTTTTTTCTTGTAAAAGGCATAGATACAATCTATGCTGATCCGGTTTATATGAAAGTCTCCCCGCGCACCTCGTTCCCACGCTCCGCGTGGGAACGGGCTGCGGGACGCTCCGCGTCCCGTACAAAAAACTTTCATGCTTTGTTGTGATTGCATATCATGGACGTTTATATGAAAGTCATACACAACCCGTTACGGGGCTCCGCCCCGTAACGCATTTTTCCGGGGCTCCGCCCCGTACACAGTATGAGGCGGAGCCTCACCTCCGGCGTTACGGGGCGGAGCCCCGTAACGAGT
>JAABRU010000137.1 GCA_011390755.1 Desulfobacteraceae bacterium | reverse complement strand
TATCTGACTTTCCGCATCGGAAAAGAGATGTATGGCATCGAAATTTATTATGTAATTGAAATTGTGGGTATTCAGAAAATTACCGGTGTGCCCGATATGCCGGATTATGTAAAAGGAGTCATCAATCTGCGGGGACAGATCATACCGGTAATGGACGTGCGCTGCCGTTTCCGGATGGCGGAAAAAGAGTATAATGACCGTACCTGCATCATTGTGGTAAATATGGAGGATACGGGCATCGGTCTGGTGGTGGATACGGTAGAGGAAGTAACGGATATTCCTGCTCAGGAAATATCACCTGCCCCGAAAATCGGCAAGGGAAAGCGGAACCGGTATATCAAAGGTATGGGAAAAACCGGTGATGAGGTAAAGGTGATTCTGGATGTAAGCAAACTGCTTTTTGAAGATGATTCGGAAATCCTCAGTGAAATCATGGGGGGCGGAAGCAGCAGAAAAAATACCGGACCGCATCCTTTTGAAAAGGATACAAAGGAAATCTTTTATGAAATTTAAGAGTATAAAAATCAAAATTGCTTTCTGGACGGGAATCTGCCTGATATTTACCGCTGCTTTTATTATTACCTATTCTGCAGTATCCATAAAAAAACAGTTGAAAACAGCAGGGGATACCGCAGTGAATAATGCCAAAAAAATCACCGAAGCTTTTGCCAAAGAACAGGCCGCCCATATCAAAAGCGAGCTGGAAACGGCATTGGATACGGCCCGGACACTGGCGGCGGTCTTTTCCGGGATAAAAGATAAAGGCAGCGGTCCGGAGCTGAAGCGGGAAGCTCTGAACCGTATTCTGAGAACCATACTGGTCGGCAACCCGCAATTTGCCGGAATCCGGACCGTGTGGGAACCCAATGCCTTTGACGGAATGGATACGGAATATGCAAACCGGGAAGGGCATGATGAAAACGGACGCTTTATTCCTTACTGGAACCGGGGAGAAGAAAAGGGGGAAATTGTTCTGGAAACCCTTACAGATTATGAAAGTGAAAATGCCCTCTGGTATCAGATTCCGAAAAAAACCGGGCAGGAATATATCAGCAGTCCTTTCCGGTATCCGCTTCAGGGGGGATCGGTTCTCATGATTTCCCTGCTTGTGCCCATTGTATCCGATGATATCTTTTACGGTGTTGTCGGGGTGGATATCCGGCCGGATCTGCTCCAAAAACCGGCGGATGATGTGCAGGACGGTTCTGAGGGAAGCATCCGCATGGAGGTCATCAGCAATCAGGGCATTTTTGCGGCCGTAAGCGGTCATCCGGAGCAGGCCGGAAAACATATGGGGGAAGTGTATAAAAATCCGGAAGATGATTTGGAATCTGTCCGGAACGGAAAGGGGTTCAGCAGAGAAGAGGGAGGCCGTCTGACGGTTTTTGCTCCCGTTCATATCGGACGCACCGCAGCTCCGTGGAGTGTCAGAATGAATATTCCCATGACGCAGGCAACGGCAGAAGCCGATGCGCGGATGCTTCTGGCCCGGAAGGATATGATGCGTATGATCGGCATCAGCATCATGTGTATCCTGCCCGCACTGTTTTTTATCTTTGTCATTGCCGAAAGAAGCACCCGTTCTCTGGGAACAGAGCCCGGGGAACTGGCGGCTGTTGCACAGCAGATTGCCTTGGGGGATATGAATATACAGTTCCCGGACAGCGGAACCCGGGGGGTATACCGGAACCTGCGGGAAATGACGGAAAGTCTGCTGGAAAAGGCCCGTTTTGCCGAAAGAATTGCCAGTGGCGATCTGCGCAGCAAAGCAGAGATCCGTTCCGAAAAAGATATGCTGGGAAAGGCACTGGAACAGATGGTTTACAACCTGAGAGAAGTCATCAGCAACGTCAGGCGGACAGCGGGCCGTGTTGAGGAAAGTTCCGGTTATATTTCAGATTCCAGCCGTGTACTGGCAGAAGGGGCCAATGAACAGGCCGCATCCCTGGAAGAAATCAGCAGTTCCATGACCCAACTGGCTTCCCAGACCAAATCCAATGCCGAAAATGCTTCCCGATCCGGCAGTCTGGCCCATGAAGCCAGACAGGCCGCGGAACAGGGAAAAAGGGAAATGAAAAATATGATTTCCGCCATGAGGGAAATCAGTGCCGCCAGCCGTTCGGTGGCAAAAATTATCAAAGTGATTGATGAAATTGCATTTCAGACCAATCTGCTTTCCCTGAATGCAGCCATAGAAGCGGCACGGGCCGGGCGTTACGGCAAGGGATTTGCGGTAGTGGCCGGAGAAGTCCGGAATCTGGCCGGAAAAAGCGCGCAGGCTGCCAAAGAAACCGAAGAACTCATTGAAAGTGCTTTGGAAAAAGTGGAAAAGGGGAATGATATTGCTTCACAGACCGCCCGTGCACTGGACAGAATTCTGGAATCCGCTGTACAGACAGCGGACCTTATCAATGAAATTGCCGCGGCAAGCGAAGAACAGACCCGTGGAATTGAACAGATCAGTCAGGGGCTGCATCAGGTGGATCAGGTGACACAGAACAATGCCGCCAATGCACAGGAAACCGCTTCTTCTGTTATGCAGATGGCAGTGCAGGCGGAAGAGCTGCGCAGGATGATTTCCCGCTTTCAGTTAGAAGATAATATCCGGGAAAGCCCTTATGACAAAATACCAAAAAATCAGGGAGCAGAAAAAACCGAAGAAAAAAACGGACAGGAATATTTTTCCCATGCTGAAAATTCCGCTGCGGGAAAAAAGGGCAGTGTTTTGCATCCCGAAACTTCTTCCGGCTGTCCGGATGAACCGGATAAAATGACTTTTTTTGATAAAGAATTCAGTTAATACCCTTTGGACAGCGGGGCATTAAAATCAGGCTTTGATACACATTAATCTGCTGATTTTATTATAGTCTGTTTCATTTGACCCTGCGGTGGAATTTGGTTGTAACATCTCAATGTCACTGACCTAAGCAGAGTATTCCCCTCCCCCGGCGGGAGGGGGCAGGGGAGGGGAGTCTTACGTCAATGACATTGTGTAACATCTTTTAAATCAAGACTGTCTGAACAAAAATACCGCAAAGTCATATGATACAGGCTTCAATAGCGTTTTTTGAAATTCGGGCTTTTTACGGGTTCATCAAAATTAAGATATAGGGTTCCAATGTTGACGGTCTCGTAAAAAGTCTGAAAATCAGGTTTTGATACATATTAATGCTCTGATTTTATGAATAGCGTTTTTTGAAATTTGGACTTTTTACCGATTCATCAATTTTGGTTTTTTCCAAAAACAGACATAAAATCTCATAATCTGCTTGCCGGACAGTTGCGGGTGACAGTTTACGCAAATTTCGTGCCTGGAAAAAGCTAAATTGGAACAGAATCAATGCCGTTTCCTTAACCTGAATGATTCACAAATCAGTTTTTTGCAGTAAATACAGGAAGACACAAAAAACTGAGTTTTGCAGCCGTATTTTCGTATAAGCAAATTAATCAGCAGCTTATCTGCCGGGGACTAAAACGTGTGAATAATGCAGGTTAAAAAAATAACGTCATGCCAAACTGAAAGTTTGGCAGTATTTTCAATATTATTCAGTGTCCCAAACTTTCAGTTCGGGACTCCGTCTCTCTTAAGGAAACGGCTTTGGAAACAGAATCAGTAGATCGGAAAGTTTCTCCCGGATACGGTTTTACGACTGTCCCGGAGTGCAAAATTGATGAACCCGTAAAAAGTCAGATTTTTGAAAATCGCTGTTAATAAAATCGGTAGATTAGTGTGTATCAAAACCTGATTTTCCGACTTTTTACATATTCATCAAAATTATATTTTTGCACGGCCGCAGCTCCCGGTTGACCCATGAAAAAAATACACTCCTCCGGAAACTTTTCGATCTAGTGAGAATAGTTAAAAAACCGTTTGTGTTTACTCTCCCTTTTAAAAAAAGGGGGCAGGGGGATTTTATGGAAATTCCCCCCTTGTTTTGCATTCACATAAATCCCGTTTCTTTCCGTAAAATACGGAAATGATCGTTTTGATTTGTTGATAAATGAAGGAGAAAAATATGAAACTGAGCCTGAGAAACCGCTTTCTGATACCGGCAATTGTTCTGATTTTTGCAGGAATGAGCATTTCTGCATTTATTTCCTACCATTATTCCCAAAAAGCCATTGCAGATATGGCCCAGATACAGATGCGGCAAATGTGTGACGGGGTATCCGCCCAGATTTCTTTCTGGTTTAAGGGCATTGAGCTGAATCTGCGGACCTGGAGCCAGGACATGGTGCTCAGAACCGCTGTAAAGGACAGTTATCTGGCCATTTCCGCACGGGAATCCGCGAGTGCAAAAATGGCGGACATCCAAAAAAATTATGAACTGTTTGAAAATGTGGCTCTCTTTAATACAGAGGGGGAAACGGTCGCTTCTGCGGTTCCGGAACTGATTGGAAAAATGAATGTAAAAGACAGAAAATTTTTTCAGGATACGCTGAAAGGCGGGACCGTGTTTTCGGAAATCATCAGCAGCAGAGTAACGGGAAACCCGATTATTACCGCATCGGCTCCCATTTCCCGGCATGACGGAACCGTGGAAGGGGTGCTGACGGTCAGTATGAATATCAGCACACTCAACAGTGTGTTTATTGCCCCTATCCGCATCGGACTGAGCGGTTATGCTTTTCTGCTCAAAGACGGTCTGATCATTGCGCATCCACGGGAAGAGCTGGTAATGAAAATGAATATCCGGGATACGGATTATGGGAAAAAAATGCTGGAAAACAGCAAAGGTCAGCTCCCCTACCATGAAGACGGAAAGGATCATATTGCCGCCTATGCCAAAATCGAAACCGTGGACTGGTCGGTTGTTGTCGTTGCAGATGCGGATGAACTGACTGCACCGGCAACCGAAATCCGGAATATCATTTTTATGATTGCCTCTGCACTTATTTTTCTGGCAGGACTGATCATCTTTTTTATCTCCGGTTCCGTTACCCGTCCTTTGGGCGCGGAACCGGAGAAACTGTCGGAGGTGGCGCAGAAAATCGCAGAAGGGGATCTTACCTTCCGCTTTGAAGAGGAGGAAAAAGAATGCAGGGGTGTTTACCGGAATATGCAGCAGATGTGTGAAAGTCTGGAAAAAAAAGCCCGACTGGCCGAAAAGATCGCGGCAGGGGACCTGAGCGGAAATACCGGGGTGCAGTCGGAAAAGGATCTGCTGGGCAAAGCATTGGAAAAAATGAATAAAAATCTGAGAAAACTGCTGCGGGAGGTCAGAACCGTTGCCGGTCATGTGGCAGAAGGTGCCGAACAGATTGCCGCCACCAGTCAGTCTCTGGCGGAAGGAACCAATGAGCAGGCGGCTTCCCTGGAAGAAATCACCAGCTCCATGGTGCAGGTGGCCTCCCAGACCAAATCCAATGCTGAAAATGCCTCCCAGGCCACCCGTCTTGCCGGTCAGGCACGGGAAACAGCGGAGCAGGGAAAGCAGGAAATGGAAATCATGATTTCCGCCATGAATGAAATCAGCGAGGCCAGCCGTTCCGTAGCCAAAATTATCAAAGTGATTGATGAAATCGCTTTTCAGACCAATCTCCTTTCCCTGAATGCCGCGGTGGAAGCGGCCCGTGCCGGACGGCACGGAAAGGGATTTGCGGTAGTGGCCGGAGAAGTAAGAACACTGGCGGGCCGCAGCTCCCGGGCCGCAAAAGACACTGCGGAATTTATTGAGCAGGCCCTGGAAAAAGTGAAAAAAGGCAATGAAATTGTGGAACAGACAGCCGGGGCACTGGACCGGATTGTGGACTCCGCTGTGCAGACAGCGGAACTCATCAATGAAATCGCTGCGGCTTCGGAAGAGCAGTCCCGCGGTATTGAACAAATCAGCATGGGGCTGGATCAGGTGGATCAGGTGACACAGAACAGTGCCGCCAATGCCCAGGAAACCGCTTCTTCCGCATCTGTTCTGAAGGTGCAGGCCCATTCCCTGCGCAAATCCCTGAACCGTTTCCGCCTGAGAGGGGAGAAAGAACATCATCCGGATGCAAAGGAAGCGGATGAAAATATTTCCAAAACCCGTCCGGATGCCCTGAAAGAAAAGGAAGAGCCGGAAAACGGCGAAGCCGGGTCCGGATATACCGAAGACCCTGCCGAAGATGCAGACAGAAAAAATACGGGGCAGAAACGCTCCGGAATCCTGTCAGAAGGGGAAATCGCTTTTGACGATGAATTTTCTGAAAATTATTAACCTGAATCACTGTCCGGGACAAAAATCTTTCTGTCTTCTGGATATTGTTATAATATCAAATACTTAATCTTTTATACCCGTAACAGACAGTTCTAATAATATCAGTATGTTAACATTTTTTGTCCTGTACAGTGAACCTGAATGATTCACAAATCAGTTTTTTACGGTAAATACATGAGAAGACACAAAAAACGGAGTTTTTTAGCTGTGTTTTCGTATAAGCAGATTAATCAGCAGATTATCTGCCGGGGACGAAAACGTGTGAATGATGCAGGTCAATGTCACTGACGTAAGCAGAATATTCCCCTCCCCCGGTGGGAGGGGGGGCAGCAGGGGACTGTAATGAAAGCCCCTTTTCACCCTCCCCTGCCCCTCCCTCAGGGAGGGGAGTCTTACGTCAATGACATTGTGATGCAGGTTAAACAGCCGCGGATGCACTGTTTTTCCCCTTTGATCATATCCGGCAAAGAATAAAGGCAATGACATACAGGGGGATTTGTGATATAAAAATTTCTGAAACCGGTCGGCAGAATACCCTTTTTTTATCCGGAACATACCGGGGCGAACCCTGTGTCCGCCCCCTTCGGACCGACAGGAGTGAAAAATGACTTTTATGGATGAAAAAAAAGAAGAGCAGGCTTTTCTGAAACTGGAAGGCCCCCTGACAGTTTATGAAGTGACGGAAATGCGGGATATGCTCATTGCCTCCATGAATGGAAGCAGGCAGATGATCCTGGACCTGCAGGGCGTGACAGAATGCGATACGGCAGGGATACAGCTGCTGTTATCTGCCCGGAAAAAAGCCGTGAGGGATCAGAAATTTCTCCGGATTACAGACTGTTCCGATTCTGTGAAACAGGCAGCGGAACGGATTGGTATCAATTCCGCCAGTATCATGGGATAGAAAATGATATGTTTACCAGCAGTTCGGTAAAAAAATCGGCATGAATAATTTCAGTAAGTTATAAGACTCATACAAACAATCCGGATATAATGATTTCAGATACTTATATTTTTATGCTCTGCAAATCAAAAAAAAATTACCGAACCATTGTTTACATGATGATGAAAATAAACAGGGCCGCATATGAATAAAAAAAAACGGGATCATTTCAATTTGCTCTGCGACATCGGAGAGCTGGCAGACCTGCTGACAGATGCCCAGAATATCACAAATTTTCTTCAGAATACAGTCAAACTGGTTTCCCGGCATCTGGAAGCCCATGTATGCTCCATTTATCTTTATGATGAAAAATCCGGAGAACTGGTACTCCATGCCACCATCGGACTGAATCCCGAAGCTGTGGGAAAAATCCGGATGAATCCGGGGGAAGGACTGGTGGGAACCGTATTTGCACAGATGAAGCCCGTCCGGGAAGCCCGGGCCGGAAGCAATCCCCGCTTTAAATATTTTGCGGAAGCCCATGAAGACCGCTTTGCCTCTTTTCTGGCCGTTCCCATACAGCGGGGGGTGCAGAAAATCGGTGTGCTGGCTGTGCAGCATGAGCAGGTTGATTTTTTTGATGAAAAAGATCTTATGGCTCTGCGGGCTTCAGCTTCCCAGCTGGCCGGAACCATAGAAAATGCCCGGCTTCTGATAGATCTTTTTCCCGTCAGCGAAGCCTCTTCCGGAAAAATCCGGCGGGAAAACCCCGGTCTCATCAAAGGGATGACCGCATCCAGGGGATTTGCCATGGCCCCCTGCACATATTTCAGAAAAAGCCACACATCCCTGCTGGCCGGAAATGCCGGTTCCCGGACACCTTACACAATGGAAGATTTTCAGACGGCCATGCGCAGCACGGCAGAGCAGCTGAAAGACCTGCAGAGCAAACTGGCCGAGCGACTGCCCGAAAGTGCCTCCCTGATTTTTTCCGCGCATTTTATGATACTCAAAGATCCGAAATTTCTGGATAAAATAAAAGAACAGATTCAGACCGGCATTTCTCCGCCCGATGCGGTGCGGACTGTAACGCGGCACTATATTGATATTTTTTCTGCCAGCTCCCATGCCTATATCCGTGAAAAAGCAAATGATATGGAAGATTTGGGCGGTCGTATCCTGAAAAATATGATCCGGCGTTCCCCCCGGGAAAAAATAAAAGGAAAGGGCAGGGTGATTATTGCCAAAACCCTCTATCCCTCGGAAATTCTGAAACTGGCCTCGGATGATGCCGAAGGCATTGTGCTGCACAAAGGCGGGGTGACATCCCATGTTTCCATTCTTGCCCGTTCTTTACAGATTCCCATGGTGATTTCGGATCATCCCGCTTTGACGGATCTGCCGGAAAACACCCTGCTGCTTCTGGATGCGGATATTGGCAATATCTATATTGAACCGGATGAAAAAATTCTGCAGCAGTTTGAAATCCGCAATGCTGCCCGGAAAAAAGCCGCGCGGCTGCCCAAAAATCTCTGCCCGGTTACCCATACCCAGGACGGTATCCGTATCCGCCTGATGGCCAATGTGAATCTGCTCAGTGAACTTGAGACTGCCAAAAAACTGAATGCCGAAGGCATCGGACTCTACCGCACGGAATTTCCCTTTATTGTGCGTCCCACTTTTCCTTCCGAAGAAGAACAGTATCTGATTTACAAACGCCTGTTTGATGAAATGGGAGATCGGGAAGTGACCATTCGGACTTTGGATATCAGCGGCGACAAGGCACTGGTTTATTCCGATGCCAGCAGCGGTGCCAATCCCGAACTGGGGCTTCGTTCCATCCGTTTTTCCCTGCATCACCGCAGCATTTTTGAACAGCAGATCCGGGCAATTCTCCGGGCCGGAGCCGCTTCGCCGGGGCTGCGGATCATGTTTCCCCTGGTTTCATCCCTGGATGAATTTCTGGAGGCCCGTCAGGTGATATATGACTGCGCAGAAAGCCTGAAAACGGAAAAACTGCCCTTTCATGAAAATCCGCGCATCGGCATGATGGTGGAAGTGCCTTCCATTGTGGAAATTATAGATGCTTTGTGCCGGGAGGCCGATTTTTTTTCCATCGGCACCAATGATTTTATTCAGTATACCCTGGCTGTGGATCGCAGCAATGAAAAAGTGGCCGCGTATTACCGTTCCTGTCACCCTTCTGTTCTCCGGGGTCTGGCCCGGATTGTCCGGGCGGCCGCGGCCGCGGAAAAAGAAATTGCCGTCTGCGGAGAAATGGGACATGAACCCGAATACATTCCTTTCCTCATCGGTATCGGCATCCGCATCCTCAGTGTGGATCCCTACTATCTGCCCTTTGTGCAGGAGAGCATCTCCGGGCTGCGCCTTTCAGATGCACAAAAACATGCCGAGCAGGTTTTGGCAGAAGATACCATAAAAGGGGCGCAGGAAGTTCTGACGCAGTGGGCAGAACAGCATAAGGGACCCGGAAAAAAATAATTTCCCCCCGTTCATCCCAATTTTTCATAAATGTGGCCGCTGCACCACTAGGGGATTTGACCCACTGCCGTTTTCAGACAGGCGCCAGACCCTGATTTGTTAACTGAACATTTCAGAATACATCCGTTCCGGATGATCTTATAATTCAGTATATATTTATATATCAGCAATATATTATTTGTTTACAGAATAAAAATGTATTCTCCTGAATACGTTTTTTTGTAATCCCCTTCATAATTCCTTGATTTTTTCCTCCTGTCTGCATTAGAAACAGATCAGGTTTTTTCAGGGCATTACAATAATGAAACCCATGTAAGGAGGTCCTTTTATGAAAAGAAAATTGTTTTTCAGGCATGTATCTGTCATTGCAATCCTGCTCCTTCTGACAGCAGGAATGTTCCCTGCCAATGTGTTTTCCGCTGAAACAAATCGGGAAATCCGGCCCCCGGCCGGTTTTGCCGCTTTTGAAGCAGGGCAGTCGGAACTGCTGGATTTGCGGATCAACACCCGTCCCAGAGCCGGAGATACGCCGCTGCATGAATGGTTTCTGCTGGCGGCAAGCACTCTGGATGATATTTATATCCTGACTCCGGGCGGAATTGATCCCCTTTCTTCTGTTTCGGATTTTTCTGCTTACACCTATCCTTTTGCCCACAGTTCGGAAACAGATTTTATCGGCACGCTGCGCATGAGTGATCTGGGGCTGCATCCGGGCGATATACTTTATTATGCCTATGCCTACACCCCTTCGGATCTGTCCCATGCGGTTTTGGATAATATTGTTGCCATAGAGGTGAAAGCCGAAGAAAACGGTCTGCGGCGATTTTCTTCCCGCGCGGAACTGGAAAATTATCTGAAAAAGGGGTTGAAAAATATCGGGGAAAGAGAGATGATTTTATACGGCAGCCCCTTTGCAGGAGGAGAAGTCACAGCCGCTCCGAATGCGGATGCTTCGGGCAGCGGGGCAAAATCCCTGTTTTCCGCCACCAATATTCAGGAGGCCGGTGTGGATGAGGCCGATGTCATCAAAACAGATGGAAAATATCTGTATATCGCGCCGGAGTATGCGGGATATGATTACTGGCTTATGGGGGGAATCGCGGCCGATACGTCCCTTCCCCCGGGTGAAACCGCCGAAAGGGAATCTGCTGTCCGGATTATGGAAATTGCGGAAAATCCGCCTTCTGCCAAAGAAGTGGGGAAAATTTCCCTGGGGGATAAAAACGTGGACGGTCTTTATCTGCTGACAGACCGGGGAGAAAACAAAGCGGATCTGCTGGTCACCGTCAGCGGCAATAAAAATGATATCTGGGGATGCTGGTTTGCCCCCTGGAGCTGGACAGAGGGAAAAACAGAGGTGATGCTCTACAACGTAAGCAACCCCGCATCCCCGCAGAAAATTACGGGGCTGGAACTGGACGGTCATCTGATTTCCAGCCGCCGCATCGGAGATACCCTGTATCTGGTGACAAGATATACTCCCATGCCCGAAGGTTATATGCAGTATGCCTGGGATGAAAAAGACATCCGGAATAATGAAGCGATTCTTGAAAATACGGATCTGGGCGATATGCTGCCGGGGCTGCGGATCAACGGCGGGGCAGAAAGAAATCTTGTCAGTCCGGCAAACTGTTTTATTCCGCCTTTGGATGAAGAACGCGCGGCACAGCCCAGCCTGATTACCATAACTGCCCTTCCCCTGGATTCTCCGGATAATCCGGTCAGTCAGACCGTTTCCGGGCCTACGGAAACCATATATGTTTCACCCGACAGCCTTTATCTGGCAACAGTCCGTTATGATTATGCCCCCTGCTGCGAAAGCGGGGGACCGGGGGAATTCCCGGAAAATACGGATCTGCATAAATTTTCCCTTACAGAAACCGGCCCGGTTTACAAAGCCTCCGGTTCGGTTCCCGGCAACCTGGGATGGGAAGAGGATAAAAAACCTTTCCGCATGAGCGAATATGACAATGTGCTGCGGATTGCCACCTCCCTGGGTTATACCTGGGACGGAAGCGCCAGCACCCGCCTGAGTCTGCTGAAAGAAAACGGGGAGTCCGGGCTTGAAGAAATTTCCCATATTGACGGTATCGGAGAAGAAGGGGAAAGACTTTATGCAGTGCGTTTTGCCGGACAGAATGCCTATATTGTCACCTTCCGCGTCACCGATCCCCTTTATGTATTTGATCTTTCGGATCCGGAAAATCCCAAAGAGCTGGGAGAACTGCATATTGAGGGATATTCCGATTATCTCCACCCCATAGGAGACAATCTGCTGCTGGGGGTGGGAAAAGATGCTGTGCCCGATACTTCGTCCCCCGATTTCGGAGGAAGAGGTGCATGGTATCAGGGGCTGAAACTTTCCCTGTTCGATATTTCGGTTCCTTCCAATCCCAAAGAGGTGAATTCCCTTGTCATCGGCAAACGGGGAACGCATTCCGAAGTCCTGGGCGATCACCATGCCTTCACTTATCTGCCGCCCGCGGACGGCAAAGCTGCCCGGCTGGCGATTCCGGTTGAATTACATGATAAATCAGCTTATTATTCACAATATGACAATCCCTCCGCCCCCTGGTCTTATTATGGCTGGACCCACACCGGTCTGTATCTTTTCAATATTTATACCGGGGAGCAGAACGGGGGAAAAACCGGCATTGAGCAGCAGGGGAAAATGATTGCCGCGGAAAATATTTCCGATCCCTCCACCCCCTATTATAACGGATACCAGGGAAGCTATGGGGATCGTTCCGTTATTCTGGGAGACAGTGTGCATTATGTGCATGACACTTCCGTATGGTCTGCTTCATGGGGAAGCGGTGCGGATATGACGAATCCGCAATAAAAAGATACATCAAGAAGCACGGACCCGAAACTCCGGGCCTAAAATATATCAGAGTGCGTGAAAGAAATCCGGTTTTTTAAAATAACCGGATTTCTTTCACGCTCTGATTAGGGATTCATCCAATATCGCAATGGAAAAACCACTATCATTCGAGCAGGAACTGAAAGATTTTTTCCATGCCCGGAAAATTCTCTGCAAAGATCGCTCCGATTCTTACCGTTATCCTGATTTTTCCATTCCGGATCCTTTCCGGAATAAAAAATATTTCCACTTTGATGCCAAAGAAAAACGCCAGAGATACAATATGCACAACTGGCAGACAGATATTCCGGAAGCACATTTTTTTATTATGGATGATCTGGCTGCCCGCAAAATTCTGGCCTACGCGCCCAGATCCGGTATTATTGTCCGCAATAATCTCAACGGGAAATATTTTCTGTTCACGGTCCTGGATCTTTTCCTCATGCCCAAAAAAAGAGTCAACCGCCCTATCCGCAGAAACCGGGACGCATTTAAGGGTAAATGGCTGACAGACCTGCGCATGGGCGGAGAGGCCGGAAGCATGGAAGATATTCTTGCCCTTGTTTATGATTATCTTCGGAATCTGGAATCCGTCTATCTCAGCATTCTGCAATGCTACGGAAATTACGGGGAAGATATTGAAGAGCAGGGGATTGTCCGCAGACCGGAGCACTGGGATACAGATATTGCGGAAACCCGTTGAAGATGCAGGGGGCGGTGTTCGGTGTGAGGTGTTCGGTGTGAGGTGTTCGGTGTCAGGTGTTCGGTGTCAGGTGTTCGGTGTCAGGTGTTCGGTGTGAGGTGTTCGGTGTGAGGTGTTCGGTGTGAGGTGTTCGGTGTGAGGTGTTCGGTGTGAGGTGTTCGGTGTGAGGTGTTCGGTGTGAGGTATTCGGTGTCAGGTGTTAGGGGTTCGGGGTCAGTCGTAGGGTGGGCGGAATCCTGCTCCGAATTCCGTGTTTATCCCGGATTTTCATGGATTCCGCCCACCGTTATGAGCAAAACAAGCATTTTGTAAATAGAATAAAAGCAAAATGTTACGCCTTAACTTGACGCACATGCCTCTTACGGGGCAATTATTTATGCTGCAGAATTTCCAGAATGGCCTGCCTGTCGTATTTTCCGGCGGATGTGCGCGGGATTTCATCTGTAAAGCGGATGATGCGCGGCACGGCATAGGCGGGAAGCCGTCCGGATGCTTTCTGACGCAGGATTTCCCCTTCGCATTTCCCTTCCAGCAAAGCGCAGAGAATATTTTCTCTTCCGGACGCTTCCGCCAGTGATATGACAACGGCATCGGCAATGCCCGGAATCTGTTTCAGTGTTTCCCGCACCTCATCCGTATCCACTCTTTTGCCGCCCACTTTGACAATGCCGTCTGCCCGTCCCAGCAGTTGAAAACCGTCCTGTTCTGCGGCACAGACCCGGTCTCCGGTGCGGAAATATCCGGCTGCATCCCTGGCGGTTCCGGGAGACAGGAAATCAGAACGCACATAAAGCATTTCATCCTTAATTTTCCAGTCAATAATGTCAAAGGGCTGAAGTGCATTTTCTCCTTTTGCCCGGCACCGGTATGCAATGCCGCCGGTTTCTGTGGAACCGTAAATCTCTGTGGGCCCGGTGCCGGTATTCTGATAAAAACAGTCTCCGTCTTCCTCTTCCAGTTTTCCGGCAGAGGAAAGCGCAATGCGGAGACGGTTTTCCGGAATGCGACTGTCTTTCAGCGCACGGTAATGGATGGGAAGACTGACAAGAATGCTGATGGACGCTTTCTGAAGAAGGGCTCGGATTTCTTCAGGAAAGGTGCAGTTTTCTCTGTGCACGGATGCGGATGAGACAAAGGGAAGCAGGAGGGAAAAAAGGAAGCCGTAGATATGACAGGGCGGAACTGTGGACAAAAAACGGTCTTCGGGAGAAATTTCCAGTTTTCCGGCATGATAAAATGTTTCTGCAAAAAGATTGCGGGGGGTTTTGGACCATATTTTGGGTTTCCCTGTGGAACCGCCCGTGAAAAAAATTATCAGGGGCGCATCCGGGTCTGTGTTCATATGCAGGGGAGAGGGGGCGGCAGACAGATGGGGAATCAGCCTTTGAACCCCTTTGGGCAGTTCTCTTTTCTTTTCGGAGCTATGGGATATAATGGTGTGAAAAGCATATTTTTCCCGGATTTCCTCCAGAACCCTTTGGGAAAAGGAATAGGGCAAAAGGATCTGTGTTCCGGTTTCCAGGGCGGCCAGAACCGCGGCCATGCTGATTCCCCGGTCTTCTGTGAAAAGGCAGCATATTTTTTCATTTTTCATATGATGCCGCAGGTCCGCAGCCATTGCGTAAATATGGGCATATTTCTGCCCGGATAGGGTATAATCCCGTTCCGGAAACGCTGGCCCGGCCAGTACATTTTTCATCTTCTCCAAAAACATCATTTAATTCCGTTTCTGTGTTTTTTTATTCCTGCTGTTTCAATTCCGCTGTGACTCCTCCCCTAAGGGCAATGCTGCTGACCTAATGCCGGAGAAGTATCAGTCCTAGAGTTTATCACCCTTAAATTATTTAGAAAAAGATGTGCTAAACTGTAAGTTCAGCACTCCGGTTTTTCTTAAGGCAGCAGGATTGCTCCCTGACCCCGAACCCCTGACACCTCACCCCTGACACCTCACCCCTGACACCTCACACCGAACACCTGACACCGAACCCCTGACCCCTCACCCCGAACCCCTGACACCGAACCCCTCACACCGAACCCCTGACACCGAACCCCTGACACCTGACCTTCTGTATCACAGAAATCGGTCTGCTCACAACCGCTTTTTGGCAAAATGCTTTTCCCTTGACAAACTAAGGGAATTCTCCATACAAAAGCAGAAACATTCATCGTTTTTGCTAGGAGGAAAAAGTTGCTATGATACACAGCAAAATACACAATGACAACTGGACCCTGGAAGATCATACTGACCATGCCCTTATGCGGATGATGTGGCCAAAACGATTGCAGACTGCCGTCCTCCCTATGTGCTGGGGATTCACGGGGACTGGGGAGCGGGCAAAACCGGTTTTCTGCGCAAACTCCATCTTTTTCTGTCCTGCAAAGGCGGAGCTTACGAAGATGCGGAAAATACCTGCACCGCGTTGTTGGGGACGGGACTACACTCTACAACAAAATCACCGAGGCCTGTCTGCATTCCATAGATAAATTCCGGGGCATTCGGGAATCAAAAGTGGACATGGCAAAACATCTGCTTTGGCTTTCTGAACTGGCTTTTCATCCTGCTACCGAAAGGAAACATATGAAAATAACAAGAAAAACAAACGATTCACCGGTAGATACCCTAATCGCTGTGGCAAAGCATATCAGCCTGTATGAAAAAAAATACAGCATGGATTCAGAAACTTTTTTCCACAAATACCGAAGCGGACAGATGGAAGATACAGAAGATATGATCGAATGGTCAAATAATTATCAACATTATATCCAACTGAAAGCCGATATTGAAAGACAACTCCGCCATGCTGCATAAAATTCTGAGCGAATATCTTTCGATGATCGAATCTGCAGCCGGGCAATTGGAAAATGCACATACAGAACGATATGAGGAAGAAATCATCCGTTCAGACCGGCTCAATTTACGAATTCGGATTCGATTTTTAAACGGATACCTTCCTGAAATTAATGAAGCTGTGGTAATCGAAGCAGAAAAAGCAGAATATCCGGGGTATCGTTATCATTTTCAGGATGCTGATAACCGACTTGTTTTCAGGTATGATAATACTCCTCATTTTCCGGATATAGAAACGTATCCACACCATAAGCATCTGCCGGAAAATGTCTTTCCGGCAGAAAAACCTCTGCTGACAGATGTTATCAGGGAAACAGTAAGGTATTTATCTGCCCATGAATAATCTTCGCCGGTTCCCGGGCCGGAGCTTCAATGGCATTAAGTTAAGACTCCCCTCCCACCGGGGGAGGGGGATTTTTTGCTTAACGTAACGGCATTGAGCCGGAACTTGGGAACGATCTGAAACAGCTTCCCTACGAGAATATACAAAGGAGTAACTATCTAATTTGAAACCAGATCAGAAAAAAACAGCCCCCTGCATCTCCGTTCTGGGAACCGGTTCGGATGTGGGAAAAAGTATTGTGGTAACGGCCATCTGCCGTTTTTTTCTCAACCGGAGCATACGCGTGGCCCCTTATAAAGCCCAGAATATGTCCAACAATTCCGGCGTAACCCCCGAAGGACTGGAAATCGGACGGGCACAGATTGTACAGGCCGAGGCCTGCCGCATTCCGCCCCATACGGATATGAACCCCGTTCTGCTCAAACCCACCACCGATGTGGGCTGCCAGGTGGTCGTGCGGGGAGAGGCTGTGGAAAACAGCACGGCCCTGAATTATCATACCAAAAAAGAAAGTCTTTTTGCCACGGCCTGCGAATCTCTGGACCGCCTGCGGGCGCAGCACGAACTGGTGGTTATGGAAGGAGCCGGTTCCTGCGCGGAAGTCAATCTCATGGCTCATGATATTGTCAATTTCCGCATGGCCGAATATGCCGATGCACCCGTGATTCTCGTTGCCGACATCCACCGGGGCGGCGTATTTGCCCAGCTGGTGGGAACCCTGGAATGCCTGCCGCAGAAACAGCGGGATCGTATAGCCGGTTTTATTATTAACCGTTTCCGGGGGGATATCCGGCTGTTTCAGGACGGGGTGAAATGGATTGAGGAAAGAACCGGGAAAAAGGTTTTCGGGGTGCTGCCCTGGTTCAGCCATTTCCGCATTGAAGCCGAGGATTCGGTGGTGATTGAAAGCCCGCCGGTGATTTCCCCGGAAAAAATCACCCGGCCCGCCATTGCGGTCATCCGTATTCCCCATATCTCCAATTTCACGGATTTTGATCCCCTGTCCGCGATCCGGGGAACCGACCTTTTTTTCATAGAAAAAGCCCAGGATCTGTCAGACTTTGCCGCCGTCATCCTGCCCGGTTCCAAAAACACCCGTTTTGATCTGGACTGGCTCAAAGAAACAGGATGGGCGGCACAGTTACGGAAATATGCGGAAAAAGGCGGGCATATCCTGGGCATCTGCGGCGGATATCAGATCATGGGGGATTCTGTTCATGATCCGGACGGTCTGGAAGGACTGCCCGGCTCCACCGAAGGACTGGGACTGCTGCCGGTGGAAACGGTTCTGGATGCCCCCAAAACCACAAGTCTCAGCCGCTTTCTCTGGCAGGGTGCGGAAGGCAGGGGCTATGAAATCCATATGGGACAGACCCGACGCAAAAGCGATTCTCCCCTGCTCCGGGTACTGGAACAAAACGGCTCTCCGCCGCGGGAGGCCGAAGAGGGCTGCATTTCTTCGGACGGAAAGATAATGGCGACCTATATGCACGGTTTTTTTGATACACCCGCCATTACCCGTCTCTGGCTCCAAAGCATCGGACTGGGGCATATTGCCGTATCAGATACACAGGGCGGCCCCGCGGCCAGGGACCGGGATTATGATCTGCTGGCGGAACATTTTGGAAACCATATTGATACACAGGCCTTCCTGGCCTGCACCGGTCTTTCCGGCAAACAGAAAGTTTCCCCATGAAACTGGCACTGCTTTTTTATCTGGGAGATGAAATGTACACAGTCTCCTGTGACAAAATCAAAGAAATCGTTCCCATGATGCAGCTCAGCACAGTACAGCAGGGCCCGGAATATTTTGCCGGTTTTTTCAATTACCGGGGGGAAATTGTACCGGTGATTGATCTCTGCTGTCTCATTCGGGGAGAAAGCTGCAGAATGCGACTGAGTACCCGCATTATTCTGGTCAACTATACTGCAGGCAGTGGAGAAAACTATACACTGGGGCTGATTGCCGAACGCATTACGGAAACCATACGCAAAAGCGGATTCCGGGATTCTCCTGTCCGTCTGGAAGAGGCCCCCTTTCTGGGAGAGATGATGATGGAGGGCCGGAAAATGATTCGGCATATTTACCTGGATCTCCTGCCGGACTGTATAACATTTCTTCCCCACGGACAAAAAACATGAAAGAAAATGCAGCACAGAAAAAGGCCCGGGAATCTGAAAAAAAATCCGGCCCGGCACCGGGCATATCCCCCCGGAAAATTCTTTTGTTCCTCCTGGAAAAAGAAATCGGCATTTCCGAAGATGCCCTGGGTGCCGAAACCATTGACAAGGCCGTCTGCAGACGCATGACCGCCTGCGGATGCGGCAGTACCGGTCACTATCTGGACTATATTCATGCCCATCCCGCGGAGCTGCAGGAACTGGTGGAACTGACAGTGGTGCCGGAAACCTGGTTTTTCCGCAATAAGGCAGCATTCCGTTTTCTGGAAAAATACGCGGAAGATTTCCGGAAATCCCATACAGACGGCAGCATACTGCGGGTGCTGAGTATTCCCTGTTCCGGCGGTGAGGAAGTCTGGTCTCTGGTCATCAGTCTGGCCGAATCCGGTATTCCCGAATCCCTTTATCATATTGACGCGGTGGATGTGAGCCCTAAAGCCCTGGCCCGTGCCCGTTCCGGCATTTACGGGGAGTAATCCTTCCGTGAAACTCTGACG
>JAABRU010000136.1 GCA_011390755.1 Desulfobacteraceae bacterium | reverse complement strand
CACCTGACGGGAGATGGTGCGTTACGGCCTTGGGGCCTAACGCACCCTACCGCCGAACACCTGACACCGAACACCTGACACCTGACGGGAAATGGTGCGTTACGGCCTTGGGGCCTAACGCACCCTACCGCCGAACACCTGACACCGAACACCTGACACCGAACACCTGACACCTTTCCACCTTTAAGGGGAGTCGGGGCCCCGTCACATTTTCCTGCCGCTGATGAAAATGGACAGACCGTCCACAATCCCGGTTAACTGTTTGGCCTGGGATTTCATTTCTTCCGCGGCCGAGGTAAACTCTTCGGCATTTGCCGCATTCTGCTGGGTGATTTTTTCAATTTCCGAAACCGCTTTTCTGATTTGTACAATCCCCTCTGCCTGCTCATCCGCGGATGCGGATATTTCTTCCATAATCTGAATAATTTTTTCTGATATTTCAAAATTTTGCTGCAGGACTTCCCTGACCAGTCCGTTTGTATCTTCCGCATCCTTAATCTGGGTTTTGGTTTTACGGATCAGGTCTTCACTGTTTTTTGCGGCCTCCGATGCCCGTATTGCCAGATTTCTGACCTCATTGGCCACCACTGCAAATCCTGCACCGGCTTCTCCGGCCCTGGCGGCCTCGACAGAGGCATTCAGCGCGAGCAGATTCGTCTGAAATGCGATTTCATTAATCGTCTTAATTATATTTACATTCTCTTCGCCCGTACTGACCGTTTCTTCCAGCACTTTGGTCAGTCCTTTCATGCGTTCTTCAATCATTTTCAGATTGGGAGACAGCTCTTCATGCATCAGCCGGTTTCCATGACCGGAGCGGTCTGCATTCTGGTGGGTCATGGCCGATATTTCTTCCAAAGAAGACGAGGTCTCTTCTGTGGATGCGGCCTGCTCCGAGGTTCCCTGCGCCAGGGTCTGACTGGCGGAAGAAATCTGCTCCACTGCAAAATTAATCTGCCCGGCCCCCTTTTCCAGCTCCTTTATAATCTTCTGCAAAGGGGAGGTAATGCGTCCGGTAAACAGCAGCAGGGCAAGAACCGTCAGAAAAAGAGAAATCAGCGAAACATAGACGATGATCCGAAAAACCGTAAACACCGGTTTCAGAAATTCGCTTTCATCCTGCGTAATCACCACATACCAGCGGGCCAGGGGAACCGGTGCATATCCGGCAACTTTCTTCACCCCTTTGAAGATATAAAAACCGGACCCGGATTCTCCGCCCATAATTGAACGGGATATTTCTTCCATGCCTTGGGAATCATTAATATTGGTGGAAAAAACAAGTGTATCATCCGGATGCGCTATACATAATCCGTCTTTGTCCAAAAGATAACCGTAACCGCTGCTGCCGATTTGGGTGGAAATAATCCGTTCGGAAAAAAAACGCAGTTTCAGTGCAGCCCCCACGACACCGATAATATTTCCGGATTCGGAAAATACCGGCGCGGCGATTACAATTCTTGTCTGTTCCGACATTTTTGATTTAATCAGATCAGATACATTGCTTTTCCCTTTTATCGCGGTCTGAAAATATTCCCGCTCAGCAATCTGAATTCCTGTGGCTTTCCTGCCCGCACTGTCGGAAAAAATATTCCCTTTGCTGTCCGCGACAAAGAGAAGTTCATAATGTTCCGAATTATTTTTCGTAAATTTTGATAATTTATAATCCAGTCTCTTTATTCTGTCCTCCGGGACTTCTGCTCCCTTTTCATATACTTCTGCTGTCACCTCCATGGTTGTATTTCCGGTGGAAATTTCGGATATAAGTTTTATCTCCTGTTCAAGAATCACCTGGGTCATTTCCGCCATATCTTTGGCAATGCGCGCCGCTGTATTTTCAGATGCATTTTTTAATGACTGTGTTACATTGGTAAAAGAAAAATACATTACCGCCATGAGAGGAAACATAACCAGAATAATTCCGCCGAAAATGATTTTGAATGAAAGCGATTTTTTTATCATCACATATTCCTTTCCAAAAAATAAGATATCAATAAAATTCATAAAAGTGTCTGCTCAATCCCCACCGAAACATCATCGGGAATGTCTGCTGTAAAATCCGCAGCCCCGGTCCGGGGCCGATCATCGGATAATATGCCCCATTCGGGTCTGTACATGGCATTTAAGACGACCCGGAACATGAAAAGCATAATCTCATATGCAGAAACGGATACGCCGCGCTGTTTTATCCGGGAAATCATCCCGGATACCTGCCCGCTTTCGAGTTTCAGATTGTCCACTATTTCCAGCAGCCGGAGAATCTTTAACCGGATACGGGGTTCGGCGGGCGGTACGCAGATATTATTTTCCCAGTTGCAGCGGTATCGGGCAAGGTCATCCCGATCCATGTTCAGAAGTGCCGTTCTGCTTTTGGCAGATCGGAACAGGGTCTGAGACTGCAGAAGACAGGCAGTCCGTTTCCGGATGAGATCTTCCGTGCAAACGGCTTCTGTTTTGAACATTATGCGGACTTCTTCCGGCAGCATGATAATCACATCCTGCAGATATTCTTTATACCGGCCCGACCGCTCATAAAATTCCTGCGAGGCCCGGTTCCAGAATATGCGGTTGCAGTTCTGGAAAGCCTGGATTTTTGTCATTTTCCGGGCCAGTGATTCCCGCACAATTCCGGCCATGCCCGTAATCAGTTTTCCGCTTTTCTTTGTAAGGCGTCTGCCAGCGACAACATTGAAAATCATGCTGTTCACAGCCTGCCAGTCCTGCAGATGCAGAATGCGGTTCAGATCATCATAGGCTATGCGCAGCAGTTCATTTTTAAACAGGTGGGAAGGCGTTGCATAGGAAGGTGTTCCGGCCAGCATGGGCTGCCTGATTTTTTCCTGCCCGGGGGGGCTGAAAAATACCGCGGTTTCAAAATCAATCAGACCGATGGAAAATTCATCGGGGCGGGCCAGTAAAACAGGATTTTGTGATATATCACCCGATATAAACACATTATCCGGTTTCAGATCGCGGACCGCCACACCCTTTGCCCGCAAAGTTGCCAGCAGCAGGAGCAGATTTCTGATAATCCCCCGCATACCGGCCTTGTTTTGTTCAAACTGTTTTGTGCGGATACGGTTTTCCACTGCATTTCTGTAATTCCGGACATCATTCCCGGCAGATGACAGAATCCGGGTCATCAGACCGTTGATTTTTTCCATTTCTTCGGAAGAAGGAAATGCCGTATCCCTTTCCGCCTCCTTTTCCGCAAGACGGCTTAAAAACCAGTTTTTTTTCCGGTAGGATGTCAGCGGTGCAGAAGGATTTTCCCCGAAAAGAGCGGATACGGCCGCATCAAAACGGGCATACAGTTCGCAGATGGGATAAAAAACGGGCAGTGCTGATTTTCCGTATATTTCTTCAAACAGCAGGGGATGGTCCAGCATCTCCGTATGGGATATAATTTCATTAAAAACAAAGGTTTTTCCGAAATGCATATCCCGGATAATCTGTCCCAGAAAGAGATTCCGGGAAAGATTTGAAAAAAAAACAAATTTGTCGGCAATTTTCAGATAATTCTGATATTCCGGAAAAGCACGGAGTTTTTCAACACATTTTTTTTCCAGGGCAAAAGTGCCCAGATGTGCATCCGGGGAAAACAGAGGCAGTTTTTTTAAGACCGCTGATACAGAAGGAGTAATACAGTCAATCTCCGGTTCCAGCAGTTCGGCTATCTCCCTTTCCCTGCCGATACTTTCCATATAGTCCCTGAAGGCACGGACAGCTTTGGGCGGAATTTTCAGCACCAGCAGTTCATCATAAATAACTTTATAGCATTTGCTTTTGCTGCCGGTATCTTCCCCCAAAGGTCCCAGACTTATCCGCCGGGTATGCCACCTGTCCCTCCGCTTTATGCGGAATTCATAGATCGTATCCGGGTTTTCATCCGGTCTTGCCACAGCATAAAATTCTCCCGTGCTTCCGGATACATTCATCTGTTTTTTATAAATATTCAAAAAATAGTGCAGTATATCCGAATGATCTTTCTGTATATTCGTCTGATGATACAAGATGCTTTTCCTGTTTTTTGCCATTGCCTGTTCCGGGTCATAATTTTCTTTATTCCATATTATCTTTATTGATATACTATCTGAATGCAGATTTCCAGAGAAAGAATTACAGACTTATCAAAAAAAGAAATGTCCTTTTTTTATCTTATTCCCCCTCTTCCGACGGCTTTTCTGTTATGCTTTCTTCCGGAGCATGATTTTTTAAAAATTTCCCGATTCCCTGCTCTTCCAGAAGACTGAAGATTTGTGACAGAACATGCATCACAGGGGATTCTCCGGCCCCGCTGAAAACCGTATACCGGTCTATTTCAAAAGAGGAGGCAATTTCGGGCAGTCTGTCCACAAATCCGGAGATTAGCCGGTTTTCGGAAATCATATTCCGGATATTTTCTTCGGTTTCCAGTCTTTTCAGACGTGCGGATTCGGTTTCCTGTTCCAATTCTGCCAGTTCCCGTTTTTCCTGCATCTGCCGGGCAAAGCGCACGGCACTCGCCTTCATCTCTGCGGCCAGACTTTTTTCCCCCATTTCGTTCTCTTTTTCCAAATTCAGGATTTTCAGCAGAAATTCCAGATCTTTCCGGCGGATTTCTTTTGTGTGGCGGGCCTCTGCTTTTTCCAGTTCGGTGCGGGCCTCCACCTCTGCAATTTTCGCATCGCTTTCTGCGGCATGAATGCGGCTTTGGGTTTCTGAATCGGCTCCGGCGGTTTCCAGTTTATGATTTTCTTCATTTTTCAGGGCTTCCACTTTGCTTTCCCGGATGATCTGCTGCTGATCCCGCTCTGCTTTCTGCACGGCCGCCCGTTCTGCAGCTTCACTTTCCGCTTTTTTCCGGCTTTCTTCCGCGCTGCGTTCTTCTGCTTCCCGTTTTACTTTTTCTTCCAGCTCCACCCTGTGGGTTTCGCTTTCTGTTTTGGCCCGCAGTATCCTTGTTTTTTTATTGGTTTCACAGTTCAGGGTTTCCAGTTCTTCGGTGTGCCCGGCTTTCTGTTTCTGAATGGACTGATCGGTTTCCATGCGGCTCTGTGCCGCTGCCAGCCGTAAACTGTCTCTGGTTTTCTGCTGCAGATCCTCAAATACACTGGCAGAGAGAATGGTCACCCGCTCAATCCCGATCTGATCAAACATAATGCCCCAGCTTCTTTCCACTCTTTCCAGCTGGGATTTGAGATCCAGACCGATTTCATCTTTTTTGGTCAGGGCATCCTCAATGGAAATATTGGAAATAATATGACGGATGGCTTCGGTGCAGATGGTCCGGAGGATGCGGTTTGTATTCCCCATGGGATTGTTCCTGTCACTCAGATCCAGCGAGCGCGCGGCGACTTCCGGTTTTTCCGGATCAATGCGCCAGCAGGCATACCCGTCAATGCGCAGCCCCTGATAATTTCTGTTGGCATTGTCTGATGTAAAATAAACTGTCTGCACCGTGGCCGGAAACTTGAGAAACCGTTTCCCGATTTTGAAATATTTGCCCCCCAGCCGCGGTTTGGCATCTTTTATCCCGATCTGCACAATATATTCATTGGGCAGGGCATGTTCATAAATAAGTGAGGGAATACGGCTGACTTTCGCCGGACGGGTTTTTATGGTCTGGGATTCTGAAAGATAGGGATCGGACATGATATTTCTCCTTTTTTGCATTCTGCTTTTTTTTTCAGATTTGCCCGGCATGAGGGATGGGGCCATCTGCTCCTTTGCGAAAGATTCACCCAAATCAGGACAGGCCGCTTCAAAATATCCCTCTTCAGTTTCCGGTTCCTCCATATCTGCCAAAGACTGCGTCAGCAGATCCTGTGCCTCATTTTCATCCAGCCCCAGCTGCAGTCGCTGACTTTCAACAAATTTTTCCACTTCCGCCCGGTTTTTTACTTTCATTCACAGCCTCCCTGTGTATTGTTGATCCAAGTTTAAAGTCCCTTTTCACCCTCCCCCTCCCTCAGGGAGGGGAGTCTTACGTCAATGGCACTGAGTTGCTGCCCAATGTCATTGACGTAAGCAGAATATTCCCCTCCCCCGGCGGGAGGGGTCAGGGGAGGGGGCAGCAGGGGACTGTAATTAAAGTCCCTTTTCACCCTCCCCCTGCCCCTCCCTCAGGGAGGGGAGTCTTACGTCAATGGCACTGAGTTGCTGCCTGTAAGCAAAAGTTACTGATTTTTCATTGCGGAAGCTTTGTGGGTATCCTGTAAGCGACTGCCTGCCGCATGCTCCGTCAGCAGTGGCAACCCTTTTTTGGATGATTGTATCCAAACAAAATTCCTGTACAAAAAGAATCTGATTGTGTATAAATTCCGAAAGAACAGCAGTGCAGTGCCGCATGGTTTTTTGATAATCCAATCCTGATGAATCGGTAAAAAGTCCGGATTCCTGATTCTGCATCATTCCGGCGAAAGCAGAAATACAGTATTTTCAGTATGTTCCGGACTCCGGTTTTCGCCGGAGTGACAGAGTTTTGACTTTTTACCGGTTCATCAATCCTGATAAGGCAATTTCCGAATATGAACATACCATGTCTGAAGGAGTCACAAACTGAAAGTCTGTGAGCGGACTGTCGGCAGCCGGACACTGCCGGACTTTCAGTTCGGCACTCCTCCGGTATCATCTTTTCCGGAAATCACCTAATGCCGCGCAAACCCGGGCATTGCGCCTCAGAACCGATCCGCTCATGCGGCATCTGAAAATCTATAACGTTTTGTCGGAAAACTGTCAACAAAGGCATACAAAGCATAAAATATTCTGCAGTCAGAAAAATAAATGTACTGGCCCGCATTTTGTCTGTATTTGTAACATTTTAAAAATGAAACTGAATTTTTGAGCATTTTTTGATGGCCTCGTCAAAAGTCCGAAAATCAGGTTTTGATACATATTAAGGCTCTGATTTTATTGATAGCGTTTTTTGAAATTCGGACTTTTTGCCGACTCATCATTTTTTGGATACCCGAAAAACCGGATGCAATAAATTCAGATTGCCGGAGCGCGCAGAGCGAAATGCGGATATAACTGTACTGTTGCATTTTTTTACAGGAAACCACGAAATACACGGGAAAATATTTAAAAAAACACCGGGATATAAATATTTTCCGATAGCCTTTCGTGTTTAAAATCAAGTGCTTATAAAAAATGCAAAACTATAGCATATAAGATAAAAAAATCGGGAGTGAATAATAATGACAGAAGACACTTTTTATGATCTGATTATTGTGGGCGGCGGCCCGGGCGGGCTGAGCGCGGGAATTTATGCCATGCGCGCCGCCCTGAAAACAGTGCTGGTGGAAAAAGGAATTCACGGCGGGCAGGTGACCATGTCCGATGAAGTGGAAAACTATCCGGGATTTACCCATATCAGCGGCTCGGAACTTTCCATGAAATTTTCGGAACATGCCGGGGCATACGGCCTTGAGACCATTACAGATGAAGTAACAGCCATTGAGCCCGGTCTGGACTGTCATACGGTAAAACTGGCAGGCGGGCATGAACTCAAATCCTATGCTGTGATTATCGCTACCGGCGGAAGTCCCCGCAAACTGGGCATTCCGGGGGAGGATGAATATTACGGCAAAGGCGTTTCCTACTGTGCTGTCTGCGACGGCTTTTTTTACAGAAACAAAACCGTTGTGGTGGTCGGAGGGGGGGACAGTGCCGCGGAAGAGGCGCTTTATCTGGCAAAAATTGCAGAAAAAGTCTATATCGTACACCGCCGGGATGCACTGCGGGCCGGGATGATTCTGCAGGAACGGATCAAAGCAGAATGCAGGATTGAAATATTATGGAATACGGTTCCGGTGCGCATCAATGCGGATGAAAGCGGTGTCTGCGGTGTGCGGCTGAAGGATACGCAGAACGGGGAAGAAAGAGATCTGGATACGGACGGTGTATTTATTTTTATCGGTTTCCATCCCAATAATGAACTGGTTCCGGCAGGTATCCGGCAGAATGCGGACGGATATGTGGTAACAGATGAAAAATGTGAAAGCAAACTCCCCGGTATTTATGCAATCGGAGATTTGCGGGAAAAATACGCCCGGCAGATTGTGGTATCTGCTGCGGACGGCTGTACCGCTGCCCTGGCTGCGGCCCATTATGTGGAAAACAAAAAAGCTGTACCCGAAACCTGTGAAATACCGGCGGAACTTTTGCAGAGAGAATAAGCGGATTTTCTTCAATGAGCTGTTATGGCAAACGCTGCGTTATCACCGGCGCTCCCTGCTCCGGAAAAAGCACGGTAATCCGGGAACTGGAAGCGCTGGGATATTTTGTTGTTCATGAGGCCGCCCGGAACTATATTGATACACAGCTGCGCATGGGACGGGCAATGGGGGATATCCGGGGAAATGCCCTTGCCTTTCAGCAGGCATTACTGTATCAGAAACAGAAAAACGAAGAAAATCTGCCGGAAAAAGAACTGATCTTTCTGGACAGGGGAATACCGGACAGTATCGCCTATTACAGACTGTACAGACTCCCGGCGGATGAATCGCTGGCTTTGAGCCGCAGACATTTTTATCACAAAATTTTTTTCTTCCGGCTGCTTCCTTTTACAAATGACCGGGCAAGAAATGAAGATGAGCAGACAGCCCGGAAACTGGATCGGCTGATTTATGAAACCTACCGGATGCTGGACTATGAAATCATCCCGGTTCCCCTGATGCCCGTCAGAGAACGTATCGCCTATGTTCTGAATCATCTTTAAAAACCATGCACCCGGCCGCGCAAAAATTTTAACCGTCTGTAACAAAAAAAACAGTTTGACTTTCCCAGTTATTGTCATTATCAATGACAGTTTTCAGATAAAAATGAGGGTCAGATATATCTGATGAACCCCTGAAAAGCCGGATTTTTGCAAACCGCTGTTAATCCAATCAGCAGATGAATGTGTGTCAGAACCTGATTTTCCGGCTTTTTACGGGATCATCATATATCATTTGCGATATTTGATGATCCCGTAAAAAGCCGGTCAGAAAAAAATCTGCCACATTATAATGCGGCTGTATCAGCATTTTACAGCAGTATAC
This sequence comes from Desulfobacteraceae bacterium, assembly GCA_011390755.1. Taxonomy (GTDB): domain Bacteria; phylum Desulfobacterota; class Desulfobacteria; order Desulfobacterales; family Desulfococcaceae; genus JAABRU01. The sequence continues at coordinate 10,031 of JAABRU010000136.1, read as the reverse complement.
TGTGGTCAGAATGTTCGGTTCTGACTTTTTACGAAACCATCATATTTCATTTGCGGAAATTATGCCCGTCAAAAGAGATGAACCGGTAAAAAATCAGAAAATCCGTCACTCCGGCAAAAACCGGAGTTCGGAGCATATTGAAAATACAAAATTTCACCGGAACGGCAGAAAACTGCCAATCCGGATTTTTCAGGGGTTCATCAAAACGGGATTATTGAAAACATGAAGGACAGATTATGGATTTGAAGTTTGACAAAATGGGCGGACTGGTGCCGGCCATTGCCCAGGATTATGAGAGCGGAGAAATACTCATGCTGGCCTATATGAATCAGGAGGCATGGGAACATACCCTTTCTTCGGGTCTGGCAACCTATTACAGCCGATCCAGAAATACATTATGGATCAAAGGCAAAACCTCCGGTCATGTGCAGCATGTAAAGGAAATCCGGGTGGACTGCGACGATGACACGGTCCTGCTCAAAGTGGAGCAGGTGGGCGGGGCTGCCTGCCATACCGGCCACAGAAGTTGTTTTTATAAAAAAATCGAAAACAGTGAAGTCAAAATTATCGGAGAACCGGTCTTTGATCCCAAGGAGGTCTACAAATCATGAAGGAAAAACTCAAACTGGGCATTCCCAAGGGAAGTCTCCAGAATGCCACCATTGAACTTTTCAGAAAATCCGGTTGGAAAATCAATGTAAACGGCAGGAGTTACTTCCCTGAAATCAACGATAAGGATATAGACTGCGCCATCTGCCGGGCGCAGGAAATGTCCCGCTATGTGGAAAACGGAACCCTGGATGCCGGGCTGACCGGCAAAGACTGGATTGCCGAAAACAGCTCAGACGTGCATGTGGTGGAAGATCTGGTATATTCCAAAGTCAGCGCAAGACCTGCCCGCTGGGTGCTGGCGGTTCCCCATGATACAGGAATCGAAAAACCGGAAGACCTGCAGGGAAAAACCATTGCAACGGAAATGGTGGAATTTACCAAACGCTGGTTTGCCCAGCGGAGTATTGATGTCAAAGTGGAATTTTCCTGGGGCGCAACAGAGGCCAAAGTGGTTTCCGGTCTGGCGGATGCCATTGTGGAAGTAACGGAAACCGAAACCACCATCCGTGCCCACGGCCTGAAAATTATCCATGAACTCATGCAGACCAATACCCGGCTCATTGCCAATCATGCGGCATGGAAAAATCCGGAAAAAAGAGATAAAATAGAACAGATTTCCCTGCTGCTCAAAGGTGCGCTGCTGGGAGACAAAATGGTGGGCATTAAAATGAACGTGCCGGAAAACCGCCTGGAAGACGTGGTGGGGCTGCTGCCCAGTCTCAATGCACCGACAGTGGCCCATCTGCACAAATCCGACTGGCTTTCGGTTGAATCCGTTGTGGACGGCAGATATGTACGGGATCTGATTCCCGAGCTCATGAAAAAAGGGGCAGAGGGGATTATTGAATACCCCCTGAACAAAGTCATCTGAAATCCCCAATATCTGTGGTGTTTTGGGAAAATGCAAGAAAATAATCCGCCCGGATTTTCGTTACCGGGCTTCGCCCTGCATTGCCGGAGGCTCTGCCTCCGAAACTGCATTCGCAGGCAGAGCCTCAGTGTCATTGACTTTCAGCAGATCGAAAAGTTTCCGGAGGAGTGCAAAAATTGTATTTTTGCATGGTAACCGGGAGATGCAGCGGTGCAAAAATACAGTTTTTGCACTCCGGACATTGCAAAAATACAGTTTCTGCACTCCGGGACAGCCGTAAAACCGTATCCGGGGGAAACTTTTCGATCTGCTGACTTTAGAAAATTACGGAGTGCCGGACGGAAAGTTTGGCAGTATTTTTGTGAATTATTTCAGAGTCCAAAAGTTCGGGACTCCGGACAGACTCTTTCCGCCTTAAGGAACCCGGCAAAAAATAAATCCTCTGAAACTGCCTGCCGGAAAAATGCAGACACCTGTTTATACTCTGCTACCCGGATTAAGCAGGGGAATTGATTTTTTCTGAGTTCCTAAGTCAATGACATTGGGCAGAGCCCGGTAACGAGGGAAAAGGCTAAGATTTTTACATCGGCTTACGACCTGCGGCCTGACCCGACCTTGTATTATGCGGGGCACGGTTAAAATGACGGTTATCCATTTAATAATAGAATAGGAACAAAATGGATTTTGAAATAATCACACAGGGACAAATTGAGAACCGGATATACTGGATTGATGAGATTAGTCGTTTAAGGTGATTTCCTGAAAAAAATGTACCGGAGGAGTGCCAAACTGAAAGTTCGGCAGTGCCTGACAGACGGCAGTCCGCTTGCAGACTTTTCGTCTGTGACTCCTGCGGAAGCGGTACATTCATATTTGGAAATCGCCTAAGTGGTAATTTTGGCGTTGATGCAGAAAAAGTTGAGGAAAAAATTAGCCGGGAGATAAAAGATAACGGAATATCGTCCTTGCTGGGCCATCTGCGATTATTATGAAACTGTCAAAAGAAGAAGCAATAAAAGAAATTTTGAAATCAAGTAAAATTGAAAACAAAATCAAAGCGATTGAATCCGTTTTCGATAACGGTCTTCTTGGCATAGGACAGAAACAGTGAACGAAAAATTGGTATCCTTCATTTAACAGTTTACACTTTTTGGCAAAGTGGAATTTTCTGATAATTTTTTGCAGTCTGTAACATGTTATTCTGTATGGAAATTTTGCAGATTCAAAAAAAAACGGACTTTTTTCAAAATCACAAAAAGTGTCAACTACTTTTGGGCAGATATGAAGGATGCCGAAAAATTTTTAAATAAAATTATCCAGGGTGATTGTGTAAAATATATACCCATGTTAACTGACAGCAGTATTGATCTTTTCTTATCGGATATTCCCTATGGAATCAGTCTGGATGACTGGGACGTATTACATAACAATACGAATTCCGCTTTATTGGGAAAATCTCCTGCTCAGGAAGGAAAATCAGGTTTTAAACGGAGAGGAAAACCAATCAACGGTTGGGCTCAGTCTGACAGAAATATTGGCTTAGAATATCAAAAATGGTGCATGAACTGGACAACAAGTCTTTATCCGAAAATGAAAAACGGATCATTTTTGTTTGTCTTTGGAGCAAGAAGAACTGTTCACAGGGTTATCAACGCTTTTGAAGACAGCGGTTTTCTTTTAAAAGATATTTTGGCATGGAAAAAACCTTCAGCGCATCACAGGGCACAAAGGGTAAGTATCGTTCTTGAAAAAAGGGGACTGAAAGATGAATCTGCAAAATGGGATGGCTGGAGACTTGGAAATTTGGCACCGATTTGGGAACCTATAGCATGGTTTATGAAACCGTACAGAATTGGGGGAACAATCACAGATAATATTCTCGAAAATGAAGTGGGCGCAGTCAATATTGATAAATGCAGAATAAATAATTCAAGCCCGACCAATTTACTGGAATTTGGCTTTGGAAATAATGAAAAACGAATTCATGAAGCTCAAAAACCACTTGATTTGATTGAATATCTTATAATACTTGCAACAAGAGAAAAGCAATTGGTACTTGATCCGTTTATGGGAAGCGGTACAACTGCAATAGCTGCAAAAAATGTAAACCGTAATTTTATTGGTTTTGAAGTAAGTCCAGAATATCATACTAAATCGGTGGAAAGAACCGGATGTGTTTCAATAGATTATTCCAAAAATTTACAGCAATTCCAGCAAACGCTGTTCGAAAGAAATGGCTAACCCGTATGGATTGAACCGGCCTGCTCAGCGATGAACCCCCTTTCACGGTACAGGGATAAAATTCGGTATTTCTCAGAAATCCGGTACGGAAAACAGGTCAGATTCAATCCGGCTACGCCCCTGCGGAATTTCAGGGTCTTGCATACCCGTCATTTTAGGCGATTTCAAAATATGAATGTACCGCTTCCTGAAGGAGTCACAAACTGAAAATCTGTGACCGGTCTGTCATTTGTCAGGCACTGCCAAACGACTCGACTGAGCTCGCCGAAGTCTTTCCGTTCGGCAGTCCTTTGGTACATTTTTTCAGGAAATAACCTTAACACTGACAGTGTACTGCTGAAGTATATGATTTTATAATAGACCTCCTGCAAAACTCATTTATCTCATTTTATGGATTTATAAAAACAAACAGTTATAATGGGCAATTTTAGTTTTGCAGGAGGTCTAATACCGGAGGAAAGGAAAATACAATGACAAACCGGACAAACCCGAAAAAATACCGCATTGTCATTGTTGAAGATCACCGGATACTCCGGGAAGGACTGAAAGCCATGCTTTCCTCCAATCCTGCCTATGAAATTGCCGGAGAAGGGGAAAACGGCCTGGAAGCCATCCGGAAAACAGACAGATTTATGCCGGATCTGCTGCTGATAGATCTTTCCATGCCCAAAATGGACGGTCTGGATGCCATCCGGGAAATCCGCAGCCGCTGTCCGGATACCCGGATTCTGGTTCTCACAGTGCATAAAGCCGAAGAATATGTTTTTGCGGCTTTAAAAGCCGGGGCCAACGGCTATCTGCTCAAAGATGCCACCCACTCCGAACTTCGTCTGGCCGTAGAGCATGTACTGAACGGAAAAAACTATCTCAGTCCGGGAGTTTCGGAAAAACTGGTGGAATATTATCTGGAAGGAAAAAAGCATATGAACAGCGAGTTCGGGCTGGATATGCTGACCCAGCGGGAAAGACAGATTCTGAAACTGATTGCCGAAGGACACAAAAACAAAGGGATTGCGGATGACCTGTGCATCAGCATCAAAACCGTGGAAAAGCACCGTTCCAATCTCATGAAAAAACTGGATATGCATAATGCATCCGAACTTACGGCCTTTGCCCTGCAAAAAGGCCTGGTTCGATAATCTTTCAAAAGCGGTTTGAGAACAGGTATGAGTGATCGGTTTTGTAAATTACTGCTGACGCTGTCCGTCTGTTTTTTTATATGCGGATGTGAAAAAAACACCCCCGAAGCATTTGAATGCGGTGATCCCATCGGCTGTGTCCGTATTGCTCCCGGAGAACCGATCCGCCTGGGAGTTATTCAGGCCCTGAGCGGAAGAGTGGCTGCTTTGGGAAATGAACAGCTGCGGGGACTGGAACTGGCCCTGTCTGCATCAGGTGATAAAATTCTGGGGCACAGGGTGGAACTGCAGATAGAAGACAGCGGATGCACCGCGGAAGGGGGAAGTGTTGCGGCCATGAAAATTGCGGCGGATCCGAAAATTTTGGCCATATTCGGCACCACCTGCTCCGGTGCCGCCGCCACAGCGGCAAAAGTGATGTCCGAAGCAGGACTGCTGATGATTTCGGGTAATAACAGCGCTCCCTATCTGACATCAATCAACGGAAAAAAAGCCCCGGACTGGCAGCCCGGATATTTCCGCACGGCCCAGAATGAGGAATATGCGGGAAAAGCCGCTGCTTTTTTTGCATATGAAAAACTTGGTGTCCGGAAAGCCGCAGTTGTAAATGACGGAGATATCTATACCCGCGGCCTTACCGAAGGTTTTCATATGATATTTCTGAACTTGTGCAGGCAAAATCTTATGATTGAACAAAAAATACAATATTATCATGCTGTTGAATCTTTAAAAGTTTCCAAATTTACAAATCTTTAACATATTGAAATTACAACATATCCAAAAATAATCATTTGGATAAATATAGACATAATATATTATTGTTTCAGGTAGTTAAAATGATTAAACCGCAAAATAGCTGCGCAAGTTCAGGATATTTGAAGAGCTGGGGGGAAAAATTGTTCTGGATACTGCGGTCAATAAAGGGGATGATAATATGGAACCGCTGATTCTGGCCGTAACAGCAAACAGCGCGCAACTGCTTTTTTTTCCTCTGTTTCAGCCGGAGGGAAACCATATTGTACGGCAGATCAGCCGTATGGCCGAAAATGAAAAAGCTGTCAGAGACCTGATTCTGATGAGTAACGGCGCGCTGATTGAAAAGACCTTTGCTGCGGATGTGGGAGAAATGGCAAAAGGGATGTATTTTGTCGGGCCGGTCAGAGCAGAAGAAAATCCTGAGACCCGGAGACTGACCTCCGTCTATACAGAGCTGTTTCAGGAATCTCCCAACACGGATTATTATCTGAATGCATATGATGCCGCCTGCCTGCTTTTTTCGGCCATTGAAAAAACAGCGGTGCGCGATGCAAAAGGAAATTTTTTCATCGGCCGCGGGGCACTGCGGAATGAATTATACAGTACCCGCAGTTTTCCGGGTGTCACGGCCATGCTCAGCTGCAATTCATTCGGAGACTGTATTGTCCCCCGTTTTCACATTCTCCGGATGGATGAACCGGAAAAAGGCATAAAAGGTCTGCGGAACAATGTGCTGTTTACCTACGGCCCGGCAGAATGAGGAAATATCTGAAGAATGTTCAGACCCAGATTCAGAAATCCGCAGGAAGAATTAAAATACAACCGCTTCCGGATGCGGGCCGCCGTTTTTATCCTTGCGATGGTGTTTCTGATGATGATCCGGCAGACGATTCATGAAAAAAGACTTTCCGGCAAAGAAAAACAGTCGGCTCTGGCAGAATCAGCGTCGGATTATGTGCAGCGCGGGAGAATTGAAAAACATCATGAAAAATGTTTTGATTATAATTACCGGATGGCCTCCCGCAGTCATTCCGAATATTTTGACCGGGAAGGATACAGAAAATGCCTGAAAATCGGTCCCCGGGAGTGGCTGGAGGAAAGAAGGGCCCGAAAGGCCGCTGAAAAAAAATATATGATGAATATCAGAAAATTGCTGAAATAAATTGCAGAATATGAAAAAATTCCGTCTCATCCTGCTACTGCTTTTTGCCGCGGGATGCACCCGCTATGTTCCGGAGAAAATATCTTCCCCCCCTGTGCTTTCCATTGCCCGGCAGCATTATGAATTTGAACCGCTGCGGGAAGGGGATATTGTTTCCCATGATTTTCTTATCAAAAACACCGGCGGACGGGATTTGATCCTGCGCCGTGTCAGCGATGGCTGAGCCGCGCCCCGCGTCTCATTTCCGGGGCGGATTCCTTCCGGGAAAGAAGGAACAGTGAGGGTGCAGATAGAAAGCAGGGGCTACGGCGGAAGCAGCATCAGCAGAAAGGTTTCTTTTTATACCAATGATCCTGAAATGCAGCGTCTGGATCTGCGCATGAGCGGCAATATAATCCGAAAAAAAGAATCTCTGCCCGAAAAGGAATGTCCCTGAACATTGAAACTGTCCTCCGGCAAATTATATATTGTGGCGACTCCCATCGGCAATATGGAAGATATTACTCTGCGGGCTGTTCGTACCCTGCGGGAGGTGCATCTGGTGGCAGCCGAAGATACCCGTATCACGGCCCGGCTTTTTGCCTTCCATCAGATCCATACCCCCCTGCTTTCTTTTCATGAATATAATGAAACACAGCGGACAGCCGCGCTGCTGGAAAAACTGGAAGCCGGTGAATCCCTTGCGCTGGTTTCCGATGCGGGAACACCTTCGGTTTCCGATCCCGGATACCGGCTGGTGCTTGCGGCCCTGGAAAAAAAAATTTCCGTCATTCCGGTTCCGGGGGTTTCCGCTGCCGTTACTGCCTTAAGTGTTTCCGGACTGCCCACAGACACCTTCACCTTTGTGGGTTTTCCGCCCAGAAAAAAGGGAAAACGGCTGGGACTGCTGGAAAGTCTGAAAACAGAAAACCGTACCCTGATATTTTATGAATCCCCCAGACGCATTTCCTCCTTTCTGGCCGAAGTGCAGGATGTGCTGGGGGACCGTTTTGCGGTACTGGCACGGGAAATGACCAAATTATATGAAGAATTTATCCGGGGCAGCATTTCCCGCATCCGGGAAGAACTGGAAAGCAGACAGAGTGTAAAAGGGGAATGCACCCTGCTGGTGGGCGGAAGCGCGCAGGGGGAAGAGATTTCCGGGGAAAAACTGGAAGAAATCATTGCAGAAGAACTCAATGCCGGAACCCCTGTTTCTTATATATCCAAAAAAATTTCAAAGGAAACGGGGATTTCCCGCAAAGAGGTCTACGCGCTGGCCCTGAAAATGCAGGAAGACAGACAGGCAGCCTGTATATAGATCGAAACGTTTCCGGAGGAGTGCAAAAACTGTATTTTTGCATAGGGTAACCGGGAGATACGGCGGTGCAGAAATACAGTTTTTGCACTCCGGGGCAGATGTAAAACCGTATCCGGGGGAAACTTTTCGATCTGCTGAGTGTTTAAGAAAGCAGATTTGGGGGGTCATCTGGTGGTGGCCCAAAGCCGCTGACCGGGTACCCCCTCCCGCGACCCGATACTGTTGCCTTAAGACTCCCCTCCGGACCTCCCCCCGCCGGGGGGAGGAGTAAAATTCTTAAGGCAGCAGCATTGGGTATAAGACTGCCGGGTTCTGCAAATCAGGTCAGGCTTCTTTTCAGACTGGCAAAGAGCAGGCCGTCATCCAGCAGGGCCACATTCATATCCCGCCAGCGGAAGATATGCCGGGTAAAGGATGCGCGGGATTTGGCAAGGGTTACGGGTGTATTTTCAAATATATCCGGATGAATGCGGTAAATCCCGTGAATTTCCTCCACCGGAAACACCCACTGACTGCCTTCGGAAGTCACCACCATCATCCGTTTATACTGTTTTTTTTCTCCGTTTTTTTCTTCATCCCCTTTAATATCCAGCAGATTTTTCAGGGAAATGCAGATCCGGATTTCCCCATGCACATTGACCAGTCCCAGCAGTACCGGATTTTTCCGATGGGGCAGCGTATGGAATTTCTGGGGATCAACCACTTCGGTAAAAAGCCGGGTATGCAGCGCCAGCCATTCCTCTTCCACCCGGAAAATCACCACAGATACGGTTCCGGGCGATTCCTCTTCCTTTTTAACCGCAATAATCCGGGTGCGTTCCTCCAGATAGGATGCGGGCAGTTCCCGTTCCAGCAGATTTCTGCCGGCGTGGATAAAACGTTCGCAGTTCCGGCAGTGAATCACTTCTTCCAGGCGGGGGCAGCGGGCCGCATTTTTGCTGAATACACCGATGGTTTTCCAGCAGTTTTCTCTTTCTGTTCCAAACCCGGTTTCTTTCATAAAATTTCCTCTTTTGCCAAAATCCGCCGTATCCGCTTCCGCAGATGTTCGGCCCTTTGCCGGTCTCCCCGGTGCTCGGCAATGAGCCAGAGCTGCTCCAGGGCATCACAGTGCGCGGGGTTCAGATAGATAACTTTGTTCATGTAATTTTCTGTTTCTTTTTCATTTCCCACTGCATGATAAATCATTCCCATCAGAAAATAGGCTTCTGCATCAACGGGATTTTCTTCCAGAGAGATTTTGCATAAAACAAAAGCCTCATCCAGTTTCCCCCGGTCTGCCAGGCAGCGGGCTTTTTTCAGAGATGCTTTTTTTTCACATTCTGCCGCGGCTGAAGAAATTTTTTTTTCTGCCGGGGGAAGTGTGTCCGGCAGTGGGGCGGTTTCCGCTTTGGGAAGGGGAGGGGCTTTTTCTGTTTTTCTTTCCTGGGGAGGGGCATAGGAACGCGGAGACCGCATGGGGGAAGGCTCCCCGGCTCCGGCAGGGGATTTCCGCCAGACAAAGGCCCCGGAAGGGGGAATCCGCTCAAATCCGGAATGCCGGAAAGGAGTCTGCTCCGCATGTCCCAGAAAAAGAAGACCTTCGGGATGCAGCAGACGTTCGATATTGCCTGCTGCGCGGTTTTTGGCGGCCGCGGATAAATAGATGAGCAGATTGCGGCAGAAAATAATGTGATAGGGTTTTTCCTCTTTCAGCAAATTTTCATCCAGCAGGTTGCCCTGCATAAAGCGGACACTGCTGTACAAAGAGGGGCGCACCTGAAACTGCGTACCGCTGCGTGCAAAATAGACTTCCCGCTGCGGCAGAGTTTCCCGGAAGGATTCCTCCCCGTAAATGCCGGAACGGGCACGGGCCAGGGCTTTAGGGCTCACATCCACCGCGTCAATATGATAAAGGGATTCGGGAATACCGGATTCGGCCAGACTGATGACCAGAGACCAGACTTCCTC